>JAMCVM010000115.1 GCA_023475835.1 Bacillota bacterium | reverse complement strand
TGTACGTACCATGATGGCACAGACGAAAATGGAATACCAGCCCCCCCGACGGTTAATTTTTTGACCGAGGCCTCGAACCCCTTGCTAGGCAAGGGGGAGCAATATCATGCTTCAGAGCTGTTACCGGCCCGGTGCAATTCGGGTGGGCCCACTCTATGCATCCGGTCGAAACCCGGTATGTACAAGGCACGGTCGTCATGCCCTCTGCTGACACCAGTGAAAAAGAGGACGGCAGCCAGACTGGCAAAACCCAAGGCACGATTTGGACAACCTGGATAGCGCCGTTTGCCGTCTATGCCATGCCCGGGATCATCAATGCCACCTTAGCGGAGAAAACTGGATTGAGCCAAGATGATGTGGAAGTGTTGCTGGAAGCGCTGTGGAAAGGCACGCTCCAGCGCCAAGCCCGAGGCCGGGGCATGCAATCCCCTCTCTTTCTCTTGCATGTCGAGTATCATGATCCCTTTTTCCGTCTAGGCTATCTCGAAGAAAACATCCGGTTAAGTGCGGGCAACGAATCGCCCACCCGGCTATCCGATATCGTACTCGATCTCTCAGGCCTGGCCGAGCGACTGGCCCACCATCAAGCGCAAATTGCTCGCGTCCGTTGGTGGCATCAACCCGAATTGCAAGTGCAGGGAGATCTTCCAGGGGTCCAGGGTGTGCGGTGATGGCATCGAGCAACTACCCCCTCCCCCTTCTGATCTTTGATTTAAAGGCCTCGTTGGCCCACTTTCGTCGGCCCGATACGACGTCGACCCATGCCAGTTATCCCTTCATCACCCGCACAGCTCTGCGCGGGCTATTGGGAGCGGTAATGGGGGTCGAAGCCTGGCCGGAAGACGCGTGGACGGGCCTGCAGTTGTTGCGGCCCGTCGCCACTCGAGTCCAACAACTCTCGATGCTGGGCAAGGGGTTTTTGGAGTCGGGCTCCTCGTTTAACCGGCCCACGGCCATCGAACTGGTCATCCACCCCCATTATCGCATCTTCTACACGGGGTGCTGGGTGGAGGAGTTGACCGATCGCATTCGAAATCACCAAGCGGTGTTCCCTACCTACCTGGGCTCGGCCTTCGCTCCGGTGGTGCCAGATTTTGTGGATCTGGTGGATTCAGAGCCGGTGGCCATGGCCCCCAATATGGATATCGAATGTCATACGGTGATTCCGACCGATTGGGTCGCAGCGGTCGCGCCGGAACCGGGGCACGCCTTTGGCCGGGTGGGCGGCCTGTTATATCGTGCGCTTCCCCAGCGACGGTTTGCGGGCACGATGAACCTCTTGTATGAAGAACATAACCGACCCTTTCATGTCACGCTCGGCCCACCCCCGGCCGATCATCCCTTAATCTTAGCCCGCCTGCCAAAGGCGTCGGGATCGGTGGCCCTCTGGTAAGGAGAAGGAGTGGAGTGTTGATGCCGAAAACGGTATCCGTGCCCCGGTTCGAGGCCGCGATTGCCCGCCCCCCAGGGCCGCGGGGGATCAATCTGCTCTCCGACCACTTGCGCCATGTCGGAGATACGGCAGGTGGTTTTGGGCAGGGGGATGGCGGGTTCATTCAGGACTGGCTGATCCTGGCCGGATTGCTGCACGACGTGGGCAAGGCCCGGGGGAGTTGGCAGCGCTACATTCAGAGACAGGGCCCCGGCACCAATCACGCCTTTTTAGGATCGTTACTGTTTTTCTTTCTCATTCAGAACTCGAATCCTCCTCGGGACCTGAGGCTCCCTGTCATGCTGCTTTGCCGGGACATCGCCCACCATCACGGCGTCCTCGGCGATCTCGACGATGTCCCTCCGTGGATGGGAGGCTTTCAGCCAGACGCATTCGACGAGGTGGACTGGCCGGGCGTCGCCAGGTTTTTGCAGGCACATGTCCCTCAATATGCTAAACTTCCAACCAGCGCCTCCGTCGTAAAAGAGGCCTTGGTTGCCATGCCAAGAACCTGGCGGAAGTGGTTTACCACGTTAGAATATATTGACGACGTGGCTCAAGCCGCTGATGCGGCTTTACGAATCCCTACCAGTCGGTTGATCGCAGCCGACCGCTTTGATGCGGCGGCCATCGACCACGATCCGGGTCTTGACCCCGATGCCATCGGTCAGGCGCTAAACCGCCTGGATACCTACCGGGAGCAGGTCCAGGCGACGCTAATCGCCGACCATGGGTCTCAGATGGCGACCTTCCGCAGCGAAATCCAAGATGAAGTGTTGACGCAGCTCGCCGAGTCCAGCACCCGGCTCACCCTGTTGCAAATGCCGACCGGTACCGGCAAGACTTGGGTGTCGCTGGTCCATAGTCTTCGCGCCGTGGCCCAATACCAACTGCGGCGGTTGATTTATGTGGCCCCCTATCTCTCCATCGTTTCACAAAACGCGGGGATCATTCGCCAAGCCACCGGCCTCGAGGTGATGGAACAACACCACTTGGCCTTACCTCAAATCGACACTCCCCCCGCTGACGGGTTAGCCGAAGGCCCGCTGCTCCTATTGGAATCCTGGCAGTCTCCGATTGTGGTGACGACTTTTAACCAAATTTTTCGTGCCTTGTTCCCCCATTCGGCGCAGCAAAGTATGCGGCTGATTGCTTTGGAAAATGCGGCCATCGTCATCGATGAGCCCCAAATTATGGACGCGGCCGCTTGGAACGCCTTCTTGCTGATGATGGAGACGACCTGCCGCCAATTAAACGCAAGGATCCTCATCATGTCGGCCACGGTGCCTCCGGATGAGCACGCCATGCTGAGAGACGCACCGCGAAAAGTCATTTCGCGCCTGCTGCCTAGCCAAGCCAGCCGCTTTCGCATTCGGGTCCAAGAACAGCCCATGGACATCGAAGAAATCATTCAAGCGGCATTCGACGATTTGCAGACCGTGCACTCCGTCGCAATCATTGTCAACACCATCGGCGACGTCGCGCGTCTGTACCAAGCCTGGCAGGCGCGCAAATACCACGACATCATGGTCGTCACTGTCCATGGCGCCATGCACGCCGTGCATAAGCGCTACCAGATTAAGCGCATTGAGCACATGATAAAATGCTCGTGTTCAAAGCCTGTCTTAGTCATCGCCACACAGACTCTGGAGGCAGGAGTCGATCTCAGCTTTCAAAAGATATTTCGCGCTCGACCCATTGTTCCTTCCGTCGTCCAAGCGGCCGGTCGAGTCAATCGCCATGGTCAGAGCTCCCAAGGAGAACTCGTCGTATTTGATCTGGTGCGGCCAGATGGCCCGAATACCCGCCCGATGGTGTATCGGGATCGCGTAGCCCGCGACGTCACCGACGCCATTCTGACGGGGGGAACCGTGCTCTTGGAATCGGATGTGGATCACGCGCTCGCCCAGTATTACGGCGATCTCTTTGAGCGCAATCGTTATGAACTGGGGCTCGAGAAGATCAAGCGGGCGGCGTCGGGCACTTGGAGTGAATTGGGCGGATTGGAGCCCTTCGGTGCTTCTCCACCAAGATATCCCGTGTTCGTTGCGGTCGCTGGCCCTCAAGACCAACCCGACCTGTGGATAGACGAAGACACCAAGGCTTTAATGAATCAGTTTCACGTGCACGTTGACGAATTGTATGCGATGTTTTTGGATCCGAGCACGTACGCGATGTCCTTTATCGACCGCAAGCGCTTTTTGAACTTGTTTGGTCGATTTGTCACCTCGCTGCCATTTAAGATTTTAAAGACGGTCACCGTGGCCGACCCGAAGCGGAGTGTTCAAAGCCTGACGGACCCGTACGACTACTCCAAAGACTTGGGGCTTGGCCAGTGGTTCATTCGCGAGACATTGGAAACGGCGGTGATGTGGTGAGCCACGACGAGGAGAAGGAGCCTACAGAAGGACCTCAACCGCTGGCCATCGGGGGTACTTGGATTTGGTACTACGCCATTTGTCAGCGGGAGGTCTGGCTGATGGCGCACGCCATCACCCCTGACGAAGATGATGACAACCTGGAATATGGACGGTTCCTCCACGAACGAGCGTTTTCTCGAGATGGCGATGAAGTTAGCGTCGGAGTCAATAAAATGGATCGCGTCGTGGCGGACAATGGCAGCCTCATCGTAGTCGAGATAAAAAAATCGAGTCGGGCCATTGACAGCGCTCGCCTGCAGTTGGCCAATTACCTCATGGACTTGGAAGAACGCGGGGTACCTGCTCAAGGTGAACTGCGTTTTCCTGAAGAACACCGAAGAGAAACGCTCATCCTGGATGATGCTTGGCGCCGCACCATTCGAGAGACCCGAGAGGCCATCGCCGCGTTGGTGGCGACGAAACTGCCGCCTCCACCGAAGCGCATTCCTTGGTGTCGGCAGTGCGCGTACCGCGACTTTTGCTGGACCGACTAGGAGCCTGGTGCGAAACCCGAAAAATCATCTTTCAGGGATCACAACCACGCGGGTTTCAGGGACCTCGATCCGGTGTTTTGGGACTTATGCACCAGGTCTCTAGGCTAGGGATAGTTTGGGAGACGGAGAGAACGGAGGGATGGTTGGTGGAACGAACGCTGCAAGTGTTTTCGAATGGTAGCTTTCATCGCAAGGGCAATACCTTGTTTTTCGAAGGAGACAATGGCAAACGCTATCTGCCTGTGGAATCAGTGAGAGAAATCGTCGTCCACGGCGAAGTGGACTTCAACAAACGGTTCTTAGAATTCCTGTCCCAAAAGGAAATCATCCTGCACTACTTCAATCACTACGGCTATTACATGGGCTCTTTTTATCCTCGGGAGCACTATAATTCGGGCTATATGACTCTGCGCCAAGTGGAATACTATTTGGACGAAGCTCGACGGTTTCTGATTGCGCGGGCCTTCGTGCAAGGGGCGGCAGCCAATATCTTACGGGTGCTTCGGTATTATGCGAACCGTGGCAAGGATGTCGCCGCGGTTATTCAGGACATCGAAGGACTAGAACGACGGACCGATCTCGTTAGTAACGTGCCTGAATTGATGGCCATCGAAGGCAATATTCGAGAACGGTACTATCAGGGGTTCGATACCATCTTGGACGGGACCGGGTTTCTCTTTCAGAAAAGAAGTCGACGCCCGCCCACCAATGAGTTGAACGCGCTCATCAGTTTTGGCAATTCTCTGATGTACACCTCGGTCCTCGGGGAAATTTATAAGACCCATCTTGATCCCCGCGTGGGTTATCTCCATTCCACCAATGATCGCCGGTTCTCTCTCAATTTGGACGTGGCGGAAATCTTCAAACCGATTATTGTCGACCGACTTATCTTTACCCTAATTGGCAAGCGGGTCATCGTTCTAAAAGACTTTGAAAAGCAGAAGGGCGGGCTAATTATGTCCGAATCAGCCCGCAAGCACTTTGTCGAAGCGTACGATGAACGTCTCCGTACCATCATTAAAACTCGCCAAAGCAAACGCCCCGTGTCCTATCGGCGGCTGATCCGCATGGAACTTTATAAACTTGAGAAACATTTTCTCGGTGAACACGAGTACGAAGCGTTCGTTGCCCAATGGTAAGGAACCAGCTATGTTCGTAATCCTCGTGTATGATGCGGGAGCAAAGCGCGATCCCAAAATCCTAAAGATATGCCGAAAGTATTTGACCTGGGTGCAAAACTCGGTATTTGAAGGCGAATTGTCTGAAGCGAAAGTTAAGATGCTCAGAAAAGAATTGGAACGAGTCATCCACCCAGCGGACGACTATATCATTTTCTATCTCTGGCGCTCACAACGTTATTCCGACCGCATCAGTCTGGGCACCCCGAAATCCGACGAAAATGATATTTGGTAGTCGCCTATTTTTGTCGTCGATCCCCAATAGCGCAAAAAACCCGGGGGATCGACGACACGTCCAAAAACCCGGAAACTCCCGTCCTATAATGGATCCAAGGGTTTTATTTGTCTTCCGGTTAACTATTCTTTCGGTGAGCCCTCATTGACAAATGGCGGTATATCAGGGCAAAATGGGTTCGTAGCCTACCTATGAGGAATTGAAACGATGCATCCGAGGACGAGCCAGAGGAC
>JAMCVM010000234.1:24875-26426 GCA_023475835.1 Bacillota bacterium | reverse complement strand
GTGACCCCCTGCGTGGCAAGCCACGCAGATAAACGACGGAGATCCTCGGTCGTGGTCGAAAAGGTTTGAATGGTCTCAAGCGTCTCGGTCTCGGTCCGGATCCACACCGAGGCCACAACGGTCTTCTTATGCCCATCGAGGCCCGCGCAGCGGGCAAACACGACGTCCATGGCATAGCCTCCTTCAGCGAAGCTACTCACATGAGGGCCATGGGTTCCGTAAGGGAAGAGAGAAAAGGACTCTGTTCCGCGTGCTCAGCCGAAGGCTCGCAACAAGGTGAGGTGCCCATGGCGGTCCGGATCAAACGATTCATCGGCCTCGTAAGACCACAGAAGATTCGACCTCCCCATGGGAGCGCAGCCAAGGATTCGACACCAACCACCCTGAACCCTGCTGAGAGCGGCAGTCAAGCAGACAGAATAAAGGAATTGTTCATGCGGCGGGGTGCGGCGGAGCAGCATGGGAAACTGTTGTGGATCAGCGGATCGTGCAGATGGGCTCCGCCATCGATGGTGAGGCCGACGCGGTCGATTAGGGTGCCGAGGGAAGTCTCGGAAGCGGCAGCGCCAAGGAAATCTAGGCGATGGCCCCGGGAGAAATCCATAGGACATCTCGAGGTGGTGATCAGGGCCCAAGGGTGAAGTAGACAAAACAGGGGGGTTCCTGTGCAAAGGAGAAATCAGATGAGCGAAGAACCGGCGCGACTAACGATTAGGAAGGCCAAAAGTCAAAAAAAGGATGTTCACACATTTGTCTTACTTGAGTTTCGCACCATCAAAACATCAGGAATCTTCGCCATTTAGCGCCGACAAAAAGCGGCGGAAACCCGCATGGATACTGGGATTTTGGTATAATTAGACAATGATCCAAATGAGCTTAAAATGGGGGGTTATCATGAGCCAAGAGATTTCGGAGATCGGAAAAATTCTAGAGAAACACCACTATTCGATGACGAGCGTGTGAATGGAGACTGCCCAGACCTTCAAATTGCGATCTATCGTGCGGAACGCGGGATTCGAGAAGCAACAAGGCTATAGTGTGGTCGCAATTATGACCTTGATGCTGGTGCTCCCGTTCCTCCAGGTCAACAGTGTCCATAGCTTGTTTGTGAGTGACTTTAAACGGATCACCGAGATGAAGAAGGATACTATCTATCGCTTGAAAAATAACGAACTCGTTCCGTGGCGATCGATGCTATACGGGATGGTGAAACGCCTTCAAACGTTGACCAGTCCGCAAAAAACCGTCGCGTCGAATTCAGCGTTTGTGGTCGACGATACGACAGACTCCCGGTGCGCCCCAATATGCCGTCCTCAAAGACTTGTTTGAGGGGTCCTTCTTGGGACGTCAATTGCAAAGTCTCAATACGGTTGCCTAAATCGCCAAAGTGGAATCGTAAGAAGCGAGGGAACTTAACGTCTAACAAACGCGTCCGCATCTGAACACAATAGTACCCGACGACGTAAGTCCTTAATCACCCAAAACTTTTCTCTCTATTCTGACAGCACGGGGCCGATCGATGGCGTTTTGTGGTGTAGCGGAGGGCGAGTT
>JAMCVM010000234.1:0-24865 GCA_023475835.1 Bacillota bacterium | reverse complement strand
ACAGAACAGAACAGAACAGAACAGAACAGAACAGAACAGAACAGAACAGAACAGAACAGAACAGAACTTCTCCAAGCATAGGTCTTGGTTGGAGCCGTCCTAGATGCGAACGGGAAAATGACAGGGGGCGTGAGTGCTCCCTCGGAGTCGAAAGACGATAATATTAGATCCATCTATTCTTCGGCAACGAACCAGGGGATTCTTCTCGCAAGCTAGAAGTCAGCAGTGAAGTAAGATGGGCTATATGCAATCTACGGTTGAATGGTCTTCTGCTTCATATCGACGGAGTTGGCCTGTTTTGTGCAAAACGTGGTGGATTTGGTTTTCGAAATAATCCTCTGTATTGTGCAAAATATAGTTGGACGAGGTGTGTGAATCGGGGTTCTTAATGCGCTAACGGGCCGGATCGCGACCTAGCATAATTTTCTGTTATTATTTATCTGGAGCCTTCTATGGGTTGTCGCCTATGGTGGACACCTTGTTGTGTGAACCAAAAATTGTCGAACGGGACGAGGTAGGGGGAACGATTTTGTGGCTATTCCGCGGTCTAATCTGCCGATAGACTTGCATCTTAATCAGGTCGTGAAGATTTGCCAGGAGTTTGGCGTCCAAGATCTTCGGATATTCGGGTCCGTGCTACGGGCTGACTTCCACGGTCAGAGCGACATCGATGTGCTCTGTACTTTGCGACCGGATTCATCCGCCCGCGGCCTGCGATGGATTGATCTCCTCTTAGCGTTGGAGGATGTCTGGGGCCGTTCCGTCGACCTCGTGAAACCGCACTTACTGGACCCCGTGATTCGCGAGGACGTATTACGGGAGGCGCAAACCATTTATGTCGCGCCATCATGAAGAACTGTACGTTCGACACATCCTGGATGCCATCGCGAAGGCCATCCAGTGGGCCGATCGGATCACGCGCGCGGAATTCATGGCCGATGAGTTTACCCAATCCGCCATTATTCGGCAGCTTGAAATTGCGGGGGAAGCCGCGGGACGATTGTCGGAGGAATTTCGCCAATCCCATCCGGAACTTGAGGCACGGCGTTTGAGGGCATTAAGAAACGTCCTCATTCACGGTTATGCGGATGTTGACCTAGAGACCGTGTGGGACGTTGTGCGTTATGACCTGCCCGTAATCCAAAACCAATTACGGAGCGAGAACGCTCCCAGTCCGGAACCAGAAGAATAAAAAACAAACCCTGGTCGTCCCTGAGAACTAGTCCCGCTCCCTGTTTCACCATGCCTACGGGAGATACGGGGGCGAAGCTGCATGAGCCCGATTCGGCCGTCTCCTTTCCTTTGTAGCGCCAGCAGCCACGCCTTCAGCCCCGGGTTGCTATGATAAACACGAGAGCCCCAGCCATGAGGAGATGTGTCTTGAAGGTTCGACTCACGGCTCATAGTGAAAATTGGGCTCGCATGTTCGAGGGGGAAGCCGCTGTGCTTCGACGGATTTTCGGTGAAAACGTCGTGACGTTCGAGCACTTTGGCAGCACGCCCATACCGGCTTTGCCGGCCAAGCCCGTGATCGACATGATGTGCATCGTTCAAAGCATTGAGCAAATCGATGCGTGTAATGAGGAAATGGCGGCGCTCGGATATGACGTGGCCGGCGAATGGGGTATTCCCGAAAGACGCCTGTTTCGGAAGGGCGGAGACAATCGGACCCATCATATCCATGGGTATGAAGTCGGGAGTCTGCAGATCGCCCGGCATTTCGCCGTCCGAGACTACCGGAGAGCGCATCCCGAGGAAGGGGAGCGATACGGCCAATTAAAAGAGACGCTGGCCCAACGGTGGAATGATACGCGGGACTACAGTCGCGCCAAAAAACCATCTACGCAGGCTCTGGAACAACGAGCCCTGCGATGGGACCAGGAGACACGTGCGCAAAATACTACAGCACACGCCAATGAGTAATGCACTGAATCATCTGGTTTCGGGGGCGAGAGCGACTTAAGCCACACCGTTTTCGGTAGCCATTCTCGAACACGACTCTGCCAGACATTTCCTCGATTGAGGAGTCCCAAAAGTTCCAGCAGGTTGTATCGGAATTTCTCAATGGCCCCTTTGCCAATGTGGCACGCGGTGGCTATAGTGAATTCGCGAGGTGAATGCGAGGCATGGCCGATGGAACTCCATGGACAAGCTATTTTGAGGAATTTGACGGCGGGCGTTTGGCCTACTTTGCGGCCGGTTTAGGGGACCCTGTCGTGTTTGTCAGTGGAGGCCCGGGCGATAGCCATGCGTACCTCAGACCGGTGGCGGCCGAATTTGCCACCGAGTACCGGTGTGTGCTCTATGACCAGCGCGGGACGGGCCAATCCGTTCATGACCTCTCGCCTCAGACACTGACCGTGGATGCGCTGGTGCGTGACCTCGATCACGTGCGCGAGATTCTCGGAGTCCCCCGACTGCGCTTGGTCGGCCATTCTTGGGGAGCCATGTTGGCCCTGTTGTATGCCATGCGTCATCCGGACTGCGTGTCCCATCTTGTCCTGATTGGGATGGGACCGTTAAGCGACGAGGCTGCGGCCGTGGCATCGGCCAATCTCATGCGACCCCTGACCGCGAACGAGCGGAGGGACTTCGCGACACTGGGTCGCGCTCGTCGAGAGGCCCTGGCGCAGGGTGATACCCAGCGCGCATGGGACCTCCATACGCAGGCGATGGTGTATCGCGCGCGGGGGTGGTTTTACGACGCGCTCGCCGCGGTGCGTTTTGTCTCCGCGTATGCAACCGCCGAAGACCGCACAAATTTCACGGTCCATGAACTGGTGAACGCCTCAGCCCAGGCAATCGATTGGGCGACTTCTATTACCCGTTGCCGCCCAGCCTTCGGTACGCTCGTACTATATGGGCGCCAAGACTTCGAGCCGATCGAGCAGGCGTTTCAGTTGCAATCCCAATGGCCGCATGTGTCTGTCCGGCTCATCAATCGAGCTGGCCACCTGCCATGGCATGAGCAACCGGATGAATTCAATCAAACCGTGCGCCAGTTTCTCCGGCCCGACCCCTGACCTACCGAAGGTAATTCGTGAAGGGGGCAGTGTCGTTGCCTCAATGGGGACTCCCCATGCTAGTCTCCATAAAGAGTTATGTCTTCACAACGGAAGCCTAAAATACTTAACGGCGCGAATAAGCTGGGTTCGGGGGCGTTAGCACAGTAGCGTCTGTGGTTGACCTTGGTTCGTATGGCGCGTCGTCAGCGGATTCCAACCAGCGGTAGGGTAGCAGGCCGCCAATATGTTGAAGCTAACCTTTTTTGGCATTAGGTTGACTCAATACGTTGTCATCATGGCTTCCGTTTTCATGGTTTTCCTCGTGTGATACCCGAGGACCTACCTCCGAGCATTCTTCCTTCCATCAGACATTCGCGTTTGGCGTAGGCTGTGCATTTCAGCCAACGGCCAAACGGGAATTACAGCCCATGGGGCTGGTCTTTAGGGGTCCTCCTCATCCTCTCAAGGTCGAGATGGCCGTCTTCTCGGATGACAGGTGTGTTAGTCGAAGTGATACAATTAGCATTAGCGCCAACAGCCAATACGAATCGCATATTCCAACCTAGGTCGGTAGTGCCGAGACTTAGCCAGGAAACGACGAAATCCAACCACATTTTGCACATAGCCGTAAGATGATACCATGGATAGGGAGGCTGTAAAGGGGTGTGACAAAGCGGTAGAGGACGATCGCCCGCGATTCGAGTGACGGTTTTGGCTAGGCATCCAGTGGGCTTTGGCCTCAAGTTTTGGTTTCACTCCCTCAATGATTGACCACGGGATGGTCAATCCATTCTGACGATCGCATCGCTTAAATTCCTCAGCACCATTAAGCGCATCGGAACAAGCCTCACCATTGTGGAGGTGACAAGGACGAGATTATGTGTGGTAGGTGCGGGACCGGCGGGGATTTCAGCCGCTATCTGGGCTAAACGAATGGGGTGGGAGCCGGTGATTTTTGAGAGGAGTCGCTGCCTCGGGGGCCAGTTGACTGACTTTAGCCTTCCCATCGTGGATTTGCCGGGGCTTCCAGAGATTCTGGCCCCAGAACTGGTGGATCGGTTGCGAAAACAACTGCAGGATTTGAATATTTCCGTGGAATATGGCTGTCAGGCCGTGTCTTTTACTGGCCAACGCCTAGTCTTGGCTGATGGGGGGGAGATTGCCAGTTCGCGGATGATTTATGCGCCTGGAGTTCGCGGTCGCAAGTTGGAGGCGGAAGGAATCGAGGGGCTTGCCGACACTTCGACCAGCCAGATTCTGGCTTCTGCCCAACCCCGGGATCGGGTGCTGGTCGTCGGTGGGGGTGATCGGGCCGTGGAAGCTGCGAGCCGTTTAGCCGAAGCAAACATTCCGACGGTGCTCGTCCATTGGCGTTCCGTGCTGCGGGCTCGGAGTAGCTTTCAGAAACGTCTGATGATGAGCGGCGCCGATGTTCGAATGCCCAGTCGAGTTTGTGCGGTCCGCCCTACGGAGGGGGAGAGGGTGCGAGTCGAGATTCAGGGCCCATTAGGAGTCGAATCTTTGGATGTCAGTCATGTATTGGTCCGAATTGGCATGGAACCCGATTTGACGCCGGATCTGGCCCAGGCTTTCACCCAAATGCCGCATCGCGTACGCTTGATTGGGGATGCGGCCGAGCCCACTTGCGATCGAAGCTTGGTCGTCGCATTTGCCAGTGGAATGCGGGCGGTTAAGGCCCTGGTACTGGATGCGGACTCTGATATGACGACAGATCCAAAATGAAGTCAAGTGAGGGACATGGGTTTAGCGAACGTAGGGTGGCCGCACACAGCAGTTCAGACCCTGGGGGACGATCTAGTGGTTCAAGATATCGTGGGCGTCGACATGAAGGTGATTTTCGTAGGCTATAATCCGGGCCGAGCATCTGAGCGTTCCGGCCATCATTTTGCTGGGCCTGGCAACTATTTCTGGGCACTGCTTTATGACTCCGGTCTGACCGCTCAGCGGCTGACTGCGGATCAGGATGGATTGCTGCCCTATTGGGGCATTGGCATCACCAATGTGGTGTCCCGAATGACACTGGGTTCGTCGGATTTAACCCTGGACGAGATGCGCCGTGGAGGCGAAGCCTTACACCGTAAATTACTGGAATTTCATCCTAAGGTCAGCGGATTTTTAGGCAAGGACATTTACCGCGCCTATCGGGGATTGCCGCCATCTTGCCAGGTGTCTTGGGGACTGCAGGACTTGGTGACAGTTCCTGGTACGTGGGATGTGGTCTTGCCCAATCCCAGTCGCCGATCCACCCTGCCCTATGCGCATCGTCTTCGCTATTTTCGAGAGTTAGCGGGCCTTTTGCAGTATGGTTTAGGGGAGCTCTGAAAGTTGTCTGAACTGGCCGTTCGCGGATTGCCAAACCAAGCCCCTGGGGCCAAGACTAAAAAGATTTGGGTAAACGTTGAGAGGGACCAACTGATGCCCTTTGAGGATGACTAGTTGGCCGTTGGGCTCTAGATACGTGAGCGCCAGGACCCCATGCACGGACCCGATTTCGGGGATGGTTGGCGATTGCCAGTCGTAGTAGCCAATCCAACCGCGTTGGTCGACCACGAGAAGATAACTGGGGATGGGCGTGTGCTGAGCCAGGAGAAAGTACATTCCACCATCGGACAGGCTGCCAGCATTCAGCGGGGTGGACCAATGGGCGGCATCGACTGACGCCACTAGGTGCCGGGTGTCGTGAGCCACAAGGACATAACCAAGGTGACCGTGGTCATCGTAAGCCACGCCGCCATCGATGAACGGATGCGAAAAAATCTGGCCGAGCCCAGCCAGAGTGTAATGATGGCTTCCCATGACGATTCTCCAGAATACGCCATCCTTCAGAATATAGGACAGTTCGTGCCCGGACTGAAAACTTGGGGCAGTGGCTTTTGCAATAAACTTAGGGGTTTTTGAAGGCCAGGTGACATCGTCGACGCCGGTGGTCGTCGTCCAAGCCATCGCCCTGCCATCGACGGTGACCGCCAGTGTGCCAATAGGGTCGGTAGGCATGGAAGGAAATGAGCGCCTAGTCCCCGCAACTAGCCAACGCGATTGTCCGTCATGGAGCACATACGCCACGCTCGAGGACGGCGACAGCGGGAGGAACCAATCGGCGGCTTGGAGCTGGCCTCCGGGCAGGGAGATGGCCTGAGGGTGGACTTTTTGGGTGGGACCCAGGCGCAAACGGTGGCTGGCTCGAGGGGCTCTTAATGGATCTTGGGAGAGGGCTGAGGGAGGTGCGGCAGGTTGGCTGGCCTGCTGATGGGAGACCGCGGCCCATATGATGAGGCCAATAAGGATGATGATTCCTAGACCAAGATAAAGTTTTCGATTAACCGACTGCTTCGACTCCGGCATCCTTATCCCCCACCTTTTTTTGAGCAACGACCGCGGTGCCCTAATCGCCTTAGCGCCGCAAGCGAGCTTCGTTCAGAAAAGATCTGTTTCATATTATCATGAAACTGAATCGAAGCCAGGGTTCCATTTGGCCTGTTTCAGCAGGCTTCAAGATCCGTCGACGAAGCCATGGCGCTGTGCGATACTTAAACAGTTAAATAGGACGCAGAAATTAGTCAAGGAACGAGGAACGAGGAGTGAAGTGTAGTATGTTGCGTATGAAGGCGATCCAGCAAAGGCTGGAAACGACCGGTGGAGTACTGGCCATTGTTCCCGGCAACGACTTTAGGTACTCGCTAGGATGGTCGCCGCTACCGGATGAGCGGCTGGCGATCTTGTGGATAAGTCCTCGGCGGTCGGTGCTTTTGATTAATGGAGTCAATGCCGAAGAGGCTCGAACCAAACTCTCGCCTGAGATCGAAGTGTTGTCTTTTGACGATGCGGAGGATCCGGTGCGAGCAGCGAGTACCCTATGGGAGAGCCTCGCTGCCACGCTCTCCAACCCGAGCGTCTATCTCAGCGACGATGCACGCTTTGACCACAGCCAGATCTTGAGGTCGGCATTAGGGCCTTCGGTAGCATGGCACCTCGCGTCTAAAGTGTTGGCGCCTCTTCGCATGCAAAAAGATCCCGACGAAATCCAGGCTTTGATGCGTTCTCAGGCCATTAACGACAGGGTCATGCAGCGAGCGTTTGAGGCCATACGACCGGGGATGGCTGAGACCGATTTAGCGGACTTCATCCAGCGGGCCTTTAGCGAGGAGGGAGCCGACCGCGATGCCTTCGTGATCGTGGCCTTTGGAGCCAATGCAGCTCATCCCCATCATACCCCAGACTCGACGCGACTAACTCACGGGCCGATCTTGCTGGATATTGGCTGTTTTAAAGACGGCTACGCTTCGGACATGACGCGCATGGCTTATTATGGCAAGCCGACGGAGCGATACCTGGAGGTTCACGAGGCGGTTGAGCGGGCCAGTCAAGCGGGAATGCAGGCGGTGCAGCGAAGAGCGCCGGTCGGGGACGTGGATCAGGCTAGCCGAAATGCGATCCAACAAGCGGGTTTCGGACCATATTTTGTGCATCGCACAGGTCACGGCATTGGGCTGGAGGTGCATGAGCCGCCCTCAGTCACCGCATCCAATCGAGAGCCTATGGCGCTGGGGATGACCTTTTCCATTGAGCCCGGCATTTACCTACCGGATCAATTCGGGGTGCGCTTGGAAGATGTCGTTGTGGTTGAAGAGCATCGGGCCCGGGTGCTGTCCCACCTGGACCACAGGGTCTATTTGGTTGCCGAAGAAGGGTGACCTGGTCAGCGGTCTCACCACGGGCAATACCGGGTCTTTGAAAAAATGACGTTCGAGAAAGGAACGAGGTCTGTGACGGTGAGTGCGTACAAGGTGCGCCAGGTATTGAACCGCCTGGCCGAGACTTATCCGAATGCCCGAACCGAACTAGACTATGATACTCCGTGGCAGCTGCTCGTGGCCACCATGTTGTCGGCGCAGTGTACGGACAAAAGGGTTAACATGATTACTCCGCGGATTTTTTCCGATTACCCTGATGCGGAGCACTTGGCCCAGGTCTCGTTGGACGAGATGGAGGCGCTGATCCACGATTGTGGCCTATATCACACCAAATCCAGAAATATTTTGGCGACGGCACGGATTGTGAGCGAGACTTACGGCAACCAGGTCCCGGCCGATCGGGACCTGCTTATGAAATTACCCGGCGTCGGCCGAAAGACTGCCAACGTGGTCATGTCCAATGCGTTTGGGGCAGACGCCATTGCGGTGGACACGCACGTTTTTCGGGTGACGCATCGGCTGGGGTGGGCCAGTTCGAAAGATCCCGAGGGGACCGAGAGAGAACTAATGGAAATTTTGCCAAAGCGGTCGTGGAGCGTGGCGCACCACTGGTTAATTTTGCATGGCCGTCGGGTCTGTCGCGCGGTGCGCCCTGACTGTGCTCAATGTCCCGTCGCCCGTTGGTGTGCACAGATCGGCATCGCCCCTTAGGCACAGGCGTATGGTGAAGGAGCGAAGAAACGGAGGAATGGCGATGACAGCGCTGGTGCTAAGCGGAGGAGGCCTTTCAGCGGTGGCAGAGATTGGAGCCTTACAAGCGTTGGAGGAACTCCATATTCCCATTGACATGATTGTCGGCACTTCCGCTGGTGCCCTCATTGGTGCACTTTATGCCTCGGGAATGGATGCCGAGGGCATGCAAACGATGGCGGCATCTCAACCGCGACAGATGTTTTCCGTACCTTGGCTCCAACTAGCCCTAAGAACGCTGCGGCGGCGGCGTCTGCCTCTTTTTTTAGTGGACGCCGATCGTCTCTGGGCACTGACGGACCCCTGGTTAAAGGGACGGTCATTTCAATCGACTAGGATCCCGCTTTGGGTTACCGCTACCGATTTGGTTCAACGCCACGTCGTGGTTTTTGGACCCCCAGAGTCTTGGTTTGACGAGACACTGGCAACGTCTCTATCGGTGGCTAAAGCACCAGAACCAGTCGACGTGGCTGTGGCCGTGCGGGCGTCGACGGCCGTGCCAGGCCTCTTTTCCCCGGTGCGAATTGCCGACCGGATTTTGGTGGACGGAGGCATCGGCGATGACTTTCCGGTCGATATAGCGATAATGGCCGGGGCCGACCGGGTGATTGGAGTGTGGATCGACGAACCCACCCCGTGGCCCGTTCATCATTTAAGCGCGTCTGGTCTCATTTACCAATCGATGGCGGTGATGATTCGTCAGTTGTCCCAGGTCCGTCAAACGGTGGCCGTCGCCCCCGCTTCTAAGGTCATCATCCGCATACCCATTGAGGGCTCCATGACCTCGCTAGCGGCAATTTCGCGGATGATGGAGCTAGGGTATCGTCGCACCTTGGACCAACGCTCGGATTTGTTTCGCCTGGTGGCCTAGGAAGTTCAGGTGTTTTTGTCCCCCGTAGGGTTGGTGCCTCGTCATGGATTGTGCCTTGGCGGCAGTTGAACACCTACCTGGGGTTTATCGTTTAGCCGTTCACAATGAAATGCATGTAGTTGAAGGGGCCCGTGCCTTATCGCCGGATCGATCGAGCTAAGGCAAGGCTCGGGATTCGCTAAAAGCGCATCGATTGTCGGTGGCTGGGAAGGATTTTTGCCCGACGCCTTCGGCACGCGCACGCAGCGACGCCAAAGTGCTTGCGTGAAGAGGGTGGAGGGTTCGTAGCCACCAAAGTTCCATGTGAAAGTATTTATCTTGCAACTGTAACCAATCAACTGTCACCAATGGGCTTTGGCGATGGAATGGAGCGGTGTTGGAGCGTGAGGTCCAGTGGTCTATGCGGTGAAAGCATCGCAAAGTGCCCGCCGCGCTGGCGGGACAATGCAGGCCACGATGGATAAAGTCGACGAAGGAGCTAGCTCAAGAGTCGGGCACACCCTGAGTCCGGCCGACGCCCGAGATGTTCGAATGTGCGTTGGCTATTGGATAATTTCATCCGTCGGATTAAGCCGATGGCGATATTGCGGAGTGTCGCCATGCCTTCCGGACCGGACATGGCTTCGGTCTTCATCCAAGGTCATGTCTCGACCCTCATGCAACCTGGGTAAAATGCGCCAGTGCCCGCGCGCGAGCTTCCCGATTCGCTGGCTCGAAGCCGATTTCAGCCGCAAATCGGTCACACCGAAGGCGACTTCATCACGGGGATGTTCACCTAAAAGGTCCGTCACGTGGCGATCCCTTCGAAAGATCTCTTAGTCGGTCATGTGCCACCATTGGGTGCGATCTCGTTTGTTGCGCTTGGCGTCATACATGGCCTTATCGGCGAGGCGCAATAATTCGCTGGCCGTCCGAGCATGTTGTGGATACCACGCCATCCCCATAGTCATTTGGGGGAGCATAGAGGCATCCCCTATCGGGTGGCGCAAGGGAGCCCTCATCACCCGGGCCAAGCGATGGATCAGTCCATCGCTCTGCCGTGGCCATGCACTACACGCTCCATCAAAATGGACAATCAGCACAAATTCATCCCCACCCATGCGACATACTAAATCCTCCTGACGCACGGCGCGCCGCAAACGAACTGCTACCGCCTGTAAGACCTGATCGCCGATGTGATGCCCCCACTGGTCATTGATCAGTTTGAAATCATCCAAATCCGCCAAGGCTAGAACAAATGGTCGATCCTGGGCCAATGCTCGGGCTAAATATTCTTCCATTCCTAACCGATTGGGGAGGTGGGTGAGGGCGTCTGTGCGAGCCAACCGTGCCTGTTCCTGCTGTTGCGCATGCAACGACTGACGAACGTCCCAGGCATCGATTCCGTGACTGGCTAACAAACTGATGCGCCGACACAAGTCCACCGTATTCGTGTCAAAGATATGGGGCTGGCCGGAAGAAAACGCCAACACGGCCCAAGGGGCTTGATTCCGGTCGACCGGCACCGCTAAGAGACTATACCACGCATTCCGAGCAAAGGACGCATGCCAAGGAGCCAACTGATCATCGTGCATCGTGTCGTTGGTCCAGACCGCCGACCGACTGCGCCAAGCCTGCACGACTAAAGAGGCTTGTGAGCTCTCGGATAGTATCGGACGCGCCTCATCGATTTGCGCAATGTTCGGACCCCCTCGACCCACGACACGAAATCGGCCGTCCGGGCCGGGTTGACCCAGCCAGACCGCATTAAACGGAGTTCCGTCGGTCAAGTTTTCACAAAATTTTAGCCAAAGAGCAGATTCCGTGGTGATATTCAGCAGGGCGTCCACGCTCCCTACCAGGGCGCGGTAGAGAGAGTGCAACCGCGCCCAGCGATCCGTCTGCGCGACCAGATGAAAAAGCTGGGTCCCCGTCGTATCCCAAAGTTGGCTTAAGCTCTCTAGCATCTCGGGCTGGTCTGGCGGTGCATCCCCGAGGAATTGATGGGAGGCGGTGATGGGCCCGCTGATTTCTCGTAGGAGTGCAGTGTCGGTATAGCGGATATGATTGCTAAACCATTGAGCCAAAAAGCTGATGACCGTGCTACGCACCGAATCCGAATGATGCGGGGCGAGCGATTGCGCTTGTCGTACGAACTCTTCAAACTGACGATGCGCTGTTCGATGGCGAACCCCATGGAGATCTGGAATACCTGCATCACGCATTAAGGCCTCTTCCGTGGCAAAGTGAAACTGGGTGTAGTCCTTCAGCGACCGTAAATGGACGCTTACCTCCGATGCGGGCGATGTCAACAGGCGATCGAAAATCCGAAATAGTTCCTGATGCTGATTGTCCACCAGCGTATGCCCCGTAAGATAGAGGCCGGGGTCGACGAACACGGATTCCGTTTTCCGCGATCGTGGATCACCCAACTGGCCGCCCTCATCCAAAATCTCGAAGCCTCCTCTCTGAGTCACATTCCCTAGACGCCCTCTCGCCCAGCTTTCCATAAAAATATGTCGGACCAGGGCTCCGGACGGCCCCAGAAATATCCTTGGCCGAACGTAATGCCACACGACTGGGCCAGGAGGATGTCATCCAGGGTTTCGATGCCCTCTAAAATCACCCTGGTCTGCCGCATCTCATCTTTTATCCATGCCGCAAATTTGTGTAGGAATATTTTGGCGACGGCATCGTGCTGTGCTTCGATTAACCAGGTCCGATCGACCTTCAGCCACTCGGGGTGCAAATCGATCAAGCGGGTCATATCGTTGTGCCCCGATCCCCAGTCATCGAGGGCGAATTGGATCCCGGGGTAGCGTTCGCGCAAGTCGCCCCATCCGCCAATTTCCACCAGCAGGTCATCTCGTTCTGAAATTTCAATAATGACGCAATCTCTCGGGATGCCACTGTCCAACAGAAACCGGTCCAGCCAATCCGACTGAACCAAGGTCGCCATGCGCACGTTGAGGGTTAGCTGGTACTGTCGAGGCCAAGTCCGGGTCGATAACTCACGACTAATTGCGGCTAACGCCCAGCTATCCGCGATGTCCACCATGTCCAACGACTCGGCCATGGCATAAAAGTCTGTAGGCGATACGGTCTGACCAAAAAACTGCGGGCGAATCAAGACTTCGAATGCCCATGGCACGCCGTCCGATACGGTCACAAGAGGTTGGAATACGGGATGCAAGGTTAACCCATCCCAAGGAGTGTCGAAGACTGTCGGCCCCCTTCTGTCGTGGGAGAAGACCCGACGTACGCGAGTCCAATAGCCTTCGATGGTCGCCTCCTGAAGAATAGGAAAAATTTCGGTATATCCCCACCATCGGAATCCGCCCGGTGCGTGATTTTGCAATACGCCGCGCCAGGGTTGTCCCGTCTTGAGCTGGTTCCACATCTTGGTGGACAACGCCGCATCCGTTAATCCTAGCCCATAGACGGAAGGTTTGTGTCCTCGGAGTTGATCCAGGGACCACCCCACCAATGCCGTGAACGCAGGCGAACAGGTGAGAATGAACCCTGACTCGTCCGTCAGCACGACCGCCTCGTCCCAAGTGCGCCACATGGCCTCGACGTTTTCAACCAGGACATTCCGGGAATGTCGGTAGCGCGGCACAGGGGTTGTTGTTTCCTCCATCGGATACCGTCCTCACGCATTTAAGGGATCTCAGCTGACTACACGACATGATACAGTAGCTATTGCAATCGACCTACAATTTTAGCGTAACCAGGCGGGACGTTTTTGTATAGGGTCATATGGCGAATCGTGTCGATTGCCGGTCTGGGTGAAGTCTCGCAAGCGAAGCTGAGTATTTTGGATACCATCTGTTGTCACTGGTTTGACCGACTGGCTTGTCCACGGATTCCTCTCAGCCTGCGTCTCCAATTGCATTTCAGCCCAAATTGAAAACAGGCCCTCTAATCATGTAGGGTTGACGCAGGCGCATGGCCTTGAGTCGTGCGCTAATCCCGAATCTCCGCCCTTGGGGCGGTTTGCGCCGCATTCTCGGACGACCGTGCCCTAGCCCTTTTAATGACGGAAGTTAACTTAAGGGATGACAGATTGCATTAGCGCCAACCACTGAGATAGCGACGTCCGAGAAGTCTGAGCTAGGCGGTGTTGAGCAAAGTTGCGTCCGATCGATCTCTGAACCCTGGATATAAAGACGGGGTTTCCGTCCCGGAGATTACGATTTTTGAGCCCCTTAGAGACGATGGCCTATGCCCGCGGTTTTACGCCGACGGCGTGAGGCTTTTGTTCTGGCTGTCGAATCAGCTCGCGTCTTTGGCCAATGGCGGCTAAGACCGACCGGCCACGGTACGAGGCCTTGGTAGCGCTTTGTCTTGAAGGCCGATGGGGCAAAGGGTTAGACTGGATGCGGGTCTGGGCTCATCGATTGGTCGACCGACTCTGATCTACTTTCTGTGATGGCTTTAGCTTGAACCTTGGTGCTCGGCTTTGGGATAGTATTGGAGGTGTTGCACACTCGATCCCATCGCTCTTCGGAATAATGAAGGGATCGTCCGGGTTGAGCAATTCTGCCGTGCAATGGCGTGACCCAGATAGGCCGCACTCTAAACAGGGGCCCTGGCCGGCCAGCATAACGTGTGTCACAGGTAAATGGGACCCCAGACGTCCATCGGCTGGTTTCTCGCCGGATCCCATAATCACCCCTTCATCGCCCGGCCAATAGAATTGTCTCGCTTAACCTGCCGGGTCGTCGAGGCCGAAGATTCTTGAACCTCTGGATGAATTCCCCGGGATCGCATGCAGGGCTACCGATGTGCGGGCGGATTTATTGCAGTCAGCGAATCTTCGCCTACATTATACTGCGAGCGGGTCACATTTGACGGTTTGATGGCAAGACTGTGGGCATTTCAACACCTTGCGGCACAATGGTTTTTCAACACGATGGCGTTCTCCCAAAAACGAAAACTATGATCCGCGCAGTATAACTGGACTCCATGGAAGTAGACGTTCCGACCATGCTCATGGCCACGACCCAAAATGCCCCGTGGAGTATGGAAGGGCGTGCGTTTTGTCTGATTCGACCCTGGGTTCTGATTCCCATTTTCCACCTGCTGTTCGGATGTGTGAGACCGTTAGTCCTGCCACGAGATATTCGCCGACGAATGCGATATCCCTGCCGTCGCCGACGCTCCGGGGGGGCCGTTTTTTATGGTCTTGACCCGAAAAATTGAGGCTATAATGGATGCGGTTGCTAAATCGCCGCCGCCCTCATCTCAAGAGTGGCTAGATTTATGCTGAGGGGTTGTTTTGAGACCGAATGACTGAGCCCTTGGTCCGTTGGCTGGGATCACCTTCAGGGGAGAGGGGCAGATATTTTGGGCGGTCTGACCCCAACTCCCTGGCTGCGGTCAGACCGCAGGCCAAAAGCTTCGCGCTCTCTGAGCTATGGGCAAGGCCACCACACCGGCGGGTGCGGTAAAGGCTCTGTGGGGCCTTTTTCGAACCCGACCACAGGGAAGGGGAATCGTGATGGAAAAGCGCCGCTTGGGACGTTTGGAGCATCGGAGTACGGTTGCGATTTTTGGAGCTTGTGCGCTCGCGGAGGTGGGTCAAGATGCAGCCGATCGCGCGGTGGAAACGGTTCTCAGCTACGGCATCAATCATTTTGACGTGGCCCGCAGCTACGGTGAAGCCGAAGTTCGGCTCAAACCGTGGATGCCGAAAATTCGGTCGCAGATTTTTTTGGCGACTAAAACCGGGGTACGTGATCGGGACGGGGCCCGCCGCGAACTCGAAGAGTCGCTAGAGCGGTTGGGGGTGGATCACGTCGATCTCATCCAAATTCATGCCGTGACTTCATTGGACGAACTGGATCAGGTGACCGCGGCGGGCGGAGCGCTTGAAGCGTTGATTGCGGCAAAAGACGAAGGGTTAGCCAAAGCGATCGGCATCACCGGTCACGGCCACCTGGCTCCTTCGGTTCACCTCGAGGCCCTGCGCCGCTATCCTTTCGACAGCGTGCTGACGCCTTTGAACTTTGTCCTCTATGCCAATGCGGCCTACCGTGAGGCCTATGATCGCTTGGTGGAGGAGATTAAACGGCAAGATGCGGCCTTGATGGTCATTAAGGCGGTCGCTCGGGGCACGTGGAGCGAAAACGAAACTCGCCCCTATTTTACCTGGTATCGGCCATTTGACGACGCGGAGCAAATTCGGCGTACGGTGTCGTATGTCCTGTCCCATCCGGAAATCACCGGATTTGCGACTGCCTGCGACGTCCATCTGCTGCCTAAGGTCTTGGCCGCGGCGGAGCGTCCACTTCCTTGGTCGAACGTGCAAGAGGAAGCGTTGCTGGCCGAGGCGGGGCAATATCAGTCACCATTTGGCCCCTTTGCTGACGTGCATTAGAAACGAACGCTTTCGGAGGTAAAGCGAGCTCGACCACTCGCTTTACCTCCGAAAGACGCTAGTGGTTCAGGGGCTGGAGGTGACGTTGATGTGGTTCATTTTGAAAAAGCTGCGGTCTGCGATTGTTCGTACGAGTTCTCGAAACATGGTCATCGCCTTGGTGGCGGTGGCCTTGATTATTGTTCTAGGGGGACTGGCGTTTGCGGCTTACGACGGGGTGTCATGGCCGACGGGAATGTACTGGGCGGTAACCACCGCGACCACCGTGGGCTATGGAGACGTCGTGCCAAAGACTCCGACCGGTCGCGTCATCGCGGTCAGCGTGATGTTGACCGCAATTCCCTTGATGGGCTATGTGTTTGCCGAAATCGCGGCACTGACGGTCGAGAGCCGAATGCGGAGGTGGTTAGGGTTGCGTAGTGTGATGCATCTTCAAAAAGCAGTCATCGTTTTGGGCAGCGCGAGTTGGGTCCCGGAGTTGCTGGGCGCACTATCGGCCCACGATAGTGCGGTAGTGGTCCTGAGCACGACATCTCCCTCGCTATCTTGGGAGCATGTCCATTGGGTCCAAGGCGATCCGAATGAACCCTCACAATATGCAGCACTTCCCTTGGCAACGGCTGAGGCGGTGGTGTTGGGCCTCGATTCAGATGCGGATAACCTGCTGGCGGCGATTGGCCTTAGACACCTATTTCCGGATTTAGTGATCCTGTCCATGCCCGAATCGGAGCGGGTGGCTCAGGCTTTGAGAGATCTTGGAGTGGCGGTTCACGTGGCTCGCGATCCCTTGCTGGCGCACGTGTTGGCGAAAAGCTTGGATGCGCCCCACGCAGGCAAGTTGTTGTTTCGCTTGCTGTTACATGACCAATACCGGATCGAGGAGGAACCGGTGCCAGCTAACTGGGTCGGGCAGGACTTTGCCCGGGCCCGCAAGACGGCAGATGGGGTTTGCCTCGGCCTAATCCAAGATCAGGAAGTATATTTGGGTCTGGATGAAGACCCCAAAGTGGCACAAGGGGCGATGATGTTGCAGTTGATTCGGAACCAGGAATCGACCAAAAAGCCTGATCCCAGGGGAAAGAAGGAATAGAGGATGCCAATCGACGATTCCACCTGGTCCGTTAGCGGGGTGCGGGTAGCAATTACCGGAGGGTCGGAGGGACTGGGTTGGGCCATGGCCAGGGCGTTGGCCGAGGCCGGTGCTAAGGTGTGGATAGGATCTCGCCATCTAGAAAAGGTAGAGCGTGCCCTGGGCCAGCGCCATAGCCAGGACTGGGAGCTAGCTGGGGGCACGCTCGACGTGACTCAAAGCGAATCCATTGAGCAGTGGTTGAGCGCCATGATCGGCCGTTACCGAGGTATCGACGTCTTGGTCAATAACGCCGGCCTCGGCATGCGCACGGTCAACCCGCATTTTTTTGAAGATCCGATGCCGTTTTGGCAGGTCTCGGAAAGCGGATTTCGCAAGGTCATTGAGACCAACCTTACCGGCTATTTTTTGACCGCTCAAGCCGTCGTTCCGAGATTTCTGGCCGAAGGACGAGGGAGGATCATCAATATTACCATGAATCATGCCACCATGCGCCGTAGAGGATTTAGCCCGTATGGGCCATCGCGGGCAGGTGCGGAGTCCTTATCCCACATCATGGCGGAAGACCTCAAAGAGGAAGGAATATCGGTTAATATGTTGTTGCCAGGCGGTGCGACGGATACGGGGATGATTCCGGAATCGGTGAATGAAGAGTTTCGGCGCACGCTTCTGCCTGCTCAGATCATGGGGCCTCCCATTCGTTTTTTATGCTCCCAGGCCGCAGCAGGGCTGACTGATGAGCGCATAGTGGCCGTGGACTTCGAGGATTGGCTAAGCCGACGCAATTGAAGCGACAGTGCATTTTTCGGCTTCCACGGACAGAACGCAAGATGACCCGAGGGGGAGATCGCACCCTGGGGTTCTCGTCGGTTGAGCTGGCGCCAACGGCACATTACGAAAATATAGGGTGTGAATAGGTTTCATCGATTGACGGAAAGTACGGAGGCAAGCTGTGGATTCCCAAACGTCCCGACTGTCGCAATCGCTGCTCCTGTTGATGGCGTTTGCGGCCGCTGCCACGGTGGCGAATTTGTGGTATAACCAACCCCTATTAGGAGCGATGGCTGATACGTTTCACCGCGCTCCGCAGGTTTTGGGCCGCGTATCTACATTGACCCAGGCCGGATACGCATTAGGCCTGCTCCTATTCGTGCCGTTAGGAGATTTGATCGAACGTCGGCGGCTCATCTTAATATTGACCGCTGCTGTGACCATTTTTTTGATCTTAGAAAGTACGTCACCTTCACTCTTCTGGCTGGAAGTGTCGGCCAGTCTGATTGGACTGACTACGCCTATTCCCCAAATCATCTTGCCGCTGGTCGCCGATTTGGCCGAGCCGTCGGAACGGGGGCGGGCGGTGGGCCTAGTCATGGGCGGCCTATTGATTGGAATTTTGGCGGCGCGCACGGTGGCTGGGTTTATTGCCACCTGGTTGGGGTGGCGCATGGTCTTTCGAGTGGCAGCGGTGCTGATGCTCTTCATTGGGCTGCTGATCCGAAAGTTTTTCCCGGTGAGCCATCCTCGGCCTACTCAACTCGGGTACCGGCAAACACTAGCCACCCTCTGGCCACTTTTTCGCCAACAACCGGAATTGGCCTCGGCCTCGCTGACCGGGGCGGCCTTGTTTGCGACCTTCAGTGGCTTTTGGACGGCCTTGACCTTTCTGTTGCGGGCGGCGCCATTTCATTATCCGCCGGAGGTGATTGGACTGTTTGGCCTGGTCGGTATTGGGGGGGCGAGCGCGGCACCATTGGCTGGCCGCCTAGCCGACACCGGAGATGCTCGGCGTACGGTGAGCCTGGCCTTGGCTGGAGCCACGCTCTCGATGGCGTGGCTGTTATTGCTCCCGCGTACGGTCTGGGTAATCATCATTGGCATTGTACTCTTGGACGTCTCTACCCAGTCGGGACAGATCTCCAATCAGTCTCGCATTTACGGATTGAGTCAAACCGCTCGATCGCGTTTAAACACGGTGTACATGGTTTCGTATTTCGTGGGCGGGGCGCTAGGTTCAGGGGCGGCCAGCATCGCCTGGGGATGGTGGCGCTGGCCCGGAGTGACGTTGACCGGGGCCAGCTTCTTGGTGCTGGGAGCCTTGGCCCATTATTGGGGAGATCAAAAGGCGAAACTGACGATGAAGGCGACGCTCCCGGATTAAGCGCCTTAAATCGGGTGTTGAGCGTAAGCCGCCTGAACCAAAGGCCGAAGAGAACGGGCAACGGTCTCTGGCAGCATATCACCGACGAAGGCGCCCATGCCTAATTCGGATCCTGCCAAATATTTGATTTTGTCCGCTCCCCGTTCGATGGGTAGAAAGTCGAAGCGCAGGTGATAACGGTCTCTTGCGAACACGTGACCTGGGGCTTGGTAAGAGGCCAGGACCAAAGCCGTGCGGTGCCCAAACCAGGCATCATAAGCGCGATAGACGGCTTGAATGACGGCCATCGCCTCATAGCCGGTGGATAGAGGACAGGAAACCAGGTCGGGGTGATGGCGACGAGGATACAGGGTGAGTTGAAAAGGCATGCGTGCCGCCCAGGGCGCGATGAGTTGCCAACTCGAAGTGGTCAATAGGGTGCGAGTTTCCAAATCGGGTCCTTCTTGTTGACAGAGCGGGCAGTGATCTTGAGGCCAGCGGTCGATTTCTTGGACCATGCGTGGGGGAATAAATGGGTAGCCATAAATCTGTCCGTGGGGATGCGCAATGCTGGCACCGACTTTGCTGCCCCGGTTCTCGAAAATGAAGACGTGATGAATATCGGGGCGAGCATTGAGAGACTCAGTACGATGGACCCACGCAGACCAGACGGTCTGGGCGTGGGTGGGCAAGAGCGTGGCCAAGTCAGCCCAGTGATCGGGGGAATAGACGACGATTTCACTTTTCCCCGGGGCATCGAATGCCGGAAAGCGATTGTCGAATACCGCGACCGCAAACGGTTCAAGACCGACTTCGGAATGGTCCCCGGGGCAAAATGGACAAGGATTGCTATTGTCTGACGCTACCGTCAGCGGACGGACTTGGCGATCGCCAGACAAGCTAATCCAGTCGCCACTCAACGGATCTTGGCGGAGCTTAGGCATTCGTGGGGTCCTCCTCTTCGCTGGCGTTCCATGCATCTTGAACCACGCTGTCGACGGTCGAGTGCTGAGGTTCCCAGCCCAGGATCCGTTTAGCCGCCTCGATGCCGGCCACGAGCTGCGGTGGGTCTCCGGCGCGGCGATCGACCAATCGAGGGGTTACGGATCGGCCGCTGACTCGGGCAAAGGCCGCCACGAGTTCTAAGACGGAGGCCCCGGTGCCCGAACCCAGATTGAGGGCAATAGGCGCTCCTCCGTCCTGGAGATATTTGGCCGCTTTAAGATGAGCATCCACTAAATCGGAAATATGGATGTAATCTCTGATGGCGCTGCCATCCGGAGTATCGTAATCCGTGCCAAAGACTAACGGGCTCTCTTGAGCCCGAATCGCTTTGGCCATGAGCGGCAGTACATGGGTCTCGGGCTGGTGGTGTTCACGCACCATGCCTAGGTAGCCAGCGGCATTGAAGTAACGAAGGGCCACCCACGGCATCTGATAAGCTTTGGCATAGGCATCGAGAATTTGTTCGAATTGGAGCTTGGTCACTCCGTAGGCCGATAGGGGAGCTTTGGCAGATGACTCGGCAATGGGCACGCTGAGTGGGGTTCCGTAGACCGCCGCTGATGATGAGAAAATGAGCGGAACCGGAGGAGCTTGGCGCAAGTGATCGAGCATTCGCGTGCCTTCGATGACGTTGTGCTGAAAGTAGCGCGAGGGTTCGGTGACCGATTCGGAAACCGAAATAAGACCGGCGCAATGATAGACCACTTCAATCTGGTAGCGCGCGCGAATCCACTCCCAGACCTCGGCATCGCCGACCGAACCGCGAACGACGGCCAAGCCTGGCACTTGGCTGGCAATGCTGCGGTTGTCGATGACTACGACCGTCTGTTGCTCGGATTTTAGACGAAATGCCAGGGATTGACCAATGTATCCCAGGCCGCCGGTAATGACCTGAGCTAAAGGCAGTGGCGGGTGGCCTTCGGTGTTTCGGTAATAATGAATAGTGCGACCATCGCCCATGGGCATGGCTTTATGTGTGGTGTTCAAGTCTTCATCCGACATGCGGAAATATCGCTCCTTTTGTGAGGCCTTTCTTTATCGTACCAGACCAACCGCCGTTAAGGCCATGTCTGTCGTTATCAGTCCAGCGAATGAGGGGAGGCTACTGAGTAGCCTCCCCTGCGATAAATCGTTCCCATTCTTTGTGAGCCATGTGATAGGAGTGGTCGTCGTCAGGGAAGGTGCGATCGAGGACCGCGCTGCGATATGCCTTCAAGCCTTCGGCGAGGACCTGTCGGCCTTGGGCGAAAGGGGCAACGAATTTTGGTGTGTAAGCGGACAAGCCGAGACAATCATGAAAGACCAAAACCTGCCCATCGGTAGCATGGCCGGCACCGATGCCGATGGTGGGCACTTGAATGCGCTCAGTGACTAGGGCCCCCACTTTGTCTGGAATCCCTTCGAGCACCAGGGCACTGATCCCGGCCTGGGCCAGGCTTTCGGCATCGTCAAGCAATTGTTCAATGTGTTCTCGGGACCGTGCCTGTACCCGATATCCTCCCATCGTATGCACACTCTGCGGAGTCAGGCCAAGGTGGCCGATGACGGGAATGCCTTCGGCGACCAACGAAGCTACCGTTTCCGCCAGGCGGTGGCCGCCTTCGATTTTTACCCCGTCGGCTTGGGCTTCTTGAAGCAAGCGCCCAGCATTGGTCAGAGCGAGCTCGACGGTTCGGTAACTGAGAAAGGGTAAATCCACGATCATGACGGTGTGGGGCGCCCCCCGGCGGACGACCCGAGCGTGATAAAGCATATCTTCCATGGTCACCGAAAGGGTACTGTCGTATCCGAGCATGGTCATGCCCAGCGAATCACCGACTAAAATTGCGTCAAGCTGGGCCTCTTCCGCCAATTGAGCTTGAAAAAAGTCATAGGCGGTCACCCAGACTTGCGGACGTTCTAATTTCAACCCCGTAAGATCCAGAGCGGTCTTGGGTGTCATTTGCTATCGCCTCCGAAAAATGGTTCAGATCTCACGATGAGATCCGACCGAATCACTCTTGTTTAAGACTTCGTCGTGCTGAGGCCCTAAAATATTTTGATGAGCTATCGTTTATGATATAACTCAATGACGGTTTGTACATCTAGACAGTTTGGGTTTGGCCCAAAATGAATGAGGGGGGTAAAGGGTGGCCTATCCGACCGTGCCTCATCAATGGGTTCAGCGCTTTCAAGGTCTTCCTTCTGATGACGACCAGGACTGGTTTGGGCGCTTGGCTGACCACGCCGGGGTGGTGGAGTCGCCTGCGGACTGGACCGACCGCGTAGAGGCTTGGTCCCAAGGGTTGATCTTAGCGGTGGGCCGAGTGAGTCGGGCCTCGCCGCCAAGGCCCCAAGGGCTGAGACGGACCTCCAGTGCCAAGCCCCAAGGGTTGGCGGCTAGCATAAGCCGTTTACCTGCGCCGGATGCGCCAGCCCTAGTCATCGTCGAAGGCAGACACAGGGTTTGGGCGTATTCGCACCGTGCGGTGTGGAGTGCGGGTGAGGCGGTGACCAGCTTTGGTATTGGATCGACCTTCGGGGCTTTGGCCTACGTTTCGTGGTGGAACCATTGGCCGTGGCTAGAGAATGGCCACAAATTCGTACCGACCGCCTGTAAGATCCGAGGATGTGTGGCTTTTAGCGATGGCCTGCGGACTGTCTATTGGCATCCCCGAGTGCTCGGCCCAGTGCTCATCGAAGACGAGAACGGCAAGAGATTAGCGCCTGATTTAGCGGGCTCGATAGATGAGGTTAATGGGGTGTGGCTTCGCGGGGAAACCGTTCCCATCGGCCGGTGGACGGGGACGGAGGTGGTGCCGGTGTCGTATCCCGGAGGATGGTGGCTCGGAGGAGACCCGGTTCCTTAGGATGGAATGCGGTAGCATAAATGGGACCGAAGCATAGCATGAACGACGGAGTACAGTCTGATAAAGGAGTGAAGGCGCGATTGGCCAAGAAATTGCGAGTAGGGGTGCTTTTTGGGGGGCAGTCGGAAGAACATCAGGTGTCGATGATGTCCGCCAAAGCGGTGATGGAATCCTTGGCGAAAGGACCCTATGAGTTGGTGCCGATCGCCATCAGTCGCGACGGAAAATGGTTCGAAGGCGACTCGGCACTGGCACTCATGGGCCGCGCGATCGGCCGTCCGCCTGCACTCTTCGAGGGGCAGGGAACCTTGCCAGAGCGTCAATTCGAGCCTCAAACGGCGGTAGAAGTTCTGCAACCGGGTGGCATGCTCGGCGGAGTGGATGTGGTAATTCCAGTATTGCACGGACCGCTGGGCGAGGACGGTACGGTGCAGGGCCTGTTAGAACTGGTGGGAGTGCCCTATGTCGGTTCAGGGGTGCTGGGCTCTGCTCTGGGGATGGATAAAGTGGCAATGAAGACGGTGCTGGGGGCCCACACAATCCCGCAAGTGGCCTATCACGGGCTTACGCGGGCCCAGTGGAAACAAGACCGAGATGCGGTGATTGCGGCGATTGAAAAGAAACTGGCCTATCCAATTTTTGTCAAACCCGCTAACCTGGGTTCTAGTGTGGGTGTGTCCAAAGCGTGTAACGTCTCAGAGCTTGCGACCGGAATTGACTGCGCCGAACAATATGATCGACGTTTAATTGTTGAGGAGGGAGTGGATGCTCGGGAGTTTGAGGTCGGGATATTGGGCTCCGATCCGGTAGAGGCTTCAGTGGTGGGCGAGGTGGAAGTTCACGGCCACGAATTTTATGACTATCAGGCCAAGTATGTGGATGGCAGCACGGTAATGACCATTCCGGCGGACATTCCCACGGAGGTGGCCGAGACTATGCGCCAGATGGCTATTCGTGCCTTTGATGCCCTAGACTTGGCGGGTCTCGCCCGGGTCGACTTCTTTTGGGAGCGGGGGAGGGGCAGAGTGCTTTTAAATGAAGTCAACACCCTCCCCGGCTTTACTCCCTATAGTATGTATCCCGTACTCTGGGAAGTGTCAGGTGTGCCTTATCCTGAGCTTCTCGAGCGACTGATTGCGTTGGCTTTAGAAAGAGCCGGGAACGGGACCCCCAAAAAGGCAGGAGCGAAATCTTGACCGGGACTAGAGATGCGTCGCGCTGCACATCTAAAGAGTAGTCCCTAGTTTTCGTCTTGGGGAAATGCCATGGTTGGGGAACCATGATGCACCGAGACTCAGACTTCCCCAGATGGAATTTTAACTGATAATTCCCACTTCCGTGGGGGTTGGAGGGAGAACTGCAGCCGAAAATCGGGATGGGCCGGATAGCGCGGATCCATGGCGTTCACTCGGGCCAACAGTTCCTCGATCACTCCGGCCCATCGGGGGCGAGGCGGACGAGCTAAAGCAATCTCAATCGTCCCCTCCCGATACGTGATCCGACCGCGCGCTTGGAGCAACCAGCGCATCAATGGCCGTTCATGCCGTGGGTTGGGGTATAGCGGCGCGACCTGTTGGCGAAGCCAATGTTCGCCGTTGATGGCGATGACCCGACAGGCGTCTTGAAATGCCTGGTTGTGAAACGTAAACGCCCGGCGGCGGTCTTCGGGCACGAGGTCCCACAAGGGGACGGTTTCCGGGGCCGCCTCATAAGCGGCGACGACGGCGGTCAATTTGCTTTGTCACTGGGCCCAGCGGGTATGAGCGGCTTTAGGGGCCGTGGCGGGCAGCGCGTCGGGCGCCTCCGCCGTCGGCGGATAGCGCCGCCGCAAGCCTCCGAGTTTTTGGTCCAGTTGCGCCAACTGTCGGGCTAACCGTGTCGGCTCGGGATTGACCATCGGGCGATTGTCTAACGGGGTGGTGTCCCGATCGCCCAAGGGATTCAAGCCGTAGTCCTGGACTAATAATTTGAAGCTATTTTCTTGCTGCCAACGCCCCCAGAGCGCCAGCAAGAGCTCGCCAGGGCTCCGATCCGCCTGGCTGGTTAACACCGGAATGGGATGCTTCCCGTCTCGGACCCAAATTT
>JAMCVM010000110.1 GCA_023475835.1 Bacillota bacterium | reverse complement strand
GACAGGCCAAATCTGTAGAGAGAACGCCTCATGACTTTTCTCTCTACAGGCATTGCGAGCAGCAACACGGATACCCCGGATCGGTCGACCGTTTGTTAGAATATCATCAGAACACGAGATGGCATTAACGGGCAGAATTGCGCAGTAAGACGGGGGGCTAAGGTTATGGCGTTGTCCTTTCGAACCATTGATTTAGAAATTGATCTGAATACCTGTATTCAGTTTCGAAAGGATTCATTTCGAGTGAGCTTTGATGGCAAAGAGGATGGTTTTGATGAATCGGTTTTGTTTGAGGCGCTAGGCCTGTTTTGGCCGCCGCCCGTTGCTCATGGATAGAGCGTGTTGTCCGGAAAGGATGTGGCACCTGTGACAGCCCGCTATCATTCGCGACTCTCTGACTGGTGGATTGATCCCCCAGAAGATCCCGGGAGGATGTCCATGCATGACCCCGATGTGCGAAATTTAGTGCAGCAGATGGCACCGGGATCCCAAACCACTGACTTAGGCGGCACCATGAGCCTTAATCTCCGGGTAGAACCGAATGATTGGGTGTTACGCATTCATCAACCCTTCGTGTCGAAGCACCGGCTACGGGCGATTCAAGCGCTTCGATTCGGGTGTAGGAAGCAAGGGCTAAGGCTGCCAGAACCAGTCGAAAGGAACCGATCACCGATACTCCGGTGTCGGAACCGGTGGGCAGAGTTAGAGGAATACGTCCCGCACGAACGGCTTCCACCCAACTTCCATGCGTATACCTGGCTCTTTCATGCGATGGGCATCCTCCATCGTACGCTGGTGGCATTGGAGCTCACGGTTCCGCGGCCCGTGATTGCGACGTACGGCACCCCCTCCACTTTGCGTCGATGGCAGCAGTACACCGAGGCGTCTTTGCAAGGTGATGCGGAGGCTACCGACATAGCCAATCGGCTCAGGGATCTGGTGTGCGAACTGCGTCGACGCTGGGTGTCTTCGTCGGAGATTCCCCGGCAACTAGTCCATGGCGATGTTCGGCTGTCGAATGTGTGCTCGACCGTCGGCGACGTTCCCGTGTTCTTCGACTTCGGGTTTGCCGCTCAAAGACCCCGGGTCCACGATCTGGCGTACGCCCTGGCGTTCATGTTTCTTGCACAACGTGGCCACGAAGCGCTCCCTACGGATCCTTGGCACGACGTGGAACCGCTGGTAAGCACGTACGAATCCGCCTGCGGTTCTCCCCTCACCGCATGGGAGCGGAAAGCCTTGCCGTCATATATGGCCGCCGTGCCGCTTTACCAGGTGGCCATTGCAGCGTGGTCCCATGACGCGGCCCAGCAACTTCGAGAAAAGCAGCATTTCTTGCAGCTTGGCGAGTGGATATTAGCCCATCCCGGCGTCTTGATGGGGTGATAAAGATACGTCAGACAGGGGCGAGTTCGTCAAGGGGTCTATGTGTTATGGCTAACTCCTTTTGTCTTTGGTTTAGCTAAGTCAGTGGTCATCAGTTCTAGCCTATTTCCGAGGATGCACCGGTGGTCGGGGAACTCCCCCAGGTGTACTCACAGCATTCGCTGATTGGCGTAGGCAGTGGGTTTTCTGGGTGCGTCAATCAGCGAATCCCAGTCCCTTGGGCTGATCTCGGCTTTACGTCTTTCGCTCATCGGTTGTGTATCTGATGACACGAAAGTTAGTCGAAGTGATGACAAAACCAGTTAGCGCCAACACTATGGAGAGTTCCAGCGGGTCAGGTCGGGAAGTATGCCCCTCGTCACGGACCGAGCGAGAAACCTTGCTGGGTGATGAACAGCGCAAGAGGGTTCAAGCAGTGAATCTTTGGGTGTGGCATATTCGGGGGCGTATGTGCCTTAGTCGCTGGTGCATATACGCCCCCGATAACCCCGCAAGTTAGGAGGAGCATTCCACCCATTTCTCAATGGCCACGGCCACGCCATCCTCATCATTGGATTCCGTAATAAAGGCCGCCGCTTCGCGGAGCTCCGGGATCGCGTCCCCCATCGCCACGGGAAAGCCGCAGAGGCGGAAGAGCCCCACGTCATTCACGTCGTCACCAAAGACCATGGCTTCAACCGGAGTAATCCCCATGCCATTGAGCACCCACGCGACTGCTGATTCTTTCGAAACCGATACGTGCATGATTTGAACAAGCGCACCGCCGTCGGTGGCCATGATGTTCAACGCCTGGTGGAACTCTTCGCGACGGTCGCGCCACTCATCGAACCCCTGGACCAGAATCTTCGTCGGAGACAGTGCAGCCGCATAGCTCTCATCAACAACAGCGGGCGTCGGGTCCGTGGCACCTATCCCGAACGCATCGCGACTGGTGTCTGGTATGGGGGCGCAGGTGTACCACGCGTCGTGGACTTCATACACGATCACCGACTCCGGGCGCTGGGCGCGGATGAATGCGGTCACGCGACGGCTCATCTCATTAGAAATCGGCGTATGCCGCTCCATGTTGGTCGAGCGCCAAGTCACGAGGGCGCCGTTGTAATACACGAGGCAGTCGACCCACGGCATGTTCGCCAGGTATTTCCGGACCGCACGCGGTGGACGAGCCGTGGCTACAATGACCGCGAGGCCGGCCTCAGAGCACCGCTGAACCGCGCGGCGATTCCTAAGCGATACCGTCTTGTCCGTCCGTAGGAAGGTTCCATCCAAGTCCAAAATAAGTGCTTTGACCGTCGTAGCAGCCACTACTCTCGTTCTCCCTCCAGCCTCTCAAGTCCCGAACCATATGCCGGGGAGGAATTGTCGCTCTGCTGCCCGCTGCATCAACAACATGCAATCACCGTGGCGCAGGTATGCGGTCGTCATAAGACGGGTCCAATTCAAATCGCAACGCCCTCTTTTTTTCAGCCGTTTCCCATAGAACCATAAATACCAAACCTCGAGATTTCTGTACAAATCCCTCCAGGACACTTGCCCCCGGTTTTTTTGCATTTTACAGGGGCACTTCCTTGCGCATCGTCCAAACCTCTAAAGTGACTCCGCTATTCTTGCGAACCAGTTCTTCATCGCTTTTCACATAGCCAAGCGACTGGTACAAATAAATATTCCTAGGCACTGAATATCGGACCTTACACCAAATGGCCGGTGGTGTCTCTGCCATCGCCAATGATTCCAAGCGGGACAGTAGCAATTTCGCAAAACCCTTCCCTTGCCACGCCTTCATAACCGCTAATCGACGGAAATATACCCCATTTTTAAAACTATATCGAACACACGCAATCGCTAAACCGCCGACAAGGCCCACCAATGCATTCTCTGTTCCTGAGTCTATAGAATCTTGAATATTATCCGCCGTTTCGGTTAAAGCGCTTGATGAACCTGGGACATCTTGGTACTCCGAATATGTATCCATAATAATCGAATGAATATCCCTGGCGTCATTCGCTGTTGCTAATCGAATCTCCATTGCCATCGCCACCTAACTATCCGCGTAGTGATTTCTTACGACCAAGTGTAATACAACACGAGAACAAAGGGATAGGTCGAATGGCTTGTGGGCCTATCCTGCCCGTTAATGCGATAAACGACAAAGACACATCCCCCCAGTGACTTCACTAGCATGGCTGCCCTTTTTACTCGCTGAAGATCGAGAGAAATTTTTTATCATCATGCACATCCGCGAATTCCTCAACGTCTAAGAACATCTTTTTATACCTGGAACGAAGACCTTGATTGCCTTTAGTGGTAGTGTCCGCCATACGCAAGTGATAGATGGTTTTTGCTTGATTTTTTTCAGTTGCCCATACACACACGGCATAATAGAAATGGGTTACTCCCGTCCCTTGTTTGGCGATGGCATATTCAAACAGCGGTATCGCCCGTTCATAACGCTTCTCCCACATAAGACACGCTCCAATCTCGTGAGCCATATCGCAGATTCCATTGATTTCTACCGGTGTTCCTCGTTCGTGCTTGGCCATCCGATCTTTAATGATTTGGATTGCTTCTTCCACGACCTGGTCATATTTATCCCATTGTTGTTGCCCACCATATACGCCTAATTCGTATGTCTTGATACGGCTGTTGAATTCATCGAATTCGTCCCATAACGCGTCTTCACTAACAATACTGCGGTATCGTTCAATTTCTGAAATCGCCTGGTCATATCGGTGTAGGTTATGAACGAGCAGACCAGCCGCGGTCTCCACGTACAGAGCACGGTCACGACGATTTGCCGATGTAGGCACAACCTTAGAGATTAACGCGTGATATATATCAAACCACTCGTCAATCATTCCGCGTTCGAACCACCCAATAGCTTGGGTGCTATCGTACATGACTCGCAACCAGTAATCCTGTACCATATGGGCCTTGCACCATCGCAAAAACTCTTGCTGTTCCTTAATCATGTCCGAATAGAGGTTCAAAAGCGCTAAATTATCGACGAGCTCCCACTTTGCCCAGAATTTATCGTCAAGATTTCCGTTGCCAGTTTGCAGGAATCTGTTCATAAGCTCTACTCTTTTGTGTATTCCTTTATTGCCCAAATAACCATATATCTTATGAGCAAGCCTCACGGTTTTAATGGGAAAGTTAAAAGCAACTAATTCTGAGTTGACTAAATCATAAGCTTGAAGCAAACGCGCTCTATGATTTTCCGACGGATCAACTTCGGTCTCCCGAAGAAATTCTTTAAGAGTTGACGACGCGTCCATTCAATCACTCCAGTAAATCCCATGATGCGTGACCAACTGTGATATGGCATTAACCTGTCCGTTAATCCCACAACCAGCACCTCACCCACGCCGTTCCGACGGCCTATCCCCCGCCATTTAGGCTCCAGAGGTGCTGGCTCTGGAGCCTATGATAACAGAACGTCCGCCATAGGTCAGTCACCGTCGTTTACTGCACAAAGTACCGCTGATAGGCGTGATGGCGGGCTTCGCCACTCAACACGGCATAGAGTTGGGTCGTCTCCGGTTTCTCATGGCCGAGAATGGATTGGACGGCCACAACGGGTGCCCCTTGGTTGAGTAAGGTGGTGGCTACCCCGAAAGTGGTGAGCGAACGGTTAGGTCATGCCTCCGTGGTGTTGACCCTCGATACCTATTCCCATGTGTTGCCTGGGATGCAAAAGGACGCCACGGGAAAGTTGGAAACGACCCTGTTTGGATAGGTCCAAACGCCTCCCTGAGAAACTTGGCGCATTTTTGGCGCATTCCAACAAAAAAGCCGTCCTTGTGGACGACCCAGAAAAACACTGAAACCCCTGCTCTGCTTGCGATTTAAATGGTGCGCCCGAGAGGACTTGAACCTCTGGCCTCTTGATTCGTAGTCAAGCGCTCTATCCACTGAGCTACGGGCGCATTTGAATGCAACCATTTTGATGGCGGAGGGAGTGGGATTCGAACCCACGCTAGGCTTTCACCTACTAACGGTTTAGCAAACCGTCCTCTTCGGCCAACTTGAGTATCCCTCCAACGGCACACGTTATCCTAACATACAATCGCAAACCGTTGCAAGTCCACCCTTGTTGGCAATTCTGGGAGGGTTATGTGAATCGACGAAGACTTTGTCCCGGAAGATGACCAGACAGCATTCCATCTTTCAAAACCATCACCCCGTTAACCCAAACGGACAAGATTCCCTTCGACAATTGATGCGGGGTATCAAATGTGGCCTGGTCGGCTATGGTCGCTGGGTCCAATAAGACGAGGTCCGCTTTGGCCCCAGGCTGAATCAGACCGCGGTCCCCAAAACCCATGCGACGAGCTGCGAGTCCGGTCATGCGATGGATGGCCTCTTCGAACGAAAGCCAGCCCCATTCGGCGACATAGCGACGAAGCACACGAGGAAAAGTGCCGTACGTCCGAGGGTGAGGCATACCCTGCCCATACGGACCGTCAGGTGCGACCGCTGACCCGTCCGTTCCGATGAGTGTTCGCGGATGCTTGATGACGCGCTTCATGTCAGATTCCCCAATACCAAAGCGAATCATACCGACTCGCATTTGATTCTCTCGCAAGATGCGTATCAGCGCTTCCACTGGGGTTATCTTCCATAATTTCGAAACATCTAAAATACTCATGCCTTGGATAGGTTTGAGCTCAGGCCGAGACACGCTTCCTACCTGCGTGCGATCCCATCCGAACTTACGTTCCATGACCTCGGTCTCCTGCATAATGTGCTGGCGATTCACAGGATCCTTTAAGCGTTCCAACGCTGCCGCCTGGCCTCCCGCCATCACCCACCGTGGCAATAAGGCTGAAAGCGCGGTCGCGCTGGCTTCATAGGGATACTGGTCAAGCCAAACATCTTGTCCATCGGCAATAGCATGGTCTATCAATAGTAACGTTGCTGAAGTCTTGCCCCAATTAGCTGGTCCCATGGCCTTATGGTGGGAAATTTGCACGCTTACGCCTGCACGCCGACCGATTGTCAAAGCTTCTTCGAGAGCTTCGATGAGCAAATTCCCTTCGCTGCGCATATGCGTAAAATAGATGCCATTAAACGGTTGCATTGCCTTCGCTAAGGTTACGATTTCCTCAGTATCGGCATAACAGCCGGGAGGGTAAATGAGCCCGGTAGAGAGCCCATAGGCTCCTTCGGCCATCGCTTGACCGATAGCTCCGGCCATTCCTTCTAACTCCTTAAGGCTTGCCGGACGATCGTCTTCGCCCAAAAGGCCCCGACGAAGGGTACCGTGACCCACGAGAGCGGCTACATTGACGGTCGTCTGACCTTCCAGCCCCTCAAGATAGCGGGCTACGGTAGTAAATGGCAAACTGCGACCATAACGAGCAAACGTTTCACCTAATTCCTCCACCATCGGTCCATAGAGGGGAGCGGCCGACATCCCGCAATTACCCACCACTTCAGTGGTGATGCCTTGAGACACTTTGCTCATTGCACGGCCGTCTATCCACAGGGGTACGTCGGAGTGCGAATGCATATCGATAAATCCAGGAACCAGGATCGCACCCGAGGCATCGATAAGAGTACCTTGGGCAATCACGTTGACCCCGACATCAACTAGCCGATCCCCGTCAATCACCACCGAACCCAGAAATCCCCCGCTTCCCGTACCGTCAAAGATTTTCGCATTTCGGATGGTAAGCATGAATTTCCTCCGTGGCTAAGACTCGAAAAAAATGGCGGAGGGGACAGGACTCGAACCTGCAAGCCCAAAGGGCGGTGGTTTTCAAGACCACTGCGTTACCAATTACGCTACCCCTCCGCGTATCGTGGATATTCTACCCTACTTTCATTCGTGGTGCTAGCGCTTAATCATCCTAACCCAGGTGTAATCTGGGAGAACAGGGCGCAACTGCCCATTTTCTTCATGAAACTTGTGAATGTACCCACAAACAGTGCATAACTTGTGGATATCTTTTGGAAAATCTTGTGGATGAAATGGGTATTAAATCTCCGCCACACCCAAATAGGGCTGAAGTCGCCCCGGTAGCCGCACCCGGCCCGCCTCGGTTTGTCCGTTTTCCACAATGGCCGCAATCGTACGCCCGACGGCGAGGGCACTGCCGTTCAACGTATGAGTCAATTCGGTTTTGCGACTTCCCTGAGGCCGATATCGAATCTCAGATCGCCGAGCTTGATAGTCGGTCATGGAACTAACCGAGGATATTTCCACGTACCGGCCATAGCTCGGCAACCAGACTTCGATGTCATAGGTCATCGCCTGGCTAAAGCCCATATCCTCACCGCAGAGCAGGACCGTACGAAAAGGTAGCTCCAAATCCTCCAAAACGGTTTCAGCGTCTCGACGCATCGCCTCCAATGTCTCTTCTGAATCTTGAGGACGCACCACTTGGACCAACTCAACTTTTTCGAATTGGTGCTGCCGGATGAGCCCTCTCGTGTCTCGCCCGGCCGCTCCCGCTTCCGCCCGAAAGCACGAGCTAGCCGCCACATAGCGTTTTGGCAGTTCCGACTCCTCGAGAATCTCGCCCCGGTGAAGGTTGGTCAGAGGAACCTCAGCAGTGGGAATCAAGAACAGGCCGTGAGGCTCTATCCGAAATACATCCTCCTGAAATTTAGGAAACTGACCGGTTCCAATCAACGAATCGCGGTTCGCCAAAAAAGGCGGAAGTACTTCAACATATCCCCGCGCCTGAGCATGATCGAGCATGAAATTGGTCAGAGCCCGAGAAAGCTTGGCTCCCATCCCCTTTAGGACTGTAAAGCGGGCTCCCGTGATTTTGTGCGCGCGCTCGAAATCGAAAATATCTAGACGTTCGCCGAGTTCCCAATGCGGCATAGGATCGAAGGAGAACGCTGTCGGTTGGCCAAATACATAAACGCACACGTTATCTTCTGCGCCTTTGCCAGTCGGTACTCGAGGCAGGGGCGTATTCGGGGTTGCCCAAAGAAGTTCTGCCAATTGAGTATCCGCCGCTGTTAACTGTTGCTCTAGGGCCTGAATGTTCTCGCCTACGGAACGCATCTCCAATATTTTTGACTCGGCACCTAGGCTTTGTCGCTTGAGGTCCGCAATTTCCTGAGAGACGCGATTTCTCAAGGCTTTCAGGTTCTCGAGCTCCACCAAGATCCGACGGCGCTCCCGGTCTACGTCTAAGATCCGATCGATGGCGTAATCGCCACCTTTGATAGCCAAAAGGGCTTTGACCTCTTCCGGAGTCTCCCGAATTCTCCGAACATCCAGCATCGCCTATTCCTCCAAATTAATTCGACTTGAGCCTAAACAGAGATTCGGCAAACGGGGCCCTGACCGCTCCTCTGTCGGTTACGATGACGGTAATCAACGATGCCGGGGTGACATCAAAAGCAGGATTGTACGCCGCCACCCCTTCGGGCAATATGCGATGACCCAACACCTCGGCCACCTCCGTCTCGGAGCGCTCTTCGATGGGAATCTGGTCCCCCCGGCTCAGGGAAAGGTCGACGGTAGTCCATGGCGCTGCAACCACAAAGGGCAAACCATAGTGGTGAGCCACAATCGCCAGCATCAAAGTGCCAATTTTGTTGGCGGAATCCCCGTTGGCGGCCACGCGGTCAGCCCCGACCACGACCGCATCGACCAAACCCCGAGAAATTAAGAATGCAGCGGCCGAATCAGGGATCACCGTGGCCGCAATAGAATCTTGCTGAAGTTCCCATGCGGTTAATCGAGCTCCCTGGAAAAGAGGGCGAGTTTCATCAACATAAACCTGCTTGAGTTGACCCCGGCGATGAAGAGTGCGAATAACGCCGAGAGCAGTGCCGTAACCCGCAGTTGCTAAAGAACCGGTGTTGCAATGGGTCAGCAAACTGACCGGTCGGGAAAAGAAGTCGGCACCGTAATTTCCGATGCGAAGGTTTTGTTCACGGTCCTCTATCTTCACCACTTCAGCCAAATCGAAAAGGATTGCGGCGACTGACCGGCTGTCCTCTGCCGCGACCGCGGCCATAGCCCGATCCACTGCCCAAGCCAGGTTGACCGCCGTCGGGCGGGCTCGCTTCAACTTATCCGCGCCAGCCGCCAAGACCTTGCTCATATCCTCAGGATCGGCGGCTAACGCATACAGCCAAAGACCGTAGATAGAAACTAAGCCAATCAAAGGAGCTCCTCTGACCGCTAAGGTGCTGATCGCTTCCACCACGTCGTCGCCACTCTGACAATGCAGATACCGTTGGGTAAGGGGCAACACCCGTTGATCAAGAATATCTAAAAAGTCAGGCCCTGGCCTTAACGCCGCCCACGGTTCCGCCATCAAAAATCCCCCCCTAAGCCGATTAACCTCGCCAATACGTCTCGACCTTTTGCGCGAAATATTGGTGCACTCTGAGGTCATCGGTCAATTCCGGGTGAAAAGCGGTCACCAAATAAGGCCCCGATTCAGCCATCACCACTTGATCCTGGTAACTGGCCAAGGCGGTCACCTCCTGGCCCAGACGCTTAATTCTGGGGGCCCGAATAAACACCCCCGGGTAAGGTGGGGAACCTAGCGCGGCGATGGCAATATCGGCCTCAAACGAAGAGACTTGACGGCCCCAGGCATTACGATCCGCCGTCATATCCACCAGGCCGAGACGTGCCGGCGAGGGCCCGAGAACTTCTTTAGCCAGCAAAATCAGGCCCGCACAAGTCCCCCATATCGGAAAATGTCCCGACCGGGTCTTTTCTTTAATGGCGTCGATAAGCCCATATTCTTGCATCAGCATCCCAATTGTCGTGCTTTCCCCGCCAGGTATCACGAGACCTGACAAATCGACTAAATCTTCAGGTTGTCGAATCCGAGCACTTTCCAACCCAAGACGCTGGAACATCCGCTCGTGCTCGCGGACGTCGCCTTGAATCGACAAAATTCCGATCCTCATTAATATCCCCGTTCCTGCATCCTATCTTCGGCTTGAAGTGTCTTCATCTCGAGGCCAGGCATGGATTCGCCAATGTTTTCTGACACCTCAGCGATGATCTGCGCATCCTGATAATGTAGAGTGGCCCGCACTACTGCATTCGCCATGGCGGCCGGATCGGACGACTTGAAGATTCCAGAACCTACAAAGATTCCATCGGCGCCAAGTTGCATCATCAGCGCCGCATCCGAAGGACTAGCCACGCCGCCTGCACTGAAGTTGACGACCGGTAGCCGCCCCAACACCTTGACTTCTTGGACTAAACTAAGCGGGGCCCCCAATTCCTTAGCTAAATCCGGCAATTCTGCATCCGGCGTCGCCACCAGCCGACGAATCTGACTGTTGACCGTACGTAGGTGACGAACCGCTTCGACGACGTTACCCGTTCCCGGTTCACCTTTGGTTCGAATCATCGCTGCCCCTTCGGCAATACGACGCAAGGCCTCTCCCAGGTCTCGAGCCCCGCAGACAAATGGGATCCTGAACGCCCACTTATCAATGTGGAATTGATCATCGGCCGGGGTTAATACTTCACTCTCGTCGATGTAATCGACCTCGAGTGCTTCTAATACTTGGGCCTCCACAAAATGGCCAATCCGCACCTTGGCCATCACCGGAATCGAGACGGCCTGCATAATTTCCTTGACCTTCCGCGGATCCGCCATCCGAGCTACACCGCCGGCTTTGCGAATATCGGAAGGCACTCGTTCCAACGCCATGACCGCAACCGCTCCCGCTTTCTCGGCAATCATGGCCTGCTCCCGGTTGGTCACGTCCATAATGACCCCGCCCTTGAGCATCTCGGCCAGTCCTGATTTCACCTTAAACGTTCCTCGTTCACTATTGGCCACGATTCAATCCCCCCATCTTATTCCTCAGATTCTTGGCCCGCTTCTTCATCTTCAGGAGCCACCAAGGTAAAGGCTGATACTTGTTGATTTCCTTCCAACCTCATCACTTTCACGCCTTGGGATGCCCTTCCTTGGCTGGATACGCCATCTACAGACATACGAATAAGCGTGCCTTCAGAAGAAATTACCATGAATTGTTCATGGCCATACACTGGAACGATGCCAGCAATCTTTCCGATTTTCGAATTGCTCCGCATCCCGAGTATACCGTGGCCTCCCCGGCGGGTCACTCGGAACTGGTCGACCAACGTCCGTTTTCCATATCCATGCTCGGATAAGAGCAAGAGTTCGGGTTGGTCTGACACGGTGGCTAACGACACCACGCGGTCGTTTTCTTGGTCTTTGACACGGATTCCGGTAACTCCTCGAGCTGATCGGCCCATCGAACGAACTTCGGATTCGTGAAAACGAATGACTTGTCCCTTAGCTGTGGCCAGTAAAATGTCGCTGTCGCCTAGGGTTCGCTGAACTCCGATGAGTTCGTCGCCTTCATCCAAATGAATGGCGATAACGCCACCACCCCGCCACGACGCATATTCAGTTAGAGACGTTCGTTTAGCCACCCCCTTGGATGTGGCAAACACCCAGTATTCCTCACTTTGCATACTGGCGGGACGCAGCGCTTCTACGGCGGTAATTCTTTCTCCCGGCTCCAGGGCCAGGAGATTGACCACCGCCGCGCCTCTAGCCTGACGGCCGGCTTCGGGAATTTCATAGACTTTAATCCGGTAAATCCGACCCTGGTTGGTAAAAAAACAGACGTAGTCGTGCGTCGAGGCGATAAACAAGTGCGACAAAAAGTCATCTTCGCGGACTTGACCTCCCGCAATCCCCCGCCCTCCCCGACGCTGGGCCCGGTAGGCTCCGGTTGGCGTCCGTTTAACGTAACCTCGGTGGGTTACGGTCACCACCATGTCTTCTTCGGGGATGAGATCTTCGTCGTTGATCTCCTCGGCACTGGCTCCAATCTTGGTGCGACGGTCATCTCCGTATTTTTGTCGGATCATGGCGAGGTCTTCTTTGATTATCGCCAAGACCAAAGACACATCTTCCAAGATAGCTCTTAGGCGCAAAATTTCTCGTTGAACCTCTTGGTATTCCTCTTCAATCTTTTCCCGCTCCAACTCCGTCAAACGTTGCAGTCGCATATCTAAAATAGCGACCGCTTGACGCTCAGAAAGACCAAACCGGCTCATCAACCCGGTCCGAGCCGCTTCCACTGAAGACGACTGGCGGATTAACTGAATGACTTCGTCGAGGAACTCCAAAGCGATCCTCAAGCCTTCGAGGATATGCGCTCGAGCCTCGGCCTTGTTTAACTCGAACTGAGTGCGCCGGGTAATAATGATCTTCCGGTGCTCGATGAAATGACTAAGCATTTCTGACAACGATAAGATCATCGGACGGCCTTGGACCAAGGCCAACAAAATAATGCCAAACGTTTGCTGCATTGAGGTATATTTGTACAGATTATTGAGAACGACCTTGGGTACCGCATCCCGTTTCAGTTCAATCACGACGCGAACCCCCTCACGGTCGGACTCATCGCGCAAATCACTGATGCCTTCCATCTTGCGATCATGCACTAATTCGGCGATTTTTTCGATCAACCGGGCTTTATTCACTTGATAGGGCATTTCCGTGACAATGATGCGCTCTCGACCTTGAGCGTTCTCTTCTACATGAGCAACCGCCCGAATAGTGATGATACCGCGCCCCGAACTATACGCCCGGCGGATTCCTTCGCGGCCCATAATGGTGCCTCCGGTGGGAAAGTCAGGCCCGATCACGAACCGCATTAACTCTTCTAAGGACGCCTCGGGGTGATCAATTAGATAGGCTGTGGCGTCGACCACTTCTCGCAAGTTGTGAGGTGGAATGTTCGTAGCCATACCGACCGCGATTCCTGCGGATCCGTTGATTAAAAGATTGGGGATCTTTGCAGGCAGGACCAAAGGCTCTTCTTCGTTCTCATCAAAATTTGGACCAAAACGAACCGTGTCTTTGTCGATGTCGGCCAACATCTCCATGGCAATCGGTGCCAGCCGCACCTCGGTATAACGCATCGCCGCCGGTGCATCGCCATCCATCGACCCAAAATTGCCATGGCCGTCCACCAAGGGGTATCGAATCGCAAAGTCTTGGGCCAAACGCACCATCGCATCGTAAACGGCAACATCGCCATGAGGATGGTATTTACCAATGACTTCCCCAACTATACGCGCCGATTTTTTATGGGCATGATTGGGAGTATTGGAGAGTTCACTCATCGCATACAAAATCCGTCGATGAACCGGTTTCAGACCATCACGAACGTCAGGCAAGGCTCGACTGACAATGACGCTCATGGCGTAGTCGATGTAGGATCGCTTCATTTCGTCTTCGATATCGACCGGAAGTACTTTTCCGATGTCAGCCATTATTGTCCCTCGCTTCGATTACCCAACCGTGTCCAAGTTTCTCACTTCGTGGGCGTTTTCTTGGATGAAATCGCGCCGAGGTTCCACCCGATCACCCATTAAAATCGTGAAGATCCAGTCTGCTTGCACGGCATCGTCCAACGTCACCTGCAACAGGGTACGGGTGCTCGGATCCATGGTTGTTGTCCACAATTGCTCGGCGTCCATTTCACCAAGCCCTTTGTAACGTTGGATCTCGATTCCGTCATGGCCCCATTCATCTAAAATGCGTTCTAGCGCATGCTCGTCATAAACGTACTGTTGCTGGCGCCCCTTACGGACCCTGAAAAGGGGTGGCTGCGCAATGTAGACATATCCCGCTTCTATCAGCGGCGTCATATAGCGGTAAAAGAATGTTAAGAGCAATGTGCGAATATGCGACCCGTCTACATCGGCATCGGTCATTATCACAATGCGGTGATAGCGGGCGCTGTCGAGATTGAAATCTCCCGCAATGCCGGTGCCAATGGCAGTAATCATTGCGCGAATTTCTTCGTTGGCTAAGATTCTGTCCAGTCGAGCACGTTCGACGTTAAGAATTTTTCCACGCAGCGGTAAGATGGCTTGAAAAGCTCGGTTGCGTCCTTGTTTGGCTGAACCTCCGGCTGAATCACCCTCCACCAAATAGATCTCAGATTCCGAAGGATCTTTACTGGAACAGTCGGTCAATTTGCCGGGGAGCGTCGATGACTCTAAGGCGTTTTTCCTTCGAACCAGTTCCCTGGCTTTTCTGGCTGCCTCGCGGGCGCGTGAGGCAGAGATGGCCTTTTCCAACACCCGTTTGGCTACCGTAGGAGTTTCTTCAAAAAAGGTACTTAGGCCCTCGCTGACTACCGCCTCCGTAATCCCTCGAATCTCGGAATTGCCAAGCTTGGTTTTGGTTTGGCCTTCGAATTGGGGTTCCGGCAACTTGACAGAACAAATGGCGGTGATACCTTCACGCACATCCTCGCCCGAAAGATTGCTGTCTTGTTCCTTCAACAAGCCGTATTTGCGCGCAAAATCGTTACACACTTTGGTTAGCGCAGCCTTAAAGCCCGCTTCGTGGGTGCCGCCTTCGGCCGTGTGAATAGTGTTGGCGAACGTAAACAAGCCCGTATCCGTATAGGTGTCGTTGTATTGGATGGCCACATCCACTGAAACTCCTTCGCGCTGAGCGTTAAACGCAATCGGATGCGCATGCAAGACCTCACGGTTCAGGTTCAGATATTCAACAAAAGACACCACGCCGCCATTGTACTGATAGCGAACTTGGCGCCCTGTCGCTTGGTCGACCAGACTGAGATAAACGCCGGCATTCAAAAAAGCTTGCTCTCTAAGACGGTTGGCGAGCGTATCGAACTGAAATCCCATCTCTTCGAAGATGGTGTCATCGGGCAAGAAGACGAGTTCAAACCCGGTGGTATCATCGGGTCCGACGGCGGTCATCGGGCCTAACGGCTTTCCTCGTTCATACTGTTGAACGAAAAGTTGTCCGCCGTAGCGGTCGTAGGCGGTGAGCGACTTTGAAAGCGCATTGACTACGGAGAGGCCCACTCCATGAAGACCTCCAGAAACTTTGTAGCCGCCACCACCAAATTTTCCCCCCGCATGCAGCATCGTCATGACGACTTCTAGGGTTGGAAGGCCTACTTTAGGATGAATACCATTTGGGATTCCTCGACCGTTGTCCCGAACTCCCACCCGACCGTCAGCATAAAGCGTCACCTCAATGCGGTCACAGACTCCGGCCAGTGCCTCGTCAATCGAATTGTCGACAATTTCGTAAACGAGATGGTGAAGTCCTTGGGGGCCTGTCGAACCAATATACATGCCCGGTCGTTTGCGAACCGCTTCAAGCCCTTCGAGCACCTGTATATTACTTTCGGTATAATTTGATTCCTGATCCGACGGCGCCACAGCGAGGCCCTCCCTTAAACGTACGATGAGACCCAGCAAGGGCCCATTTCTTTCAGTATAGCATAGGTTTTAGCGCATCTCTGGGGTCCGCGTCATAAGGCTTGTATGGCCCCGGCGGCCGAGCGTAGTCGCCGATATTTTGGAAAAATATATTTTGTGGTCGGTAATAATCATCGACTTGGATAATCGGGAGTCGCCTTGAACGTGGCCCATGGCCCGCAGACGACCGAAAAATTGCTTAGTTTCTTCCGATATGTCCAAAATGCTGCTATCTAAAATGGCGACGAGCTCAGATCCGCGAATCATAACATCCTGGCCCAGGTGTAAGTACATTCAGTCGGCGTACTCCTTTGAGGTAGATTTTCCTGAAAATATCTTAAGTATCTTTAGATGGAGAGGCGTGCAGTCGTTCGCAACAGGCACACAAGCGATAGCCCTTTAATGTCGGGCTTTGGCATCGTTCACAGAGCTTGTACCCCGATGCTATCCAGTATTCCACGGCCGAAGAGTACTTATCCCTGACCCGATTGACTAATTGTTCCAGATCGTCACTGGTGACGCTGGGTTTTTGATACGGCAATCCGCGCTCATACCCAGCATCGAGCGGGTTCAGGTCGGGATTCAGGGCCTTAGACCAAACCTGAATACGAATTTCTGCGTGTTTGGTCTCGCCTTGGGTCATTTCATTTAGCCGACGATGAATTTCTGGCTTCCAATACGTGAGTTCTTGCGTCCAACTCGAAGATTGAACCGCAATGACGATAACTTTCGTGTCAACGCTGATCAACCGGGTATGCTTGGCCAAGATTTCGCCAACCACAAGACTCCAGTGCGACTGTAAGCGATACACCCACTTAGCGCGACGCCAATCGTGACGATCCATCTCCGCTTCCAGAATGTCTTTTAACGCCGCTGGCTCTTGGTTTATATCCATCGTTGGGGTCTTCGATCCTGAACCTGGTCGACACCATAAATATGAGTCTGGCTACCAGTTGGCAGAAAATAAGGAACCATTTGGATGGTCGACCACCTTTCGCGACCCAGGCTGCGAGAGCTCGTCGGCAGCAGGGAGAGGCTTGACTGTATTATACTGCGCGCGGGCCATAGTTTTCGTTTTTGGGAGAACGCCATCGTATTGGAAAACCATTATGCAACCACCGGTTGAGACGCCCACCGCCCTGGCATCAAACCGTCAAAATTGACCCGCGCGCAGTATATCGGCCGGCATAGCGATGGCGTGGAGAGTCCGAAATGTCTCTTGTGGCTATGCCTAGCAGGCGAGCGTCGGTTGGACGCCTTCCCACCGCCCACTCGCCTAGATCCAGCGGGCGGTGGCGATCGCCTTAGACTAGTTGGCGCATTGGAAGCACGGCGTGGAAAAAATTGGATCCTCCGGCATTACGGATGCGTGCTGCCGATTGGGTTCCTGACAGTTCAAAATAGACGTTGTCATCGCTCATCGCCTTCAAGGCATCTATCAAATACTGAGGATTGAACAAGAGATCTAACTCTTCACCGCTGCTTTCACACTCGACGAGTTCGACGGCGTTACCCACTTCTTGACTCGAACTCATCAATTCGATGCCCTGGTCGGGGATAAGGTGGACCCGGACGCTGCTCATGTGATCCTTGGTGGTTATCGTTTGCACACGTTCTAATGCGCCTCGAAAGTCGTTAAGAGCCACCAGGCATTCTGCCACATATTCTTCCGGTGCCGCATGACTCAAATCCGGATAGACGCCTTCTAATAGGCGTGTGGATAACGTCACATGCGCATTTTGGACGCGAATCATCGTCGCCGCCAACGTTATCTGCAAGGGATTGTCCATTTCTAAACGCGCGGCCTCGTTGATGGCTTTTGGTGGCAAAACCAAGGTGGTTGGCTCCTGCAAAAATTCGGGGACAGGCATCCAGTTTTGAGAAAATCGGCTGCCATCGGTGCCTTCAAGCACGAGTCGGCCATGGCCGAAAGTCAGACCCACACCGCGTAGAACACCGCGGGATTCGTCGCGCGAGCAGGCGAATAAGATCTCTTTGCTGATCTTTTGAAAAGTATAGGGGGGAAGAGACAATGTAAGGCCTTCGAACGGTGGAAAGTCGGGAAGATTTTCGCCGCCAAAGGTTTGCAAAGTGGCCCTGTTTTTACCATAACGCACCTGCAATCGACCATCGTGCTCGACCAATTCGACGGTGGCTGTGGGAATGCGGCGGATCAACTCGGTAATCGTATGCGATGGTATCGTCAGTCTTCCGGGTTCTTTGACATCAGCGTTCAGATGCACGGTCAGGCCGGTGGTCAGGTCGGTACTATATAACACAAAGCTGCCATCAGTGGTTGCTGCCAGTTCGATGCCGTTTAGAACCGCTAAGGTATTCTGCGGGTTAATGATACGGCTTGCCTGTTGCAAGCCTTGTGACAGTTGATTTTGGTCGATGATTACGTGCATCACGTGGCCCCCATGGTCGTAAGTTTGGTGTTCTGCCTTATTGTAATGATTCTTTTTTAAAAGAAATCATCATAGTAATAAGGGTTGGGGATATCGGGATAACTTGCTCAAAGGTATGGGCTGTGAGCTTTCAACGATGTAATAACCCGGGGATAATTTGCGCCTGAAATCGACACGGTTCGGGATAGTTTTGCTGCCTTGTGTATAAGCCCGCAATCATCCCCGGATCATCCCCACCCAACTCCCATGATATCCCCAACTTAATCACCGAGTGCGGATCCTTCTCGCAAGCATGTCTAACGTTTGCGCCAACTGTGCGTCTCGCTCTCTATCTTGAGAAATCTTAGTACAGGCGTGGATCACCGTGGTGTGATCGCGACCGCCAAATTCTTCCCCAATTTTCGGGAGAGAGGCGCCGGTAAGCTGACGAGCTAAGTACATAGCTACTTGGCGGGGGAAGGCGACCGCTCGAGTCCGCTTCTTTGCCTTGAAGTCGTCTGTTCGCATTTCATAGTGTTTTGCCACCTCTTCCTGGATGATTCTTATGGTAATGGGTCTTGGCCGGGATTGCGGAAGCATATCCTTGAGTGCTTCGGTGGCTAGATCGAGCGTAATCGGGCTCATATGAATAGAAGAAAAAGCGACCACCCGGATCAGCGCGCCTTCGAGTTCTCGAATATTCGTGTCGACGCGTGAGGCGATTAACTGCAGGACGTCGGGGACGACAGAAAGGCCTTCGAGTTGTGCCTTTTTTCCCAAAATCGCGATACGAGTTTCAAGGTCAGGGGGCTGAATGTCACTGATTAGGCCCCATTCGAAGCGCGAGCGCAAGCGCTCTTCTAACGTGGGAATGTCCCGGGGAGGTCGGTCACTGGAAATGACGATCTGTTTGCGGGCGCCGTGCAAGGCTTCGAAGGTGTGAAAAAATTCTTCCTGCGTCCGTTCTTTGCCGGCGACAAACTGAATGTCATCGATTAACAAAATGTCAATTTCGCGGTAGCGGTGGCGAAACTGAACCATGCGGTCGTCGCGAATAGAATTAATCATCTCGTTGGTGAACGTTTCCGCAGACACATACAGGACTCGAGTCGTCGGGGTTAGACCGAGGACTTGGTGGCCAATAGCGTGCATAAGATGGGTTTTACCTAAACCTACGCCCCCGTACAGGAACAGAGGGTTGTAGGCCCGTGCAGGCATTTCCGCCACTGCTTGGCACGCGGCGTGGGCGAAGCGGTTGGACCCACCGACTACGAACGATGTGAATAAATACTTGGGATTGAGCCGGTTCTGATATTCCGACGCAATCGGTGCGTTGGCGGCAGGTGGCTTAGGTGGCGTGTGGTGCACTTCGCCATCATCGGAGTGGTCCGCCGAAACGGATTTTACCAGGGAAGGATCCACCGTCACTGTGCATTCGATAGGCCGGCCTGAGACTTGCAACAATGTGTCATGTAAGACGCCTTGGTACCGAGTAGCAATAAGATTGCGGGTAAATTCGTTGGGGACAGCCAAGGTTAGCATGTCTTCGTCAATGACGACCGGAGAAACTAAACGGACCCAGGTTTCGAAACTGGGGGTGGACAATTCGGTTTGCAGACGCTCGACTGCTTCCGCCCACAGGGCCTCGAGGCGCATTCTGCCATTCCTCCTGTTGACACTTTGACTATACACAAACTCGTCCACAGAGTTATCCACAAACTGTTGATATCTCTCTATAAAACAACGAGCCCCCTGGCGCCGAAGCCTGGGGTGGATTTAATGATAACAGATTGACAGGGGATGGCTCAATAATCAAGGGGCGCCAGGAAAATATATTCCCAGGTACTGGGATGATCGTTGGCGATGGTCTGGGTCTTTAGGGAGACGTGATTTTTGAGATGAGGGCAAGCGAGTGGGGGGAGGGAAAGGTGGAGACTAATGCATTTTTTAGAGGCAATAGGGAAAAATGGGTGGCAGTGGCAAGCAACTCTTGGAGAAATTAATTTGAAAGCGTCTCGGGCTAAGGCGTTCCTTGACCGAGCCGTTGGGTCTGGCTATACTATAGAGGCATTTGGCTATAGGGGGTGTAGGGGTGAAGAGGACATTTCAACCGAATCAGCGGCACCGTCATAAGGTGCATGGATTTCGTTCTCGCATGGCGTCCCGGGCCGGGCGTGCGGTTCTTAGCCGGCGCCGAGGCAGAGGACGGAAGCGGATCGCGGTATAAAAGCGGTGGCGCACTTGGCACGGCTGAAAAATCGGGCGGAGTTTGGACGGGTTATCAAACGAGGGCGGACGGTTGGGGACCGAAACCTGGTCCTTTTCGTTCTGTTTAATGAGAGTTTTGAGCAAAAGGTTGGATTTACAGCTCAGCGCAAGGCGGGGAACGCGGTTAAACGCAACCGCATTAAGCGGAGGTTGCGGGCGTTGCAGCAGTATTTTGAGAAAGATCTTGTTCCGTGTGGTGATATCATTTGGTTGGGTAAGGCTGGGGTTTTGGATGCGCGTTGGGATTCTCTAATTAGTAGCGGCCGAAGATTGTTGACGAAAGCGGGCTGTTTGGTAAAAGCCTAGGCTTAAAGGTGTGAATATGGTCGGGCGACTCCTTGTAGGTATGATCAAAGGCTATCAGCGCTTTATCTCGCCGTTCACGCGGCCGTCGTGTCGTTACACTCCGACTTGCTCTCAGTATGCGGTTGACGCGGTTAGTCGCTACGGTGTGGTGAAAGGTGGCTGGCTTTCCGTAAAGCGGCTGGCCAGATGTCATCCCTTACATGTTGGGGGTTATGACCCGGTGCCTTAAGGCCTCGGCTAGGAGGAAACGAATTTGGAAATTTGGCACGGGTTTCAGGTGTTGCTTACCAACATCTTCGTGTTCTTTACCAACTGGTCCGGCAATTATGTGCTCGGCATATTATTGCTGACTTTGTTAGTGAGAGTGGTGCTTTTGCCGCTTGGGATTACTCAGGCACGTTCGATGCAAAAAATGGCCAAGGTGGCTCCGCGGCAACGAGAATTGCAGAAGCGGCACAAGGGAGACCCGCAGAAACTTAACGCGGAGATCGCCAAGCTGTACAAAGAAGAGGGAGTTAACCCGGCGGCAGGTTGTCTTCCATTAATTTTACAGTTGCCAGTTATGTACGCATTGTTTGATGTGTTGCGACGTTTTCATTACAAATCCGATTTGGGTTGGCTGTTTTGGCACAATTTGGCCAAGCCGGATCCTACGTTTATTTTGCCAATTTTAGTGGCTGCGAGCACATTTTTTATGCAACGGCAGACGATGCAGATGACGCCTCAACAACCGGGGATGGAGTCTAGCCAAAAAATGATGCTGTGGGTTATGCCCATAATTTTTGGTTTTGTGGCGTATCGGTTTCCGGCGGGATTAGCGATTTATTATGTGATTTCTAACTTATTTCAAGTGGTGCAAACGACTGTGCTGTTGAAACGACCGTTAAACGGTGGGTCGCCCGGGGCAGGTTCGCCGGGGGCCGAGGCAACACAATAACGGTTCATCAAACCGCCGTGATGGCGGTTTTTTGTTTTGCGGAGGTGAGAGGATGGTATGGTGCAAAGTTGGTGGCAAGCGTATGCAGACTGGCGAAAGGAACTGGAGATTGACGGTTTGGCGTGGGAGCGTCTTTTCCGCTATATGGAGGCGGTGAAGAAGGCACCGTTTAACTTGACCGCGCTTCAGGGAGTAGCGCTCTGGGAAAAGGGGATCTTGGATTCGTTGGCGGTGCTCCGGGTGATCGGTGAGTGGCGTCGTGGTATGGATATCGGCAGCGGAGCCGGATTTCCGGGACTAGTTTTGGCCATCGCCAGAAAACATTGTCCTATCACGCTGGTGGAGGCTCGTAATGTCAGGGCGCAGTTTTTATTGCGTTCAGCGTTCGATTTGAGGTTGGACAACGTGGTCGTGGTCAATGAGCGGGCTGAGGCGATAACGGGGGCTCAGAAATCGTATCGCGAGCAGTACGATATGGTGACGGTGCGTGCGGTGGGAAGTTTTCGAATGTCTGTCGAGTTGAGTCTGCCAGCCGCTCAGGTGGGAGGAACGGTGGTGTTATTGCGGGGGGCAAGAGCGGAGGGGGAATGTGATCAAAACCAGGAGTTTGTTGAGGAGTTGGGGGGGCGGCTGGCGGCATTGCAAGCGGTGCGGCTTCCGTCATGGCCGCGAGATGTGCGATACTTAGTAGAAATTAAAAAGGTGGCGCCGACTGAGGATCGGTATCCTCGCGTCCGTCACCTAGGGGTTTAATCGGCTTTGGCATATCCAGAGTTCAGACGGTTACGTTACAATGAACCATGCGAGTATGTATTTCAGGGGGACTTCACGTGGCGCGAACAATTGCTGTGGCCAACCAGAAGGGTGGGGTTGGCAAGACGACCACGGTGATTAATTTGGCTGCCTATTTGGCGGATGCCGGTAAGCGAGTCTTGGCCGTCGATTGCGATCCCCAGGGGAATACAACCACGGGTTTGGGGATTGATAAATCGTTGGTGGACGTTTCCATCTACGAGGTATTGGTGGGCGGAGGATCCATTTTAGATGCGCTGGTGCAAACGTCGGTGCTGGGGCTTCATCTGGTACCCGGGACCCTGGACCTTGCCGGGGCGGAGATCGAATTGCTGAATGAAGAAGATCGGTCTCTCAGGCTTCGCAAGGCGTTGGCACCTATTGTAGACCGTTACGACTATGTTTTTATTGATTGTCCCCCTTCTTTAGGTGTGCTGACCATAAATGCGCTGGCTTGTGCCGACGGGGTGTTAATCCCGTTGCAATGTGAGTTTTTCGCATTAGAGGGATTGACGCAACTCTTAACGACGATTGACTTGGTGAGGGCTCGTATCAATGCCCATTTAGAGCTGGCGGGGATCGTGCTCACGATGTATGACGGACGGACGAATCTGGCCCAGCAGGTTGCCGAAGAAGTGCGTTCACATTTTGGGGATAAGGTGTTTACTACGGTGATTCCGCGGACGGTGCGCCTGAGCGAGGCACCCAGTTATGGACAACCGATTTTGCGGTATGATCCTCGCTCCAAGGCGGCGGAGGTTTATCGGGCGCTGGCAAAGGAGATGTTGGCATATGGCTCGCAGTAAGGGGTTGGGTCGAGGTTTGTCGGCTTTGATTGGCGAGGGTGGCATGGCTGTGCCGGGCGATGCGGGAGGGGTTGTGTCGGAACTGGCCGTTCATGCTATCCGAGCGAGTGACTTTCAGCCTAGAAAGGAATTTTCGGGCCAGGAGTTGGAGGAATTGGCGGATTCCATTCGGCATTATGGAGTGGTGCAGCCGATTACGGTTCGCGCAGTCGACGGCGGTTATGAAGTGATCGCGGGAGAGCGTCGGCTGCGAGCAGCGAAGATGGCGGGATTAGAAACCATTCCAGCCTGGGTCAGAGAAGCTTCGGATCGCGAGATGGTCGCGCTAGCGTTGATAGAAAACATCCAAAGAGAGGACCTTAATCCTCTTGAAGAGGCTGAAGCGTACCGTCGATTATCTGAAGAGTTGGGCTGGACGCAAGAGGAAATCGCGGAACAGGTGGGTCGGGCGCGGTCGCATGTGGCTAACTATGTGCGATTGTTGCAGTTACAGGATAAGATTCAAGAATGGGTGAGAAATAAGACGTTAACGATGGCTCATGCCAAGGTCTTGTTGGGGATCGAGGATGAGAAGGCGCGAATGCGATTAGCAGAAGCGTGTGTGCTGGAAAACTGGACAGTGCGAGAGTTGGAACAAAGACGGATGAGGCCATCGTTGCAGCGAAAGCCGGCGTCAAAGGAATTAGATGTGCATATGAGGCAGGTGGAGGAGGGTCTGCGTAGAGCGCTGGGGGCGGGGGTCAAGGTTCATGGAGATGGAAAGAAGGGGAGAATAGAGATTCGTTATCGAAGTTTAGAGGAATTAGAACGATTGTTAGAAGTGTTGGCCAATACAGAAACGGTGCCCGAGAGTTTTCCAGTGTAAAAGGACGAAGGGGCTTACGATGGGTGTAAGCCGGGGGTTTATGGCACTAGCATGAGTAGGTGGTTTTGCAAGCCGGGGGGAGATCATGCTTCATTTTGGACAGTATACGGTAACTATTTCGCAGGCGGTGACGTCAGGGGTCGCCCTGGTTTCAATAGTCGTAGCGATTATTTCGTTGAGTATGGCACGGTCAAGTCGGAAACGAATTTCTAGACTGATGGGAGTGCCGAATTATCCTAGTTTGGAAGAAGGATTAGGAAAAGTTTTTGAGGAAGCGAAAAGTTGGCCGCCGTTGGTTGAGCGAATAGAAGAGTTGGAACGGAGGCAAAGGCGTTCGCTTTCGCGGACGGGTATGGTGCGGTACAACCCGTTTGACGATACAGGGGCGGATTTGTCCTTTTCTTTGGCGGTATTGAGTGATGAACAAGATGGGCTGGTTTTGACGAGTCTTTGGGGGCGAGATGAGGTGCGAGTCTATGCCAAACCGATTAAGCAAGGGGTGAGTCGTTATGCATTAAGTAATGAAGAGAAGCAGGCTGTTGCGTTGGCTTGTAATCAACGAGTGGGTTCCAGGCCTGAAGAGGTAAAATAAGGTCTTGATGAAGGGGTATTGTTCCTCGAGGAACAATACCCCTGATAGCTTTTTGATGGCGCCATCCGAAGCGTAGAACGATGGCGAGGTGGTCCTGGATAAGGATAGTGATAGGCCCCGCCATCTCAGCCCGTGTTGCTGTCCTTGCAGCATTCCTGGGAAGCTTAATCTTCGATCCACTGCCAGAAACTACGGCTAGGCGTAGTTTGCCCAATCTTCCATTGAGGTTCTCCCGGGATTTGCGCAGATGCGTAAACGTCTTCTCCATTCTTCGCTGTGCTCGGTGCGTCTTCAAACTCATCTTGAACGCTGGTGGCGAACCGGCCAGGTTAGGCCGGAAATGCCCCCCCCGCGCCAAAAGCGGAGGAAAGATTCTCTCCATAAGTTTTCAAAGGTACGGATAACACGATTGCACTTAAGGTGGGCCTAAAGTTACCATTATTCTGGGCCCTGGTCAGAATTTTCGCGTTTGGGAGAACCCGATCGTGGTGAAAAGCCATTGTGCATCAAGGGGTTGAGACGTTCACAGCCTTGGCATCAAACCGTCAAATATGACCCGTGTGCAGTGTAGCGACTCTTCCGCTTGAACCAAAGTGCGGACTTTGGTCGTTGCAACTTCCCCTCCCGAAATTCGGTGAGTCGCGACTGCATCTGACCCATTGGCGCGGTAGGAAAGGTGGACGACGCATCCTCCGGTAGAGGCGGAAGCCTGGATCGCGACAATCGACTCTCTTTGGGACTCAGAGCCCCATAACGCCGCCCGTGGAGCAGAAACAGGGAGCAAATGATGCCAAGTTCCCTAAGCGCTCAAGCCGAAGGGTTCAGGCGTTAACTCCATTCCTTTGACAATTAGGGTGGGACCAGAAGGGTCTTTGCGCTGGTCGCGAATATTTGTAACTATTTAGGTATACCAATCGCAATGGTTGGGCTCCTGTATGCGGTAGGAATTTTTTGGTACGTCCAGCGTGGCAAAGGGCAACGCCGATTAGGGATGGTGTCGGCCATCCTTAATCGGCGTTGTTGGGTGGGACTGCGCTATGACGGGTCAACCCGAACCATACTTAAGAACAGTTAGCCCGTGTTGGGTTTCCAAGGCTCATTATGGACGACGGACTCCAACACCATCCACCATCCACAAGGATTGTTCCTGCTTGGCCGCAGTTTGCAAATAGCCGCGAATCACCGCGAATCACCGCGAAACGCTGAGCTCCTTTGTCTGACCGAAACGATCCGGAAATCTGCTGACGAACTTTGAGCATGCGCAGGTCGCGTTCGGCCATATTATTCGTAAAAGGAACCGTGAGGTCATCCAGAAAGCGCAACGTCGCCTCGCGGTCGCGATCGAGTCGTTCCAGTCAGGTTCGCGTCTTTCTGTGCTTTGGGCGCCGTCGGCGCCCTGGGGCAGGCAACGTCTCAGGATCGTCTTCGAGCCCCTGGCGAATCAACGGATCCTAGCGCTCTCGCAAACGCTCTCTGAGGGCGGAGTCCACCACGTTGGCTCCAGCCTGCCGGGCCGCCTCGGTGGCATCATGCATTTCATAGAGCAGGTTTCGCAACTCCTCCGCCCAGGGCTGGTGGGTGCGTTCTTTGGCATTCTCTAGTTCGCGACCGTGGTGCGCATTACCAAGCGAGTCCGTCACCGGCTGTTTTCGATAGGCGGATAATCCGTCATGCATGGTATGGCTGTCCGGCGGACGATTCGGCAGAATCCCGGCGGCGTCCATCGCTTTATGTCCCCGGTTCGGATGGGCGAATCACCACGTCCACTGGCTATTCGAGGCCCCATGAAACCACCCCCACTGGCCTCGGACGCGCATCCCGGTTTCATTCGCGTGGATGGTGTGACGATCCTGCTGCAGAGCCCGTCGGACCGTCTCCATGATCGGTTCCCCGCG
>JAMCVM010000182.1 GCA_023475835.1 Bacillota bacterium | reverse complement strand
AAACTCCGCGAGTTCTATGGGGAAACCGGCGGTAAACAGGCTCCGGGCCTGGCGCGGGCCCAAATGTCCCATGCCTACGATGTGGCCAATGGGATTTGTCTCAGTGCCGTGCTGGATCGGTATGAGGCGTCGGAACGGGACCTCGCCTTGCGGCGCATGCAGGCCGTTTACGGCCTGGTTGGGCAGTCGTTACCGATTCTATGGCTTTTCGATCGCGGCGACCCTTGGACTGCGCCAAGGACTTCCCGGGCTTAGCCTTCTGCATCCAGCTCGCGCAGATGGGAGCCCGGTTCTTGATGCGGGTCAAGGAGAGTTTTTATGTGGAAGAGTTTGGCTCAGTAGCCAAGGACGGATGCATAACCCTCGTGGTCACCAAGCGTCGGGCCCAAAAATTGGCCCGCGCGGGCAATCCCTTGCCCGTAGGCACGGTCCTGCGTCTTCGCGTGATCAAGATCACGTTGGCCAATGGGAGCCAAGAAATTTTGATTACCAATGTGCCGGCCACGTTGCTGCCTTACGAGCAAGTCGCAGCGGTGTACCATTTGCGCTGGGGTGTCGAAACGCACTACGATATTCTGAAAAACGACGGGGAAGTCGAGAATTTCTCGGGTATTCGGCCCGAAGTGATTGCCCAAGAGCACCAGGCCACCGTCGTGACCAGTAACATGGCGGCGCTGGTCGAACATGAAGCCCAGAGGCGATGGGAGAAACGTCGCGCGCGGGGCGAAGTGCGCCGCAAACATGCGAAGGATAAAATCAACACGAGTGTCGCCGTGGGCTTATGGAAAGACCGCTGGATCAAAATCGTGTTGGACCCGGATCCTAACCGTCGAACTCAGGCGTATTGGCACCTCGTGGAATCCATGCAGGCCAATGCGGTGCCGGTCATTCCCGATCGATCGTATCCTCGTAAACCGAAACTGAGAGGCAATCAGTATTCCCCGAAAAAACGCCGAAGCGTTTAGAACCAGCCAAACCCTCATAGATCCTACCATCCCCCAGCGAGTGCTGATGGAGGTTTCTCGCATCGCTATGCGATGCGAGAGCGAAGCGTGCGCGCGTTCACCCTAAAGTAAGGGATTGCGACGCAAATGTGCGTCGCTCTGTATCGATCCCCCACAAATTCATCGAATCTCACCAGCACATGGAATCCGCCCCATGCCCACGCCCAATATTCACTGACTATTCCTTATTATACGGCGACCCCAAATAGCCTGACACCATTGGGTCTCAGGCTATTTGGATCATTTTCAGTGGCCTCAGTCTATCAACAGTTGGTGCTCATTGGTTTTTTGCCGTCAGTTCTACTAACCTTCACCTTCATGCCATCAGATGAACCACTGCGGAGTGTCAGACGTAAAGCCGAGATCAGCCCCCAGGGATGCATTCGACCTGGACGCGGCCTGTCGTCCTCGCCAGCTCCGGGTCTGATGAACGCCTCACCAATACTGTCATGACTCGCCTTATAACTCATCTCGGTACAGTTCATCAGAGAACCTGGTTAAAAAAACCTCGTAAACCGTCATTCGAAGTCACTGCCTGACGGCAGCGCGGATCTCACAGGATTTGTCCGCTGGAGGGCTGCTCTCGCACTATTGAAAGAGAATCGGCGGGACGGCCCGCTCTCCTTCGCCGCCAAGGATCCACGAAAGAGAATGGCTATGAGTCTCGCCCCTGTCTTTCGCGTGGTACCCTCGGCCCAGGTGTTACCCGGCTCCTGATTCAGATGCCCCGCCGCGTCTTTCACCGTGTGACTACGGCAGGGATTGTGTCATTTAAGTCTTTAACGCCGATAAATCCAAGATCATTATACCATCCATTATAAATCTTTACGAGCAAGTTATGAAGCAGTTACAACCTCCGGCCTACGCCAATCCGAGAAATGTGGGAATGCCGTTGAAGGCGTTCCCCGACCCCGAGTGCAATCCAGAAATTAGGTTAGTACGAATGACCACCCACTTAGCCAAATCCCCAAAAAAGGAGGAAGCCCCTATCAGCATCCGTAGTGCCGAATTGGAGACTTCCCTATGCGCTGAGCCAGCCTCGACGGTGGCCTCATCTTCTCTTCATCGAGACAGGGGTTTCCCTCTGCCTTCTCTCGATAGCTCATCCACGCAGTCATGCAGGGAACTCCGCTACTTCATCCGACGGATCTGAAAAATATAGATGTCGCCCTCTTGGCGCGTGGCCAGCAAATGGTGCCCGGTCAGTTCCGTCCAGGCTGGAAAGTCTGCTAAGGCGCCAGGGTCGGTTGTCCAAACTTCGATGACGGCCCCAATATCGATAGTAGCCATCGCGCGTTTTGTGCGTATAATAGGAAAAGGGCAGCTTAAGCTTCTAGCGTCGATCACAAGATCTGGGGATGGCGTCTGCAATGATTTCCTCTCCAATCGGAACGGTGCTTTGTCCGTTTGTTTTATGATAGTCGATCACAGACGCACCCGAAAACCCATGAGGAGGATATCGTCCATGGCGGTAAATTATACGATAGAGTCTCGCTGGAATGACGAGTATGTAGATAGGGATCCTAGGGATCTAATTGCTCAGGTATATCAACGCTATGGAGCCGGTGTGACCTTGGCCTCAAGCTTTGGCGCCGAAGATGTGGTACTCATTGATATGGCGTGCCAGAGCACCCCTTCTCCCGAGGTCTTCAGTTTAGACACGGGCCTGCTCTTTGATGAAACCTATCAACTCATCGAACGGATCGTGAACCGTTACCCCATCCGGTATCGCGCTATCCAACCGCGGCAAACAGTAGCCCAACAGGCCGAAGAATTCGGACCGGATCTATGGGCCAGGGAGCCTAATCTTTGCTGCTCCATGCGCAAGGTCGAACCTTTATTGCGTGCTCTTGACGGAAAAACCGCCTGGATCACAGGGATTCGAAGAGACCAATCGCCGACTCGAAAAAATGCTCAGTTGATCGAATGGGATGAACAACACCAATTAATCAAGGTCAATCCGCTGGCCTATTGGACCGAGGCCATGGTCTGGGATTATATCCGTGAGCATGGGTTGGACTACAATCCTCTGCATGATCAAAACTATCCCAGTATCGGCTGTTTTCCCTGCACTCGCGCCGTTAAGCCAGGGGAATCGGCTCGCGCGGGGCGTTGGGCCGGATTTGAAAAGACCGAGTGTGGGCTCCACCAAGACGGGTAGTCGTGAAACCAGCGGCTCCAAAGCTCTTTACGAAGTACTTGCCCATGGCTCTTCGGACCGCCGGCCATGATCTTTAGCTGATGTCAAACGGCGACGGCCAATGGCGGAGCCCGTCTTAGACGTAATGTACGCGCCCGATCCGGTCCACCGAGCCCCTCTTTCTTTTACTCGGCGCCCGCGATTCACCGACGTCTAAGCCAGAGGCCATGCGCTATTGAGTCAAGCGCGAGCAAATCGCCAAGCCAAGCTTGGCGTGCAATCGCCATCGCCCGAATCCTCTTGTTCAACCGGCGGTCACATCAACGGCCTCAGCGGCCATCTGTTTCTTTGTCTACGCTCAATCTTACTGGCCGCGCCTGCGTCTTTAATTCTGGCCGCAAGCGCCTCCAACCCATCCCCCGTCCATCGCTCCGGCGTCTTAGGGCTTAGTCGGCGAGTTCCTATCCGACTACACACCCAATGACCTGAGAGCATCGGTCAAGGCTCCTCTCCCTCTTTCTCTTCGACAAGATGGGTGGACGTTGTCGCCGCATCCACCCCGCACTTTCTTAGGTCCACTCCGAATTCGGAGCAGGGCCCGGCGTCGTACCGCTACTCTCTTTGTGAAAGGCGCTCTGCCACTGGCTATGCCTCAGCCAATGATACAGAGAAGGGTCGTGCAGATATTCCACAGTCGCACCACGCTTATAGACCACCGTTCCCAACTGGTAGCGAATGGCGTAAGCACTGTGTCCTGTCCGCTCTAAGCTAAACAAAGGATAGATCTGAATCTTTTGTCCGGTATTGACGGTTACCGTCAATACCGCTGGACCGATGTAAGCCATAAACGTCGCATGAACGGACATCGGCAATCGCCGTACGGTGGGCGTCGCCGCGTTCAACATTTGGTTTAAAGTCCGCACCACCGTCGCAGTACGATCAGGTTGCCAGTCTAACTGACCCGGTCTGGAATCCGCAATGGTCACCGTCTTGATGGCCGAAGGTGACAGGTTCCATGGCGAACTCGCCACTTTCACATTCTCCACCCCCATACTGAGGATTGCAGCCATGGCTGCAATCGCCCCTGCACCAAACACCGTCTTCACCGGCAATCCTCCTCGTCCCGCAAACTCTCTTGACTAATCGATTCTTCGTGTAAGCCCTCTCGACACGCGTTTACAAAGAGATCGCCTGTCTGCTACGTCTAGTTATACCCTGAATTTGTTACCAAGGTGTTAAAAGCAAAGCAAGGATTAGGACTTCTGCCGGTGACCCGGCTATCCTAGGCGGCCCCAAAAATTTTCTCGGGCACGATGGAGGAACGGATGATCGGTTCTTGCATTTTCATGGACCGACATTTTTACGCTATATACCCGGCATTAAAGATCGAATACTGCTGCCGATCAGGTGTGAGTGCCTTGGTCTTCTTCATCCACGAGTACGTTTCAATTCTTTAGTGCCGAATATATATTCCCTTTCCCCTCCTCACCCCTTATGACCCCATTAAATCATGGTATTCCCAATCTTCAGCACGCATGGCGTGCCCACTCTCTACCGTAGGCGATCGCCTTGGCTCTTTGATCCCGGACACCCATCCCTAGAGGCGAAGAGACCGGTTGCGCGCCATCCTCGACAGCGGAAAGACCACCTAAATTCTCGGCCTCCGTTTCAGTTAGCCCGTTTGACGAGGGCACAATCTAGCAGGCACCTAAAAGGCTAGGATGCAACGCAAATCACACGGTGGATCATCCTCGGCTGATTTCCCAACAAAAAAGGCCCGGGCACATGGCCGGGGCCTCTTCCGCTCAACGCTTTGAAAACTGCGGAGCTTTACGCGCCTTCTTCAAGCCGTATTTCCGGCGTTCTTTCATTCGCGAATCCCGCGTTAAGAACCCCGCCCTTTTTAATGCCGGACGAAAACTAGGATCGACACGCAGCAGAGCTCGAGCAATGCCATGGCGGACCGCGCCTGCTTGGCCAGACAGGCCACCGCCTTCCACCCGAACCAACACATCAAAACTGCTTTCCATCTCTGAGGTTTTCAACGGTTGACGTACAACCGTCTGCAACATCAGCATGGGGAAGTAGTCTGCAACGTCCCGCCCATTGACCACAATTCGCCCAGCCCCAGGCACCAAACGAACACGAGCCACAGCGTTCTTACGCCGACCCGTGCCCCAAAATTGCGCAATCGCCATCTACCGAGCCTCCCAAATTTCGGGCTTTTGCGACGCATGAGGATGCTCGCTACCCTGGTAAACCTTCAGCTTCTTAAACATGGCCCGTCCCAAACGATTCTTGGGCAGCATTCCGCGGACGGCCTTTTCCATAACAAATGTCGGACGCTTCTCCATCAGTCGACGGTAAATGGTGCGCTTCAACCCGCCTGGGTATCCCGAATGGTGATAATAAATCTTTTGGTCCAGCTTATGGCCGGTCAAGACCACCTTAGCTGCGTTGATAATGATCACGTGATCGCCCGTGTCGATATGCGGAGTAAAAATCGGTTTGTGCTTTCCTCGAAGCAGCCGCGCAGCTTCCGTAGCCACCCGGCCCAAGGGCCTTCCCTCGGCGTCGATAACATACCAACTGCGTTGAACTTCCGAAGGCTTAGCCATATACGTGGACATACCCTAAAACTCCCCCCTGCAATGGTGCCGAGAAACCTTCAGCACCTGAACAGTACTATTTTATGGACTTTGTTCGATTGTGTCAAGGTCTGGATCTATCCTGGCCAAGGTCCCGTCAAAGTCCTGCAACCCCCTGTAATTTCGCCATTTTTTAAGGGAGTGGACATTTTCCGATCGATCGGTTATAGTGAACCTCTATCAGGAAAATTACGGACGAGATGATGGCCTTTGG
>JAMCVM010000218.1 GCA_023475835.1 Bacillota bacterium | reverse complement strand
TCTCCGTGTCAGGATGTACCCCCGGAGCCCCCTTGAGCACTCGGGAGACCGTCGAAACCGAGACCCCTGCCTGTTCTGCCACTTTACCAATGCCTGGTCGGCGCAATGTATTCACTCCTGTTCGAACACTCTAGGGGATAGCTCGGAGTTGGGCCTGACTGCTTGGGATCAAAACAGCAAACCGCTAGGAGGCGGGTATTGTAGAGCTCTCCAGCGTCGACACCCACACCAACCTTCATGTACGAATAACCATCTACGACAGCGCCCAAGAATGCAAATACATAATAACTTGAATCGAAGAAATTCGCTAATGCGAAGACTCGCTCCAAATATGAAGAGTGCTCATGAAAGAGGGAGCCTAGCTGAATGCCATGACATTGATGCCTAGCCAAACCCAATACATGGATAACCGCGAACTCCTTCGCGAGAAATCCAACATCCGCTGCGGAAGAATTCTAGAGAGGTGGTGCATAAGTCCTAAAAGAACGGGTCAAGAACATCGAAACCCCCACGGTTGCAATGTTCGAAAGACCGTTTGACGAGTTTCGCACCATTTCTCTAGAATGGCAATGGTTGCGGTCCAAGGGAAAAGCCGTTATTGGCGCGCGGAACAGGCAGGTTGTACTTACGCGAAAAACATCAGAAAATATCGCATAATTGTTGACTGATATGAAATAAGTATTTATAGTGAACTTAATCAACCGAAAATGTACTTCTTGTTTAGAAACATTCGACATCGTAGATTGGTTTTTGGGATTGCCTCTTCTAATTTGCTCACGGGTTCAAGCGTCTCAGCCCTTTTGGATATGAAAGGAGAGATTAAGTGGGCGTGAAGCGGGTGCACGTCATCTTCAAGACTCACCTGGATGTAGGGTTTACGGATCTGGCCGCGTCGGTGATCGAGCGCTATGAACGAGAGTTTATTCCGCAAGCGATTCGGTTGGCGGAACAATGTCAGTTGCCGAATGGACGCAAGCAATTCATCTGGACCACGGGTTCCTTCCTGATCGACCATTACTTGCGAACGGCTGATCCTTTATCGCGCGACATGCTGACACAAGCCATAGGTCGGGGATACATTGCCTGGCATGGACTCCCTGTTTCGATGCATTCCGAACTGCTTGACCTCAGTTTGTTTCAACATGGATTGACGATGGCCAAACGGCTCGACCGGCAATTTGGCCGCACGACCATCGCCGCCAAAATGACCGACGTGCCCGGCCATTCGATGGCTATCGTGCCTCCGTTAGCCGCTGCCGGCATTCGGTATCTGCACATTGGGGTCAATCCGGCATCCTCGCGCCCTCGGGTTCCTAAGATGTTTTTATGGCGAGCTCAAGAGGGATCTGAACTGGTCGTCCATTATGCCGACACGTATGGGGACGATGTGCCGGTGGCGGGCATGGACGAGGTCCTGGTTTTCTTGCACGCCGGAGACAACCAAAGCCCGCCGGACGCCAAGCGCATAGCCCAGTGGTTTGCCCAATTAGAACAGAAGTACCCGGGCGCCGAAGTGCTGGCTTCGACGTTAGATGCCTATGCCGCCACGGTTTGGGCAAACCGCGGGCGACTGCCTATTGTCGCCGAGGAAATCGGAGACACCTGGATTCACGGTGCCGGCTCGGATCCCAAAAAGATCGCTGATTTCCGGGAACTAATGCGCCGAAGAAGAAAATGGCTCGAAGCGGGGAGAATTAAAGAGGACGACATTCAAACCTTTTCCGATCGGTTGCTGATGATTGCCGAGCACACCTGGGGGGTCGACCACAAAACATTTTTAGGGGACTTTCTACACTATTCCAAGCCAGAGTTTCACCGCGCTCGCCAGAAAAATTGGGTGGATGGGCAGACGGCACCCACGAAATACGATTATTTGGGGCGGTTTAGCGCGGCAGTCGATCGGGGAGGCGAGGCGCCCACCGACGCCTCGGACTCTATTCACCAATCCAGGTCGTACCGCTTTTTAGAGTCTTCTTGGGAGGAGCAGCGGCAGTACGTCGCCGACGCCGTCCGTGCTCTGCCCGACGAGCTCCAAGGCGAGGCCAACCGCGCGCTCCAAGGACTGAAACCCAGTCGTCAGGACGTCTCGCAAATGACTGCGCTATCGCTTGCGCAAGAGCACAGGCTAGGCCAATTTGTCGTCCGCTTGGGGTCGGATGGAGCCATTCATTCGCTCCGGGGCCCCGAAGGAAGGGAGTGGGTTGGGGATCGCTGTCCTATAGGCCTTTTCAGTTATGAGACTTTTGGCGTAGAAGACTATCAACGTTGGTTTCAACAATACGTGGCGCACTGGAAGGACACTTATTCGTGGGCCGATGCCGATTTTGGCAAGCCTGGGTTCGAATTTTCGACACCGACGCCAAGACATCGACAGTTTAGGCCCGATGGCGCGAGCGCGTGGCTTGCTAAAGATAGTCGGGGCGACCGGGTTGCGCTCTCGGTACGGATGGCCGATCAGGCGACGCGAATCTTTGGGTGCCCTCAGGTGATTGAACTGGAGTATGTATTTTTGCACGATTCGCCCACGGTCACGATTACCCTGCAGTGGTTTCAAAAGGATGCGGTGCGCATCCCGGAAGCGGCTTGGCTTTCTTTAGGATTTGCGGTGGATAACCCATTTGCCTGGGTGTTGGAGAAATTAGGCCGGCCCATTTCCCCGTGGCAGGTGGTCCGATGCGGGAATCGGGCCATGCACGCGGTCGACCGCGGGATTTTCTATCACGCCGCTGACGGCACGGTGGCGTTGAGCACATTGGATGCTCCGGTGCTGTCGTTAGGTGAGCGTAATATCCTGAATTTCATCCAAGACGTGCCGGATTTGGACGGAGGGTTTCACTTTAACCTTCATAACAACGTATGGGGGACCAATTTCCCCGCATGGTATGAAGAGGATGCAAAGTTCAGGTTTGAAATCCAACTGGAGGACTTGTTACTCTGACCGTCCGTGGTCCTGATGAGAGGCTAAAAGTCGAAAATTTTCCAGCAACCGGATGTCTGGATTCAGGCACGAGGCGTCAATTTCATTCAGAGATAAAAAAGGGGGGTGACCCTTTGGACAGTAATTTGGAATCCTATCATCGGATACTCACGGTAAACATCGCCAAACAGCAAGAAAAGCAGTTTCTAGAGGTGCCGTTTCGAGTGGGCGAGAATGTCGAAGAAATTGCGGTCAATATGACCGTCCGGGCTCAAAATGACGAGCGTGCTACCATCGATTTAGGTATGCGCGGGGCGAATGGCATCCGAGGATGGAGCGGAGGGGCGCGGTCGACGGTGATCTTGCGGCCAGACACGGCAACCCCTGGGTATCTTCCTGGCACCATGGAACCCGGGGATTGGGCGGTCCTTCTCGGGGTCTATGAAGTGCCTGCGCAAGGAGTCACTGTGGAGTTGAGTATCGATTGTGTACCGGTCAACCCGCGATGGCTGTGCGGCGATCTTCACAGCCACACGGTTCATAGTGACGGCGCATTTAGCATCGACGAAGCGGCTAACCGGGCCCAAGCTTGTGGACTCGACTTCTTAGCCCTGACCGATCACAATACCTACAGCCAAAATCTGGGATATCCCCGCGACTTGCGAGTACTCTTCATTCCCGGTATGGAATTGACGACGTACGCCGGGCACGTCAATCTGATTGGAGTGGCCCACCCCGTCGACGATTTTCGGGTAGCTTCTCAGTCTGATCTTAGGGGCTATCTGCAAACCGCCGCCACGCGCGGGGCGCTCATTTCGGTCAACCATCCCTTGGAAATGAGTTGTGATAGTTGCGCCTGGCGCTGGGAATGGGACAGCGTGGTGGATGCGGTGGAAGTGTGGAACGGGCCCTGGCACGAGGCCAACGACAAGGCCTTAGCGTGGTGGCAAGCATCGCTCGCATCGGGTCGCCGCCTCACCGCCATCGGCGGCAGCGACACGCACAATTTGCAAGACCCGTACGTGCAGCATGGCCGGCCAACCACCTGGGTCTATGCTGAACAATATCGCCGGGACGACATCCTCCGCGCGATTCGACAACGGCGGGTATTCATATCCTATGCTCCTTCTGGGCCGCGCCTTAATATGTCGTGTGGACCCTATCTAATGGGAGATGTGGTGCCAGAAAGGGGCCCTCATTTGGTTCGCGTGGTCATAGAACGTCTCGAGGCTGATGACGAAATTCTCCTGATTAGCGACCGGGGCATCGAGCAGAGGACTGTGGCCGGCCAGGAAGAACCGGCGCTAGCGATGGAGGTGACACGCCATGGTGAGCGCTTCTATCGGATTGAAGTCTGGCGTTGGTTCCAAGAAGTGGAACAGCGACTGATGGCCGCCATGAGCAACCCGATCTATTTCGAGGAGGGATGACCCTAGTCGCCAGCGTGGGGCTCAAGCGCTGGATCGCGATGCAGTTCGACGGATTCGCTGATCGTTAGCCCACGGACTGTCGAAATGTTTCAGGAGGGTGATAGGGCGCTGGGCCGTGCAGTCGGAAGGGCTCGGGCGCCGGGGGACCGCTCGTGAGAGGAGGTGACCTAGGGGCAGGACCGAGCGATGCTTTCGGACGGACACCTCTCAAATAGTGGGGCAAGGGTATCGGAAGGGGGAGGCGACGATGCCGGCCCGGGACCTTCAGCAGTCAGGGGTCAGCTTCGACTCAAATCGGAGCATTCCGCTCTTGCTTCTGTAAGTATCGGGTAGTTATTGACGCCAATATTCTTGCTGGCTATGCTAGGAACAAGGCTTTTCCGCTAACGAATCACCAGACGTCGAGAGGATGATTTGGAAAAGATAGGGGAGCCATTGGCCGGAATTGCGTTGGTGCACCAAAGCCTATCGGATTCAAGGGGGTCGCAGTTTAGGAAGAAATGGGGAGAATAGTTGAGCACTAGTATGGGAATTGGCGTCATTGGTCTAGGCACGATGGGAACCATTCACGCAAACAATCTGGCGACGTCCATTTTCGGAGCGGGCCTGGTTGCGGTGGCCGACCCCGATCCTCATCGGGCCGAGCAGGTATCGTTGCCGGAGGGCGCCGTGCATCGATTCAGCGACTATCGCGCTTTGCTCGACGCCAAAGGGGTCGATGCGGTGGTGGTGGCCTCGTCGTCGACCACCCATGCCGAGATCTTGCAGGAGGTTTTGATGCGGCATCTTCCGGTCTTGTGTGAAAAGCCCTTGGCTCCCTCGCTGCAAGAATCGGTCGGAGTCCATGAAGCGTTTCACCGGGCCGGTGTTCCGTTGCAACTCGGATTTATGCGGCGCTTTGATCCGGCTTATGTGCGCGCGTTTGAGGCGATTCAAGCGGGCGTCATTGGAACGGTCTACCATTACTCCGGGATTAGTCGCGATCAGTTTGCCCCGCCGTTGGCCGTGGCCCAACACTCGGGCGGATTTTTTGCCGATACCGGGGTGCATGAGTTTGACTTGGCACGATGGCTGATGGGGCAGGAGATTGTCGAGGTGTTCGTCCGCGGAGGGGTGTTCGTCAGCGACGCCTACCGGGACTTAGGCGATGTGGACCAAGCGCACGTCAGCTTTGGCATGGACGCCGGAGGGCTCGGCCTCATCGAACTCACCCGGAATGCGATGTATGGCTACGATATTCGCACCGAAATCTTGGGCAGCCGAGGCGCCATTCGGATTGGGGTGCAACCAGAGACTGGCATGACCCTATTGACCGAGACGGGAGTCACCGGGGACCATGTCCTCAGTTATCGCGACCGCTTCCGAGAGGCGTATCGAGAAGAACTGCAAGCGTTTGTCCGCTGTCTGCACCAAGGGCTCCCGGTGTTAGTGAATAGTTTGGATGGCATACGCACGGTGGCAGTGGCTGAGGCGGCCAAACAGTCGTTGGCAGAAGGAAGGAGCGTGGAGGTGACCTATGACGCCTAATGCGGGCAAGCCCTTGTGGAAAATCGCGGCGTCGCCCATTAATTGGTGCAATGATGATCTGTTGGATTTAGGGGACGAGTATTCCGTCGAGAGCATTTGGCAAGACATGGCCCAGGCGGGCGTTGCCGGGACTGAGATGGGACGAAAATATTCGCATCAGGCCGCCGAACTGCGACCTCAACTGGAAGCCTATGGCTTAGCATTGGCCTCGGGCTGGGGCACGGTCCACTTGGCCGATCGAAGAAACTGGACAGCGTCCTTGGCCGCCTATGAGCGCCATGTCGAGTTTTTAGCGGCGATGGGATGTGCGGTGGCGGTGACCTGTGAGGGGTCAGGCAGCGTGCATTGGGATCGCGGGGGCGATCGTTCCCAGGTGGTGAGGTGGGATGACGAAGCCTGGAAGACCGTGGCCTTAGGATTAAATGAAGCCGGCAAACGGGCCCAAGCATTGGGAGTTCGCTTGGTCTATCATCCCCATTTGGGGACGAATATCGAGCAACTCTCCGCCATTGATCGTCTCATGGAAACCACGGATCCGGACTGGGTCGGACTCTGCTTGGATACCGGGCATGTGGCGGCCAGCGGCGCGGACCCGATGGCGGTCTGGGCTCGGTATCACGACCGGATCGACCATTTGCACTTAAAAGACATTCGTCCGCCCGTCGTGCAGCGGTTTTACCAGGGGTTAGGGTTTTTAGACGGCGTTCGGCAGGGGCTGTTTACCGTCCCCGGGGACGGAGTCATCGATTTTCGCAGCCTGCTGCAGGGACTGCAATCTCAAGGCTATGACGGTTGGCTGGTCATCGAAGCCGAACAAGATCCGGCCCTGGCCCCGCCGCGCACTGCTTTAGAGAAAGCTTTGAGCTACTTGCGAACGTGCACCGAGGCAGCATCTGCGGTCGGCATCAGCGATGAGGTGGTCCGATGACGCTGAAACGCATCGCCAACACGAAAGGTGCCGTACGCCTCAACCTTTCCGGGGTGGACCAGACCCCGTTGCAGTATGTGGGTTTGATGATTGTCCACTTAGAGGCCGGGAACAGCTTTGAGGTGGCGCCGATTGTGGGCCGGGAGCAAGCGATCGTCGTCCTATCGGGACAGATCCGGACCAGAGCCTACGGGGTGGTGGGATCGCGCATGAGCGTGTTTGAAGGGACGCCAGCGGCGGTGATCTATTTGCCGCCGAATGCCGACATGACCGTTCAGGCGGAGTCGTGGGTCGAATTGGCGATTGCGACCGCTCCGGCGGCAACCTCGAACTATCCTCAGCGGTTGGTGCGGCCCGGGGACGTGGAGCAGGAAACGCGAGGGTCAGGCACCACCCAGCGTTTCGTTCACCATCTCTTCGAGGCCCCCGATCAGGCAGAGCGACTCTTGCTGGTCGAAGTCATCACCCCAGCCGGTCACTGGTCGAGTTTTCCGCCCCACAAGCACGATGAAGAAAATCCTCCGACCGAGGCCGCATTGGAAGAACTGTACTATTACCACATCCAACCGTCGGACCGGTGGGCGCTGCAAAGGGTGTACAACCACGAGGGTTTGGATGAGACGTTGACCGTCAGCGATGGCGAAGCGGTCCTGGTGCCTCGGGGCTACCATCCGGTGGCGGCGCCGCCGGGATCTAAAGTGTACTACCTCAACGTGATGGCGGGACCGCATCGTGATTGGTATTTTACTGTCGATCCCGATTTTTCTGATCTTCCGGGCTTTCGTCGATAGGGGGCATAGCATTCGGCGGGTCTCTTTTGAACCCTGTGCACCTCAAGGATTTGCTGCCCGTCTTTCGAGCCAAAAAGCTCGGCGTGGCCCTAGTGGTTTTCCCAAGGAGCGTGAATATGCGCGTATACGAAGCGATACAGAACCAATTGTTGGCGATGCGACTGACGCATCCGGAACTCCCTCAGACGCTGGCGCAATATCGTCGGCGGCGGTCCGATTGGACCGCTCAGCCGTTGGTCATCGTGGCAGCGGACCATCCTGCCCGTCGGGTCGTGGCAGCAGGAGGCAATCCCTGGGCGATGGCCGATCGGGTGGACTTGCTCTCGCGAGTGGCCGAAGTGCTGGCCCAACCCGTGGTCGATGGGGTGCTGGTGACGCCCGACATTTTTGAAGAACTGCTGGTGGTGAACCGCTGGGCCATGGGCGAAGGCGCTGGCGATATTTTGGCCGACAAAGTGATCGTAGGCTCGATGAACCGTGGGGGGCTGGCGGAGACGGTCTTTGACCTGGATGACTTTTTCTCGGCCTATACGGCTCGAGGACTGGTCGAGATGGGCTTGGATGCGGGAAAAATTCTGGTGCGGGTGGATCCGGAGTCGCGAGATAGCGCCCAGACGCTGCGCTATGTGGTCCGAGCTTTGAATCGGTTGGACCGGGTGCGTCTTCCGGTATTTTTGGAACCACTGAGTGTGCCCTTAACGACGGAGGGGCTCGTTCGGTTGGTGGGGGTAGTGACCGCGCTCGGGCAAACCTCGGTCCGGCGCTGGCTGAAATTGCCCATGGTCGAAGATTTCCAGCGCGTGGCCCAAGCTTCGTCGCTGCCCATGGTCCTGTTGGGCGGGGGACAGCCCGGTCGTTCGGAAGACGTAGGCCAGGCCATTGAGCGCTGTCGTTCAGTCTCACCGCTGGTTCGAGGCATCATGATGGGGCGTGGTGTGCTCTATCCCAGCGATGGCAGGTCCGCCGCCCAGGCGGCGGTGCATCTGGGGCGGGTGGTTAAGCCAGGCGTGCAGGAGGAGGTGGTCCCATGGCTTCCCCAGTAGTCTATACCTTGGGCCGATGCATTGTTGACCTCTACGGAGAAGAAACCGGGGTAGAGTTTGAACAGGTGCACCGCTTTGCCAAGTACGTGGGTGGGTCGGCGGCCAATACCGCCGTCGGGTTGGCCCGCCTGGGACTCGCCACCGGGCTGATTAGTCGCGTAGGGGAGGATCGCTTTGGCCGCTATTTGCTGGCAGCCTTAGCGGAAGAAGGGGTGGATGCGCGCATGGTGGGACGCGATCCGGTTTTGCCCACCGGGCTCGCTTTTGCTGCGCTGAAACCTCCCGAGGACTCCGACGTCGTCTTTTATGGCAACCCCAATGCCAACCAGGGGGTGTCGATCCAAGACCTCGACTGGTCGGCGATTGCGTCCGCGAAATATCTGGTGGTGGGGGGCACCGCGCTCGCGGCCTCGCCTGCCCGGGAGGCGGTGTTGATGGCCATGGCCCATCATCGTCGAACCGGAGGGATGAACCTGCTCGATGTCGATTGGCGGCCTATGTTTTGGAGCGATCCGGGCACGGCCGATTTCTATTACCACTTAGCCTTGCAATATACGGATGTCGTCTTAGCCAACGCTCCCGAACTGGCGCTCGTGGGCGGCAGTGCCGATGCACGGCAATCGGCTATGGCTCTGAAGGCCGAGGGGGTGCGCGAGGTGGTGGCCAAACAAGGTGCCCAAGGCGTCCGCCATTTTGGACCGGACGGCGAATGCCAAATCCCTGCGCTTCAGGTGTCGGTGGTGAATACGCTTGGGGCGGGCGATGGGTTTGCCGCCGGTTTGGTGGCGGCTCTGGAAGAGCCTTGGACGGTACCGGAACGCCTTCGCTTTGCCGCCGCCACGGCAGCGCTGGTGGTGTCCCGGCATAGTTGCTCCGAGGCCATGCCCCGACGGGCCGAGGTAGAGGCGTTGTTAGCTCAGGGATCGATGAACGAGGAGGATCGACGATGAAGACCGTTCGGATGACCACGGCCCAAGCCTTGGTCTGTTATCTAACCCAGCAATACCTGGAGGACGAGGGCCTGGCCCAGCCACTGGTAGCCGGCATGTTCGGAATTTTCGGCCATGGCAACGTCAACGGGATCGGTCAAGCCCTGCAAGCGATGCCGAGCCTCCGCTTTATCCAAGCCAAAAACGAACAGGGCATGGTGCATGCGGCCATCGCCTATGCGAAGGCCAAAAACCGGAAAGCGCTGTGGGCGTGTACGACGTCGATTGGGCCGGGAGCGCTCAATATGGTCACTGGCGCGGCGGTAGCCACGGTCAATCGCCTGCCCGTCTTATTGTTGCCCGGGGATGTTTTTGCCGACCGCCTGCCCGATCCCGTCTTGCAGCAGTTGGAAGCGGGCATGAATGGAACGCTTTCGGTCAACGATGCTTTGGTGCCGGTTAGCCGCTACTGGGATCGGATCACCCGGCCTTCGCAGTTGATGGCGGCTCTGGACCGGGCGCTGGAGGTGTTGACCGATCCGGCCGAAACCGGGGCGGTGACGTTGGCCCTGCCCCAAGACGTGCAATGCGAAGCCTATGAGTTTCCTCGGTCCTGGTTGGAGCCTAGGACTCACCATCTGGAACGCCGGAGTTTGGAGCCTTTGGTCTTGGCGGCGTCGGTGCAAAGCATTCAACGTTCGCGAAGGCCGCTGCTCGTGGTCGGAGGCGGGGCGCGCTATAGTGGGGCGGCTGAGGTTTTGACCGAACTCATGGAGCAATGCCACATTCCCATGGCCGAGACCCAAGCCGGAAAAGGCCTGATTGCCTCGGACCACCCGTGGAACCTTGGGGCCATCGGAGTCACCGGGACCCGGGTGGCCAATCGCACGGCCGCTGAGGCCGATCTCCTGATTGCCGTGGGTACGCGCTTGACCGATTTTACTACGGCCTCGCATACGGCTTTTTCAGACGCAGCGCGATGGATTGGGCTCAATGTGAATCGCCATGATGCCTATAAAATGGGGGCCTTGCCGGCTCTGGCTGATGTCCGGACGGGACTCAGACAATGGCAGGCCGCGCTGGCTTCGCTGAAGTATGTGACGAGTTATGACCCCGCCATCGTTGCGCATGGCAAGGCGGATTGGAACCATGAAGTGGAGCGCCTGGGCACCTATGTTCAGGCGCCGCGATGGTCTCAGACCCAGGCACTCGTTGCCATCAACCACGAGTTTCGAGCCACCGATGTGGTCATCGCGGCGGCAGGCGGCCTGCCGGGGGATTTGCATCGCTTATGGCAGAGTGCGGGCCACGACAGCTATCATCTTGAATATGGATTTTCCTGCATGGGCTATGAGATTGCCGGCGCGTTGGGTCAAGCGTTGGCCACGCCCACCCGGCGGGTGTTTGCCTTGGTCGGTGATGGCAGCTATTTGATGCTCCATTCGGAGTTGGTGACCGCAGTGCAAGAGGGGGTCTCGTTGACCGTGATCGTCTTTGATAATGGGGGGTATCAGTGCATCCGGGGTCTGGCCCAACAGCATGGCGGCGACGGTCAAGGAAATGCCTTTCAATTTCACGCCGAAGCCGTGGGCGAGGAAAATGCCCCCTTGCCGCTTGATTTTGCCCACAATGCGGAGAGCCTGGGTGCGGTCGGAGTGCGGGTTGAGACCTTGGAGCAATTGCGCACCGCCATCAACGAGAGTCGACAAGAGATTCGGCCCACGGTAATTTGGCTCCGCGTTGATCCCGAGAGTAGTTCCGACGCTTATGATGCTTGGTGGCGCGTGGATGTGGCCGCCGTATCATCGGATCCGGCGGTCGAACGTGCCTATCAGGAAGGATTGGCGCGCCGCGAAGATGGCGCTCGGTATCGAGCCCGTTGAACGCTGCCAACCATCAAACCGTTGCCGCCATCGCGACGAAAGTAAAAACCCAAAGACTCCGTAAAAACCGATCAAGGAGTAGTCACCCAGGGGGAATCCCTGGGCAAGGAGGGGATCGTAAGCATGGGGAGAGATAATGTGCCTAAACGGTTAGGTCACTGGATTGGCGGGAGGATGGTGGAACCCCAGCCCCCCATGGATTGGGAGACCGTGCCTAACCCAGCCACCGGTGAGGTGCTGACAGTGGTGCCCGATGGCCGCGCCGCGGAGGTCGATGCCGCCGTCCGAGCGGCCCACCAGGCGTATCGTACCTGGAGTCGAGTCCCGGTGCCCAAACGGGCACGCATTCTCTTTCGCTATCAACAACTGTTGACCGAGCACGCCGACGAGTTGGCCGATGGCATTACGGCAGAAAACGGAAAAACTTGGGTCGACGCCCGGGGCGAAGTGGGTCGGGGCATTGAAAATGTGGAATTTGCCGCGGGGGCCGCAACGCTGATGATGGGGCGGGGCCTTCGGGATATCGCGGAGGGTTTGGAGTCGGGCTATTATCGCTATCCCTTGGGCGTGGTGGCGGGAATTACCCCATTTAACTTTCCGATGATGGTGCCTGCCTGGATGTTTCCGCTGGCGATTGCGCTCGGCAATACCTTTGTCTTAAAGCCCTCCGAACGCACCCCCTGGACGGCGATGCGCCTGGTCGCTTTGTTTGAAGAAGCCGGGTTGCCGCCGGGGGTCATTAATGTAGTGCATGGAGCCAAAACCGCTGTCCAAAGTCTCTTGGCCCATCCCCAAGTCGAAGCCATTTCGTTTGTCGGCTCTCAGCCCACGGCGGCCTATGTGTACCAAGAAGCTGCGCGGCAGGGCAAACGCGTCCAAGCCCTGGGTGGGGCCAAAAATCATGTGATTGTATTGCCCGATGCCCCTCTGGACGAAGCCATTCGCCAGATCACCGCGGCCGCCTTTGGTTCTGCCGGGGAACGCTGCATGGCCTGCGCCGTGGTCGTGGCCGTAGGATCCGTCGGCGACCGACTGGTGGAGGGGCTGGTCAAGGCCGCTGATCATTTGACCGTGGGCGATGGCCGCGAGGCTTCAGTGCAATTGGGTCCGGTGATTCGCGAGGCCCATCGCCGACGGACGGCCGAATATATTCAAACCGGCATCGAGGAAGGGGCGGACCTGGTCCGCGATGGTCGCAGCGATCCGCTCCCGGAACAGGGATGGTTTATCGGCCCGACGCTATTTGATCAGGTGACGGCGGGAATGAAAATTTGGCGCGATGAAATTTTTGCGCCGGTGTTATCCATTGCCCGGGTCGATACGCTGGAGGAGGCCATCGCCCTGGCCAATGAATCCGAATTTGCCAACGGGGCCTGTCTCTTTACCGATAGTGCCAAGGCCATCCGAGAATTTCGCGAGACCATCGATGCCGGGATGCTGGGCATTAATCTTGGGGTGCCGGCGCCGATGGCGTTTTTCCCCTTTTCCGGATGGAAACACTCGTTTTATGGCGATTTGCACGCCAATGGGGAAGATGGCGTCGCTTTTTATACGCGAAAGAAAATGATGACGGCACGCTATTGACGAAAAGCGTGCCGGGACGCTGTGGGCCCCCTGGGGGTGAGGGAGTGCCGGTAGAGATCCAGAGACGCTGGGTCAGCATTCTGGGAAGGGTCCAGCGGTTTTAAGGCGTGACGATGGTGGTTCGGTCGTGATAGAGTGGCGAGAGCGCATCCCCCGTCTCTTGGGCGTGGGATCGAGGAGCGCTCGACGTCATCGTCAGGATGTGACGGAGGTGGTGGGAGGTTAAGGGACTCGTGAACGGCTGACCGTTCGGGTAAAATGGCTCCAGATCACCAGGCATCTTACCAAGGAGGACTTCGAAGGGGGCCTTTATGAGGATTGCAATCGCCCATTTGAGGCGTCTGAAGAAAAACGCAGGATGCGAAAAAAGCCCCAGCGTGTGGTCCGCTATTTGGGGACGGGAGAATTTCAGCCCGTGGAAGCAGTCAGGAGGGGGCTATGCCTACGGATCTTCTTCGGCGCGCTGAGCCGGTGGTAGAACACGTGGCGCGTTGGGTCGGCGAGTATCGCCGCGCTATCGATTTCAGCGCGCTTCAGCGCTGGACGAAGGGAGACGTGGCCGATTGGGCGACGAGTGTCGATGTCGACATCGAACAAGGCGTACGCAACCTGTTGACGACCGCGTTGCCAGATCTGCCCATCTATGGGGAAGAACAAGGCCGATCCGGCCCTCAAGAGGCCGAGGCGGCCTGGCATCTGGATCCTGTCGACGGCACCACCAATTTCGTGCATCGCATTCCCCTCAGTGCGTTTAGCCTGGGATTAGTCGATGCCCAAGGCCAGGCAGTGATGGGTTTGGTGATCAACCTCTTTACCGGCGATGAGTTTTATGGTCGGAGCGATGGGCTATTGCGATGCAATGGAATGCCGATGGCACGGCGCGAGACGTTCTCCTTGGCCGGAGAAGTGGTGCTCACCGAACTCGAGGGGCATCGCCGGTGGGCTGAACTGACTCGCTTGCAATCGTGGGTGGAAGCCCAACATGGAACGCTGCGCATCTTAGGATCGAGTGCGTTGGCCTTAGCCGAAACCGCCGTGGGCCATGGGGCGGTTACGATGTTGAGCGCATTTCAGAGCTGGGACATTGCAGGAGGATTAGCGCTGTGCCGAGCGGCCGGTCTCGCCGTGCGCGATCGTTCCGGGCCCGTGGTGGGCTTGCCGCTCAGTGGACTCGTGGTCGGAAACGAAGCGATTGTGGAGGCGGTATGGGCCAACACGTGGGGCTAGCGGAGATTGTCTGGATTGTAAGGGGGAGGGCGCCGATCTTTTTGCAATGGGCGATTGGAATGGTCCATCGCGGATAAAATCCCAGGTCGTATGGCGCTTTGCAGACGGATTCTCCGCTAAAACAACTCAAAATGGTGGCAAATCCGCTTAAAAATTGGCGTTGTGGCCCTGTTTCGCCGAAACCGGCCGATTGTAGGCGAATGGGTGTTTTCTTAGAGAGCGATTGGCTCGCCTTTGTCCCCTCGCCCCGGGGCAAGACGGGCGTCGGCCCATCGCAAACCGGGTCCCGGGAATGACCTCCGAAGACCATGCATCCGCCGCGGGTCGCTTCCTGCTTGGACGATGGGGCTTGTCATACCGCTCGCATCGCGAGCAGTTACGCGAGCGGTGAGATGGCAGGCCGCACTACCCTCTGCCACGGGTCCGTCGGATTGGCCCGAATGCGACCGAGTGCCATGGCCAACCTGACCACCAGGGATCATCCACACCGCCGCCGCATTTTCTTGAGGCCTCGAATGGTATGCCATTCGAATCCAAGGACACGTCCAGCCGGCGATTTTTCCATTTCTCTGACTATAGACAGAGTGAACGGGTCACGGTCGTAGGCGCCCCGATTTTCCGCGGAAATCGTTGGGGTGAAATGTTGGCAAACCCCGTTTTCAATGCCTGAACCTCGCAGTGTTTGGTAAAAACGTGGAGGGAAGTCAATGTTGCCCGGTCTTGAAACCCTTGCCTACTGCGGATTTTACAGCAACAGAAAAAGATCTTTCGCCAGCAGGATTTGGGCCTCTTTGGGGCCACCAACCTTCGCCTTGCACGAAACGGGAAAGCCGTGGACGCTTGGAATTTGGCGACGTCGGGCCATGTGCCTCAAAAGGGTCAGTCTCACCTTCCTCGGTGATCTGAAAAATCGAGAGGGGCCGTGCGGTGCCTCCCAAGATAGGAAAGGAAAGGGGCTCTTGCACATCGACTAATATCGGTGCCGACGGGTAGGGCACTTGGGTAGCGGCATGGAGGCTTCCGTTTGGTGTGGTGCTGGAACGAATGGGTTCGGCCTTGGCTAACGCCCTCCCAATGCTTCGGTAAGCCAAGACTCCTTAAACAAGCAACCACTCGGTGTGGGCGTCCATCAGTCGATGCGCAAGAGCCAGGAAAGGGGCCTATCCGGTCGACGTGATATCTGGCAGAATGGTCGTCAAGACCTCTGGATTGGTACCTGCTGAAATGAGGTTCAACCATCATGAGGCGATGAGATTATGCGTGAGCGATTCGGATTGGCTTCGCGCTCGACCTGCGCCATGCTCTCAGAATGAGGTCTCGGCCAAGATACGTCCCGGTCGGCCAGGGTCTTTCTAGGCGATCCGGGGCATACGTGACTATCCTCCGTGATTGACCCTCCTGCGGCGTAGTATGACCTTATTTGGCGGAACCTGAATCTTAGAGTGGCCGTTTGATGGATGAAACCCATGACACGAAATGGAGGAGGATGAAATTTGGCAGACCCTCATCTTAGTTCTGGTCCGGGACATTTGCCGGGATTTCCTGTGGTGGAACTCACCATTAAAGATGGTGGGATGTGGCCTACCCTTCGAGCGGGGAAGCCTGTGTGGATCACGTTTACTGCTCACGATCACCTTTATCAAGCCGGGCAGATCGTGATTTTCGAGACGCCATTCGAGGACTCTGGGCATCGGGACTCTCATCAATATTGGATTAAACGAATCGTCGCAATGGCTGGGGACACCATTGCGGTTCAGGCCCACCAGGTCTTAGTCAATGGCGTGGCGCTGGTGGAGCCTTATGTGATGGAGGCAGACTCAGTCGAGGTGGCTCCCACCCAAATTCCCCCGGGGCACGTCTGGCTGCAAGGCGACAATCGGCCATCCAGCTTCGATAGTCGCCTGTTCGGGGCTCTATCTACGAATTTCATTGTTGGATTAGTATCTAGACATCGACCCGATGATTGGAAGACGGTTAGCTGAGCGACACCGTTCCCATTCGCCCATTCTGGCACCTCGCCATCGATCGCACGCCTACCGGCGCGTTGTGACCAGGGGTTAGAATGAGATCAAGCAAACGAATGGAGGCCAAATGATGGACCAACCTAATATTGTCATTTTTAATCCCGACCAATGGCGCGGAGACGTGCTGGGCCATGTGGGCAATCCCGGAGCCGTGACGCCTCACTTAGATGCGTTGGTAGCAAAGGACGGGGTGTCGTTTTCCCAGGCTTTTTGTCAGAACACGGTCTGTACTCCGAGCCGTTGTTCATTCATGACCGGATGGTATCCTCACGTGCGTGGACACCGGACCATGTTTCATATGCTACAGCCCGACGAACCCATGTTGTTGCGCACCCTCAAAGACAATGGCTATACGGTGTGGTGGGGAGGCAAGAATGATGTTGTGCCAGCCCAAAACGGCTTGGAGGCGTATTGCAATGTTCACTATCAGCCACATAATATTCTCCCTATGTGGGATTTGGAACCGGAACAGAAATGGCGGGGGGCTCCCGACAACCCTCGGTATCACTCGTTTTATTGCGGCATCATCGAAATCGCCGACGATCAAGATCGGTATTACGACAGCGACTGGGCCAATGTGGAGGGAGCGATGGATTGGCTTAAAGCACGGGATTCGGCAGCGGGACCGTTTTGCCTATATCTGGCGTTGACCTATCCTCATCCACCGTATGCGGTCGAAGCGCAGTGGCGGCGTGAGATTGATCCAGACCGGGTGCCCGAGCGCCGCCCCACGCCGTCGGACTGGACCGGAAAATCCAGAATGATGCAGGCGATCTTTGAGCGCCAACACCTGCAGCGGATGACTGAGGACGAATGGAAGGATCTTCGCGCGGTTTACTATGCCATGTGTACCCGCGTGGATCACCAGTTTGGGCGATTGATGCAAACGCTGCAAGATCTGGGCATCTACGATAACACGGCGGTCTTTATGTTTTCCGATCATGGTGACTTTACCGGCGACTATGGTCTGGTGGAGAAAGCTCAGAATTGTATGGAGGACTCGTTGACGCGGGTGCCGTTGGTGATCAAGCCTCCCTCAACCTACGGGATTGAGCCCGGGGTGCGATCGGACTTGGTAGAACTTATCGACGTTGCGGCCACCATTGAAGCGATGACCGGAATTCAACCGAACCATCGCCATTTTGGGCGGTCGCTGCTACCGATGCTGATGGGCCAATCCGGGGTAGGTCGGCAAGCCGTGTTTTGTGAAGGCGGTCGGTTGCTGGACGAACCGGAAGCGATGGAGCGGGAAAGTACTCTCGGTCTGTCTTGTCCTGAAGACTCCCTGTATTGGCCGCGACTCGGGGTGCAGTTTGAAGATGGGGCAGCGCACAGCAAAGCCATCATGTGTCGCACTGCGACCCATAAATATGTCCATCGACTCGATGGCCGTCATGAGCTGTATGATCTTCAAGAGGATCCTGAGGAGGAAAGAAATCGCATCGGCGATGCAAATTTTACGGCTACGCGCCAGGAAATGCAGGACCGAGTGTTGAAGTTCTTACTCGAAACTGGCGATGTGGTGCGAAGGCCTCCGGATCAGCGAATGTAAGAACGGCCGATCCGACCGGTAGCTTTCCCCGGAGCTTAGCTGATGCCAGGACGGCGAAGTGCGGAATCAAATGACTTGGCTTTCGGGAGGAGAGCGAACCTCGGAAGACCCAAAGGGGAACAAGAGCCTGAGCACGAAAGGAGCGAAGGGATCATGGGATACGGCCTGATGTGGAAAACGGTCTCCGAAGACTGCAATTTAGCGTGCGACTACTGTTACTACAGTCGTGTACTGGGGAAGCCGGAGCAAGTGCGCAGGCCGGTAGCAGCGGTCTTGGAGAAAGTCCTGAGAGAGTATTTGGCCAGTTGTGGAGGCCAGGCCTCCATTGCGTGGCAAGGGGGCGAGCCGCTATTGGCGGGATTGCCCTTTTTTCGCCAGGTAGTCTCGTTGGAGGCCGAGTATGCCCAACCCCCGGTAGTCATCAGCAACGCGGTGCAAACCAATGGGGTGCTGATTAATGAGGCCTGGGCGGAATTCTTTCGCGAGTATCGCTTTTTGGTGGGGGTGAGTCTTGATGGCCCCGAAGAGGTCCACGACGCGCATCGCGTCGATGGGCACGGGCGGGGATCGTATGCCCGAGTGCGCCGGGGCATCGAGACGCTGCAAAAAAACCAGGTCGAGTTTAACATTTTGACGGTCGTCGGACCGCACAATGTCGAGCGGGGAGCCGAATTGCTAGATTTTTACCGCTCACAAGGCTTTGATTGGGTGCAATTCATTCCCCAAATGGGATTTCATTCGCAGAACCCGGATCAACCAGGGGCATTTGCGATTAGCCCCGAAGCCTATGGCCAGTTTCTCTGTGAGACTTTTGATGTTTGGTATGCGGAGGGTCATCCGACGCTGTCGATTCGCTATTTTGACAACGTGCTGCAGACGTATATCGGGCTCACCCCCGATCTTTGCACGATCCAGGGCAAGTGCCCGCCGCATCTCATCGTCGACTCCAATGGGGATCTGTATCCCTGTGACTTCTTCTTTGACGACACCTGGCGCTTAGGTAATATCGCCGACATGGAATTGCGCGATGCGTTTGCCACGACAACCTATGCCCGCTTCGTTGCCATGAAACCTGACTTGCCCGAAAAATGTCGGACCTGTCCTTGGCTCAGGCATTGCCGTGGCGGTTGTCCACGAAATCGCATCGAAGAGGATGGCGCGGCGTCTCATCCCGATTATTTTTGTCGGGCGTTCGAAATGTTCTTCGCCCATGCCGACGGCCGCTTGAAGGCGTTGGCTCAACCGCTCAAGATCGAGCGCAGCAAACGCGCTCTTCAGCGACTATAGGACGCAGGTCTGAGCACAGCGAATATCCAGAGACGGTGAGGGAAGAGCCCAGCCGAGGCCGGATGGGAGGCTTTATCCCATCGGGCACGAGATGGCGTCCCACGGCTGGGGGTGGATGGATGGTACAGAATGCCCCCCTGCGTGGATCCCAGATGAGACCTTAAGCCAAGGCGGAGGCGCAAGCGGACGATGCCAGAGTAGAGGTTGGCTGGTTGCCAAGGCAACCAGCGAGGCGGTAAAGGAGACGAGGTAAGAATGGAGCGTCCGAAAATTCCTCAACGGATGCAAGGCGTGGTTCTTCCCGGAGGCGATCGGACTGAGATTCGCGAGTATGCGGTCCCCCGGCCGGGTTGGGGTCAAGTGTTGGTGCAAATGAAAGCGTCGGGGCTTTGCGGTAGTGATTTAAAATTCATCTACCACGACCACGTGGGCACCGGGGGCTCGCAGTATCAAGGGGTGATTGCCGGCCATGAGCCCAGCGGTCAAATTGTTGAAGTCGGATCGGGGGTGTCTTCATTCACGGTAGGTGACCGCGTCGTAGTCTACCATATCAATGGCTGTGGTCACTGTGCAGAATGTGAAAAGGGCTTCATGATTGGGTGCACTTCGCCGGAACGCCAGGCTTATGGATGGCAACGCGACGGCGGGCATGCCGACTATCTCTTGGCGGATGCGCGGGCGCTCTTACACTTGCCAGACCCCTTGAGTTATATTGATGGTGCGATGGTCGCGTGTGGTGTAGCGACTGCCTATCAAGGGATTAGCCGGGCTCAGGTTTCGGGTCGAGATCGTGTCCTAGTGGTCGGTCTGGGACCGGTTGGCCTGGCCGTCGTGATGTTAGCCGCCGCCAGCGGGGCCGAAGTGTACGCGGTGGATGTGGTTTCCGATCGCGTTGCCTTAGCTGAGACCTATGGAGCAGCCCAGGGCATCGTGGCGGGTGCCGATGCCTTGACTCGCATTATGGACCTTACCCAGGGACAAGGAACTGAAGTGGCTATGGACTGTTCGGGAAATCCCGCGGGTCGCTACCTTTGCTTGGAAGCGGCCAGTACCTGGGGGCGAGTCGTCTTCCTCGGTGAGGGCAGCGAGGTGCGGTTTGAGCCGAGCCCGCTTTTGATCCGCAAGCAGTTAACGCTCTATGGTTCTTGGGTCTCGGGACTTGACGGCATGGATCGCACCTTAGCGTTCTTGGTGCGATCGCGCCTGCATCCCGATTCTTTGGTCACCCATACATTTGCTCTGACCGACGTTGAGCGCGCCTATCAGACCTTTGCCGCGGGAAGGACCGGAAAAGTGGTCCTCACTTTTGACGAAAAATGAAATTGGAAGTAAACGTAGCGTGAGCACCGATGAGATGATGTAGGGGTTGCTAAGAAAGGGGGGGGTTGCGGCAAGGCGCCTTTTCTGCTCGCCGTTCCCACCTTGCGGTGGGGGTGGTCATCCGATGGTGAGCTAGGGCGAGCAGGAGACTTGAACACCGGAGGCAGAGCAGGGGTTGTGCTCCTTGGTGAGTCCGTCGCTTGTGCGCGTTCGCGGAAGACTTGGGCTTTTTAAGAGGCTTTGGGAAGCTTCGCCAGGTAAGAGCACCTTAGACGGGCGGGCCTTCATGGTTTGGCGGGAAGATCTAGCCCCCCCATTTTCCAGTATCCTGATTTCTGTTAAGAGGTTCGGTGTGGTCTGAATAGGAGACCGCCATGCCCCAGTTCTGGGGCACCCCCATCGACGAAAAGGGGGGATCGGAGCCGCCGATCGAGATGTAGGGCACTATCGTGTCTTTCCACCAGATCTTGTCGTCGGCGGGTATTTTTCACAGGAGGCGAGTGATGAGCCTACAGGACGAACTATTAAACGCAGAATTTCTTGAAGCGTCAACGCGCGACGTTTTAGCGCCGGTCCTTCACGGAACCGATAGGGCGTACGACTGTTCTTTGGCCGCCGAGTGGTATTTTTACCGAGAACCTGACACGTTTTTGAACCCCCTCGACTATCCTCGGGTAGCATTTTCCTATGCTCATCCGCAATTATGGACTTGGTCGCTGCCCGACGAGGATCCCGCTGACATAGAGAATGGAGAGGATTTGAACTCGTTGGCGGTGCGATCGTACATTGTCACCACGTGTTATCCACCGTCATTGTCCGAAGAATCCCCTCAGGAGCTAGACCAGGATCCTCCTGACTTTTTTTCGTTTCAGGTCCAATATGCTCAGTCCCTGCCCGAAGGATTGCGAGCGCGCTGGCGTTCGGCAAGGTCGTGGTCGGATCTGTTCATCGATCGATTTTCTCCGGATGAATTGGCGTGGTTTGAACGGTATTTTGCCACCCAGCATCGGACGTCGCTAGAAACTTGGCATGCGGGCCTGCATTACGCCACGACCCAGAAATGGCCCGAGCAAACCGCGGCGTTGTGGAGTGCCCTAGGGGACCATATATGGATCTGGCAATCCTGGTCGTTTTGGCAAACGCCAGACCGAACGGTCTTTTTGGGATCGCTGGTGCGCCCACTATTGGATGACCGTCGGTGGGTTCATACTGCCATGATATCCGACCCTGAAAACCCCGAAGCCCATGGGGATGACCCCAGCGTGATCTTAACCGCCCCGCCGCAAATCTTAGCCCTAGAGGATTCTCCAGATGTGACCCTCCTGCCAGGGTATCAAACGACCATGCCCGTGTGCTTGACGGCCTACTGGCTGGACCAACAGGCGATCGTGATCGATCCTGACGATCCGACGCAATTTAAGTGGGCTTTCCCCATACCGCCCAATACTCCCAGTGCCATCAGGGAAGCGGCCGAATGGTGGAGACGACTCGGCCATGGAGGGACGGGTGGTGGCCGCTAAAAGCGCGGCCAGCCTTTAGGGTTCGGCGTTGAGGTCCGGTCGGAAAGGGGTTTGGGGGAGAACCGGGGTTGGTCAGCGGCACCTCGAACCTCGGGATGCTGAGCTTTTGGAGATTACAGGGATCGGCGAAAAATCGTCCGCAGGAGGAAGGACACCGTTTGTGGGGTAGAGTGCCGAGTGCTTGCACGCGGCCTTTCGAAACCCTCGGCGGGCGGGTGAGCCCAGTCGCCATGATCGACGCCGCCGGGACGATGCCGAGGCCCCTATTCACCAAGAAGCGATCTGACCTCGGCACGGGGGGATTTCAAACGGTCGGCCGACGAACTTGGGCCAGCTATTTTCCTGTCTATGTTCCTTGGGCCGCTCACCAGGGTCACGGGCTGGGCTAACCAATAGATGAACCGTGCTTAGCCCGAAGGTCCATCGACTCAATTGTTTCGCCTGAAAGACGAACTAAGGTGTCTCTAACCTTAAACCGGGTGCCTCGGGCGCGCGAGCGCTCGCCTAGGTTCGCCAAGGCACGGTATCTTGCACCTCTTTGGACGGGCCCTGAAGGCCGGCTAGAAAAACGCGATGCCGCAACGAAGAAACTCAAAGAACCCCAATGCATTGAATACCGCTGAGACCCGAAGGCGAAATCGTGCATGGAGACGCCAACCCGGAAGCATGAACGGCAACAGAGCTAAGACGTAGATCGCATACGGAGGGGCCAATGCCCTCAGTCTATAAGCGAAAGCGTCCTAACAAGGTTTCGATACCAGCGGAGAGGGCGTGTTGGTGATGATCCTTCGGGAAATCACGGACCCTAGGCCGCTGTTCGAGAGGTTGATGACCATCCATATCGCGCCCTGATTTAGGAGGGAACCCAACAAAGAGTACACAAATCGCGAGCAGTCGCTGCCTTCGTTGGGCTTAAAAAGGGTGAAGTTGACGCCCGATATTGATCGGCGGGAGGCGAAGCTTCAGGTCAGCTTGTTCGGGCCTGAACCGGCCACAGACGAGGGCCTTTGGCTCGAGGTCTTGGTCGAAGACGGCTCCGAATAGGTGGTTCAGACGTGCTTTACCCTGCAAGAGCGTGCGAAGAATGCGGAACGCTTCGTCCTGACTTTCTCCCCGGAGCAGCAAATTCGGTTATGGAGCCCAGAAGACCCCCATCTCTATTCCATACGATATCGCTTGGGGCGCAAAGGGGAAACTCTAGATGAGGTCCAGAGCTATTTTGGGATGCGCAAAATCTCGGTCGAACAGGGCAGGGTGTGCCTCAATGGAGCGCCCTATTACCTGACTGAAGATGGTCTTGGACCAAGGCTATTTTCCCGATGGCTTGCTGACCGCTCCCGATGGGCAGGCGTTAAAACGGGATGGGGAACTCGGCAAAGCCATGGGTTTTAATGGTGTACGAAAACATCAGAAGGTGGAGGATCCCATCTGGCTCTCCTGCTGCGATCGCCTCGGGCTTTTGGTCTGGGAAGAGATGGCGGATACCTAGGTGTTCACCGCCCAATCGGTCGAGCGGATGACAACCGAGTGGATGGCCGTCATCGAACGCGACGATAATCATCCCTGCACCATGGCTTGGGTACCGACTAATGAGAGTTGGGGAGTGCCCGAACTCCGTGATGACAGTCGTCAGCGAGCGCACTTGGCCGCGATGTACTATTTGACCAAGTCTCTCGATCCGAGTCGCCTAGTCATCTCTAATGACGGCTGGGAGCACGCCATCTCGGACCTCTTGACGATTCACGATGTGGTGGAAGCCATTGGCACATCGTCGGCGTTATCGGGGTTTGGCTATACCCAATTCACGGCCGTGGACCAGGAAATTAATGGTCTGTTGACGTATGAGCGTCAGCCTAAAGTGTCGATGGATGCGGTGCGGAAGATCATCGCAAGTATCGGTGAAGAAGGGTCCGCCATGACTCGGGAGTCCTATAAGGAACTCGCGTGCCCAAAGACGATGCTGGTCGACGACGGAACCATCGGTCTGCTTCAATGAGCGATATCGCTACCCCAGGGGAGAAAATGGGTAGGAGAGGAATGCGTCCTAGCCGTCGGGATGGGCTTCCTCCAAAGTGGTGACGATCCACTGGGAAGACTTTTCAGATATGGCTCGGGCGCTGTCTTCGGAACTTCGCATGAGGGTGTTCCCCGGAATACGAGGAACGCAAAGGGTGTGTTCGGCTACATTTGCTCGTCTGGTTGTCGACATGGTGGACGCGACCGAGGAGGAGTCGGATCATGTTTTGATTGCGATTTTGATTGAGATGCCAGTTGGACCGTTTGCCGACTGCGAGGTAGGGCCGACCTGTGGATTGGCTGGTGATAAAGCCATGATCCTGGAATTTGACAATACCCGCTCGCTTTACGATTCCGAACGGGTCAAGGCGGAGCTTTTGTGGTTGGGCCAGGGCGATCCTGGCCAGCAGTTTGGATCCAATCTCTCCTAAAAAATCCACCGTAAGCGCAAGACATTATTTAGAGAAGCGGTGTATTAGTGCCCGAAACACCAGAGGGCCATTAATCCAACCAGCCAGTTTTGTCAAACGCGATCGGAGACAAAGCGAAAGGTCATTAGGTGGTTTCGTCATCCAAACAGATACTGATGGCGAATCTATGCCCACGGGACGGATTGCCAGGGCACAGCCCTTAGCGGCCGTTTGTCCGCAACTTGGATCTCTGGACCAAATATGACCATGGTCATTTAGGCCTGCACCATCGCATTCGTGAAAAATTAGTTGATATAAGAAATGTGGCAACCCGTGAGGGATGGTCTTGGGAGCAAATATCTCAGGATCTCAGTGAAATATGGGAGAAAAGAGGGTGATCAACCGAGCCTTCGGTGTTTGATTTGCCGAATCAAAGGCGAGATCGATCTCGACTTCTGGATTGGTCGCCATGCCATTGCCGAGCAAATCAAGAATCATAGTGGGATTACCTAGAACTGACCACCAGCCCATTCGCGGAGGAGTCCGTGCTGGCCCGAAGTTGGGGCTAGGGGGCAGTCGTCAATCCCGGTGATTTAGGTCTGATGGCGCTGCATACGGCCCTCAGGGTGTATTTTAGATGTGTGAGGGAAGTCATTCCAAGCTAGCGCAGCGAATGATGCCATCGTCCCGGCGCGATGCATCGAAACCTCAGCCAAGCCGCACCTAAGGACGCTAGCGACGGTTGGAGAGGCGTCCGGTCCCTAGCAGCTCTCATATCTCACTCGTAAGATGGGTGCTGCGGCAAATTCTGTGATGCCGAGAGTTTGGGATTTACTCGGATACAGGAAGAACCAACGGAAGAAGCTCTCATGCCGCTTGGCCGGTTAAGCCGATCCATTGCCAACCCTGATGAGCTCGTCTAGGATCAGGATATCTAGACGGGCGATCGATGGTTCGCTGCAAAGGGAGAGGAAGTATCGGCAATGATGACGGAGGGAATCGCGTGGAGAAATATTTGAATGCGTCAGTGCCCATCCATGAACGCGTCGAGGATTTGTTAGAACGGATGACCCTGAGGGAAAAAGTGGGGCAACTCAATCAGCGCTTATTGGGATGGCGGGCATACGTGAAACGAGGCGACCATCGCTATGAACTGACCGACGAGTTTAAGCGCGAGGTCGAACGCTGGGGTGGGTTGGGTGTACTCTATGGCGTGTTTAGAGCGGATCCATGGAGTGGTGTCACTTGGCAATCGGGGATCGCTCCCGAAGACAGCCGGCAGGTGACCGAGCACATGCAAAGCTATGTAACCCGTCATTCGCGTCTTCATATTCCTGTCCTCTTTTCCGAAGAATGTCCACACGGACACCAAGCACTAGGCAGCACTATCTTTCCCAGCAATCTTGGCATGGCCTCATCGTGGAACCCGGCGTTGTATCAGGCCGTGTTTCACGAAGTGGCCCAGGAATTGAGGGCCCGCGGCGGTCACTTGGGATTGGTTTCTACGCTGGATCTGCTTCGCGACCCACGCTGGGGACGGTGTGAAGAAACCACCGGGGAAGATCCTTACCTCGCCGCACGTTACACCGAAGCGGCGGTGTGGGGGTTTGAAGATCTAAAACCAGCTGAAGGAAGCGCGGGTCCGGGTGCATCCAGGGTCACGGCGGTGCTCAAGCATTTTTGTGCGCAAGGCGAAGCCTCTGGAGGGCTGAATATGGGAGCGGCGTCGATTGGCCCGCGCGAACTTCGGGAAATCCATCTGCCACCAATGCATGCCGGTGTGAAGGCGGGTGCCCGAGCAGTGATGGCAGCTTACAACGAAATCGATGGGATCCCCTGTGTAGCTAACGCCCATCTGCTGACATACATCCCCAGATCAGTCAGGTTGTAGGGACGAGTCTCCACCGGCTTACTATACGGAAGCGTATTTCCTTGAAGCAAATTCGCCGATCCGACCGATTTTGCGGTGGACATTTGTATGACATGTCATCACTGATGACATGTCATACAAATTGGATTCAGGAGGCTGATTGGATCGGACGAAGCTTCGTACGAGGGGCAGGAAGCATTAGATTTGGTGGTCCACTGGATTGGAAGACGCATACGGAGACAATAAAACC
>JAMCVM010000187.1:25469-26522 GCA_023475835.1 Bacillota bacterium | reverse complement strand
ATGACTCCCCACAAACTGCAACACCCCCTGCATCCGCTCCATCGTTTGCGGAAACTGGGGATCATAGCGGACCGAGGCGGGCGGAGTCGGTAACGCTTCCGGCGTCGACGCTGGGGGAGTTTGACTGCCGGGCGAGGTCGTCTCCGTTGAGACCGTGGGGGCCTGACGCGGTTTACGGTTGACAGGTTCGGGACGACGTAACTTAGGGAAAATCAACGCACTCAATTGTTCGAATTTCATGACGTTCCTCCTCGATGGTAACGAATGGCCAACATGACCTTACGTTAGCGCCCAGGAGATCAGCAGTTCACGACTATTTACACCATATATATACTATGTGACTCGGTAGTAGCAGATTAGCACCTAAATACGAATACATGCGCACGATACCCACGTTATGCTATAGGATATAGTACTAACTCCTTCCCTTCAGAAGAGCGGCACCCATCGGCGATTAGAGCGATGGATGGTCCAGCAGCGATCTCTGATCGCGATCGATGGGACCTTGAAATGGAGTGGCATCGTGCCACATGCTCCAGAAATACTGCAAAAACACCCCACCAACGGCCCCACGATCTACCCGGGGTATGGGGTCGAAGCCGTGTGGGTGGGCCCTCAAGGCATTGCCATCCCGTTGCTCACGGAATTCTGTGCGAATTCCGAGGAGCCCACGGAGGAGACCCAACAAGCGTCGGAATGCAAAGCCTTCCATCGGTTGGCCAAACGGTTAAGCGAGCGGTTTCCCAAACTCCCGCTGACCCTCCTCGCCGACGGCTGATTTCCCAATGGGCCGCTATTTGCGCTCCTGCGGGCGTACCGTTGGGATTTTATGATCGTGCTCAAAGCCGGGAATCTGCCGATCTGGCAGGATGATGCGCGGCGGATGCACACACTCGAGCGCCATAACACCGTGAAGGCGCCATGGGGGGATCGATGCAGACGATCGGGTGGGTCAATCAGCTGCCCTATGCCGGGTACGATCCGGAACCCCAAAAGTGGCGCAATACCTTGCTCCATTTCGTTCAGTGTGTCGAGACCTGGACCGATGCCGCC
>JAMCVM010000187.1:0-25334 GCA_023475835.1 Bacillota bacterium | reverse complement strand
GCACCCCGAACTCGCGAGTCAAGTGAATAGAAAAAACGACAGTTTCGCCCGGAGAATGACGGCGTTTTCACCGGGACGCTACCCTATGCCCATCATCACTATGCCCTTCGGGCATAGCGTGCCATCCAGCACGATGGGGAAGTCTGAGCCACCCTCCAAGTCCTAGTTCTCTTAGAATTTATAGAAATGCCCCCCGGTAGCGGCTTCAAACTACGCCTTCATTCTTCACAGCTGCAATGATCGCGTGAAGAATGACGCAGGTTCCGGATTCCGTTATAATGCTTCCAGAATACAAGGATCTGGGAGCATTATAACGGGCAGGAGTAGGCCCTAAGACTGTCGAAAAATTGCATTGCGACGCGGCTCCGCTGGATTGATATATCGTGATAGGGTGAAGCGTCTCCGAAGGCTCGCTGATGTTAAGGGAAGGTCCATGAAAGGGCGGATTACTGATGACTGACGAATGGAAAAAGGATCGATTTGGGGCGATAGAACGCGGAGAGAATCCGATGGTGCTGGCCCGAATGAAAAGCGGCTATGCGGTCATCGGTGACACCCAATTTCTACCGGGTTACTGCGTGTTGTTAGCCTATCCGAAGGTGAATGCGCTCGAAGATCTCTCGGTTGTTGACCGTACCCAATATTTGGCCGACATGGCGCTCTTGGGGCAGGCGGTGGCCGATGTGTGCCAGCCTTGGCGGATGAATTACGCGATTTATGGCAACTCGGATGAATTTCTTCACGCGCATATCTTTCCCCGCTACGCCTGGGAACCTGACGAACGGAGGCAGCGTCCGGTGTGGCGGTATCCCAACGAAATGTGGCGCATGCCGACGCTGCAATATACGGAAGCGCTCCATGGCACCATGCGAACTGGTATTACGCAACGCTTAGAGGAACTCATGGGGGAGAGCGACGGGTGAGTAATTATCGGCGACGGGTCTGGCGATTGCCCCGATTAGTGCCAAAGCCGAATTGTCGTGTGCATCTATTCGCAAGGGAACTGGATAGCCAATCACCAATTTGGAGTCCGGGATGAAGCAGTATGTAGAAATGGGAATCGGAAATACGTGGTGGGTGCGAACAGAAGTTGAGTATCCCGATGGAACGGAGAACGAGGTCATGGGAATCCGGCGTTTCCGTCGGATTGACGGTATTTATTTTCGTTTCTGGATGGGCAAGACCGTTTGGATTTTCAGTAGTAACGAGGGCTTGAAGAGGACGAAAAAGCATCGTCAAGCGTTCAAAATAGTGTTCGGCATCTCGGGAATACCGATGTAGTCAGCGCCTTACATTGGGTAACGAATCATCAACGGGGGCGTATGTCCTGGAATGAAGGGACCCCACGAGTTGATATCGGAGGAACAGCCCGTGTCGTTCGTGGGAGTGCCGATTTGCAGGATCCGTCGTCGGGACGGCGTTTCGCCGGAGGAAGTGTGGAGACTTGGAGCCCACCATTAGCGAGTTTAGAGGGCGACCTTCGGGGGGCGGCGGTGGCCGAGTCCTAAACCTGACGACATTGAGGGGCACCCCTCTACCCGGACGTATCTGTCGCCGGCGTCGTCTGGGACTCGTTCGCGATCAAACGGAATGTTCACATATGGATTGACGCGACGCTCTCCGTCGCACATGGCATGGTACAGTGGATTAAATTAGTCGAATAGGGGGATGATGGTTGTGCTCAAAGACATGGCTTACCTCCAGGAGAAGAAGCGGCGTCACGAGAAAATTACGATGCTCACGTGCTACGATTATCCGACCGCCGTGCTGGAAGATGCCGCCGGTGTGGATATCCTCTTCGTCGGGGATTCCCTGGGAACCAATGTGTTGGGCTATGACCGCGAAGTGTCCGTGTCGCTTCAGGATGTTCTCCATCATCTGAAGGCGGTTCGGCGTGGCGTCCATCAATCCTATTTGCTGGCTGACATGCCCTACCGGACCTATCAGACCCCGACCATGGCATTGGAAACCGCCCTGCAGTTGCGGGACGCAGGTGCCGACGGGGTCAAATTCGAGGGGTTTCAGCCTGAGGTCGTCCAAGCCTTGCGGGAGCATCAATTTGAGGTGTGTGGTCATTTGGGATACAACCCCCAGTATCACGAGAAGGCTGCCGTCCAAGGAAAGACCCGAGAAACGGCCACCAAACTATACCATGAGGCACTTCAACTCGAGCAAGCCGGCCTTCACCTGCTCGTCTTGGAGTTGGTGCCGGAAGAGCTCGGTGGCTTTATCACCGAACAAGTCACCATCCCGACCATCGGCATTGGCGCCGGTCGGTACACCGACGGGCAAGTGTTAATCGTGCATGACATGCTCGGGATCACTCCGATGGCACTTCGTCATTCACGCGAGTTCGCCCATGTCGGTGACGCGATGCGGGAGGCATTCGCAGCGTACGTGACCGCTGTCCAGGAGGGGGCATTTCCCACCGACGACAACGTCCGGCATTTAGCCCGCGACGTGTATGAGTCTCTGCATGATTCCCAAAGGCGCTGATCGCTTTGCCGGCCTGTGGCATTTCTGGCCAGCACCACAAAATCCACAGTGAACATGGGACGAACGTGAGTCACATAGTCCCCGATCACGGCCTTGCTGTTATTAGATTCAAAGCTTCCCTGACGCATTAATTAGAGCAATGGTTTGATTCGTCTGAGATCGGTCAAACCATGAGCGAAATTATGGCGTATGGTGTATGGCACGGCGGTGATGTTGGAACCGGCTCATGAGGTCCCTTAAGAACCCTGAGGCGGTCCCATGAAGTGCGTCGGGATGGACGAGGCTCAGGGACCCAAGGCTAGATGAGAACGCACGTTGGGTGAACCGACAAACCCACGTTTCGCATCCTTAGCCCTAGATATTGTATCGCGCCATGATCATCAGACTATATATTGATCGGGAATATTTGGGAAGCGCAACATGTTGGGATTAAAACCAATGTTTATCCCCAATATATGGGGGTGCGAAACGTGGGATAAACGAAAGAGGACTTGAGAATATGGTCCAAAGTATCACGGTGCAATGGTCGTTAGGCCCCACCATTATGGATGGCACCCTGGTGACGCCAGATGGGACTGGGCCCTTCCCAGCGGTCGTCATGGCGGCCGGGAGTGGCCCGACCAATCGGGATTGGACGTCACCGTTACTGCCCGGAACCAACGGGAGTGCCCCCTTGATTGCCGCGGAGTTGGCCCAGGCGGGATTCGCGTCATTACGTTACGACAAACGGGTGACGGGGCCTCATGCGTTGGAAAACCTTCGGGTGTTGATGGGGTCTTTGAGCATGCAATCGCACGCCGAAGAGTACGCCGGGGCGGTGAATTTCTTGGCGGCGATGTCGGACATTCGTGGCGATCAGATTTTCGGACTCGGTAATAGTGAAGGGACGCTACACGTCCTCCACTACCAGCTGGGCAATCCCGCAGTACCCCTGGTGGGCATCATATTGGCCGCTCCCCCCGGGCGCCCCGTGGGGGAGGTGGCGCGATCGCAACTGGCCGCGCAAGTGGCCGCGCAAGCGACGACGGTTCCGAACGGAGCCGGTCTCTTGGCGCTCTATGATGCAGCGGCCGAACGGTTCGAAGCGGGCGAGGCGGCCAATCCTGACCCCGCTCTACCCGATGAGGTGAAAAATTTGATTGCGGCGTTGGAGTCTCCGGCTAATTTGCCGTTTTCCCGCGAGTTGTGGAAAGCCAATGCGGTTCCCCTGCTGGCAGAGATGACGGTGCCGGTCCTGATTGTCATTGGGAAAAAGGATATCCAGGTGGATTGGCAGGCCGATGGGGCGCCTTTGTTGATGGCCTCGCGGGGGCAGCCGCATATTACGATGGTGTTTCCCCAGAACGCCAATCACGTCCTCAAGTATGAGCCTCAGGACCGCTCGGAATTGGTGCCGGGTGAGGTGATGTTGCGCTATAACGCCGATGGCGTCCCCCTCGATCCGGAGACGATGGCCACGATACGTGATTGGTTATCGCATTGCGTCGTATCATAGATCCTCGTGACGGGGGATGCGAGTGGTGTGAAAGGCAACGGGCGCGTTCGATCGTGAGGGACCATTCGTGTCAAGTCTCACTTTATTTGGCCAAATTAGGCTCGCATTACGTGATCGCTTGAGGTGAAAAAAGGGCACCCGGAAGGCGGAGCCGTTGCGGATGAATGACTAATTCCATCGTGGCATCCCTCCCAAATCCACTCTAAAGGAAATGGGTGTGAATGTTCATGTTGACACTCCCCACGCCTAAAGGCGGGGGATTCTTACGAGGAACCCACGCACGTGAGCTTTACTCGCAAAGGGTGAGCCAAACACCCGCTATCCAGTCGCCCGAAGGTCTCTGGTGACTTGACGTGATGGTTAGACTTCGCTAACCACCTTGGTTCGCCGAATCCTGTTTACGTTTGGTCTTGACGACGCGATACATTTTACGTCTCCCACGATTGCGGGAGACAACCGCCAACGGATCCAATTTTCAAAGGGCGAACACAACGTGAGTATAGTACGCAGTGACCAAGACATGGTATTACACAGACAAAATTTCGCCTGACGGCGAGCGCCTTATATCCCCATAGCTAAAGCTAGGGGTTTTACGGTGCATTCGATAAATCAATAAGAGGAAGTCTGCCTTGGCTGGTCAAATACCAAAGACAGCTAAATCCAATTGCACATCTCGGCTTTTATGCCGTTACTGGATCATATTTCCTGACTTCTGAGCCGTCCTGAGGTACACATTAGCTTTGGATCGGAAAGGAGGCAAAAACAAATGGCCACGAAAACGGGATTTACTGCCCACGAAACCATTGGTGTGCACGAAGCTCTGCGTTGTCGAGCACTCGGTTTGACCAAGATGCGGATGATGCAACCCATGATTCAGGACGCCGAACTGAAGCGTTTCCTTGCCCAAGAAATCACGGCGTCTACCCAAGAAGTCCAGCAGTTGGAAACTTGGGCGCATCAAATCACCCCTTAGGAGGTCATAAATTTGGGAACGGCACAGGTTTCCATGGCTGACGCGACCATTGCCGCTGATCTCATGGCAATGGCTAAGACCGATTCGAGCTTATTGACCATGGTTTGCTTAGACAGTTCGAGCCCCGAACTGCGTGGATTTTTTCAAGGTTCGTTGAATCGGTGTTTGAATGCCCAGGGTCAGCTAGCGCGGATTGCTGAGACCAAAGGGTGGTATCATGCCTCATTGGAGCCGACGGAGCAGCTTAAGGAAGATCTGAAGTTTGTCGCCTCGTTGCCAAATTAGGTCAGCCCGCACTCAAACAAAGGAGCCTGCCGTGGTTGCCCGGTAGGCTCCTTTGCTCTTGAGGTCGCATGCGTGCATCGGATGGATTGGTCGGTAGAACCATGACTTGGATGATATCGGGCGGTTCTATGGATCAGTGCTCTGGTGGTGGCCTGAGGGTATCGGTCAAGGTTCGGGCACGATCCATAGCACAAGCACCCCGTGAGGATTGACGGTGACAGTCTCCCCGGTCCAGGATTCGGATTGCTGCTTCCACAGATTTCGTCCCCGGGTCGGCCTACCCTGGTCATTAGCGGGCCACGGTATCGCCATCTCTCGACTCTCGTTGGCCCAGTTAAACAGTGCCAGGTAATAAGACACTCCGTCTGGATGTCGAGAGAGCCACACGCATCCTTGACTGTCTCGAAAAATTTCGCGCGCGCCATAGCCTTGGCGATGCATCGATAAGATCTCGTCATTGGTAAGCAATGAAAGAGTCCAGGCATCGTTATCTCTCAATTCGCCGCCGATCATCAGAGGCGATCGAGTGATGGCCCAAAGACTGACCATGGTTTGCTGTTCGTCAGGGGTAAAACGCGTCCAACGCTGGCCGACGCCGGTTTCGGTGGAACGAAGGGCTAAGTGGCCAAGTGGAAGCATGTCGAGATCAGGATACGATCCGGGACGTTGAAAAGTGGCCCACGCGGCAGTGAAGTCAAATGCTTCACGCAGTTGAGGCCACTGATCCCAAAAGTCGTCAGAAACACGCCACATTGTGGCGTGGTCTTGCAGGTGGACCGCCTCCGCAATTGAACTGGGACCGGGAGACAGACTTAGCACCATGCCACGGCCCGAAGCATCAATTGCGCGGTGAATCATCTCAACTTCTTGACCGTGGTATCCAAATAGTCTCGACCAAGCAATGTCATCCACCTTGACAAGATCCACACCCCATGAGGCATAAAGCGCAAACAGGGAATCATAGTACGCCTGAGCACCCACCTGGTGGGGATTGAGGCCATACATGTCGGAATTCCAAGGACAGACGGAGTGGGGCAGCGCGATGTCGCGTGCCTTGATGGTCGGATGTCCGAATACTGGGGTATTCAAATGAACCGCTTGACGCGGAATTCCTCGCATTAGATGGATCCCGAATTTAAGACCCAGGTCGTGGATTCGATCGGCTAACGGGCCAAACCCTTGACCCGAGGCTGCGGAAGGAAACCGGTTGACGGCGGGGATGAGACGGCCCCATTCGTCCATCTGCAGAGGAGCGAATGGATGGTAGCGCGAGCCATCAGCCTCCGGTTCATACCATTGGATGTCGACCACGACGTATTCAAAGCCATGCGACCGCAGGTGGGAGGCCATATATTCAGCATTCCCCATTACTTCCTCTTCGGTCACACTAGCTCCGTAGCAATCCCAACTGTTCCATCCCATCGGAGGGCTCTCAGGTTTCATCAATGCCATGGTTTTCCTCCTGTTCACGTCTTTAAAGGATTTGGCTAACTTCCTTGAACGTGCCCGATATGCATCCATACCCGCATTTCGCCAACACCACGATTGCCCCAAGCGTAGTAGGGAATGGCTCGAAGCCGGGTGTCTTCGACGGGCCAGGGCTGATGGTGATAGAGAGGGTCGCCGGCTTGAGGGGTTGCCCGCTGCCCGGGTCCTTTTAGGGCCACCACCCCGCCCGCAATGTCGTCCTCCCACTCCGCCACCCAATGCGAGGGCGTAGAGTCGACAAAGAGTGCTCCCAAATTGCTGCCGTTGTCCACGGATTCGAAACAGTAGACGATAGGGCCGCGAGCCAGCGCTACTTCAGCGCCTATGCTTCGAACGCCGGGATGCGCATAGATCGGGCGAACCAGCATAGGAAGCACCAAGCGGACCCGGTCTCCTGGTCGCCACCTCCGCGTCAGGGCCAGGTAGCCATCCGTGATCGGCCCATCAGTCACCTGGCCGTTGATGGAGACCTCCATGGCTTCCGCCCAGTCGGGGATGCGTAGTCGGAGCGTGAAGGTTCTTTCGTCCTCCGGGGAAACGGTGAAGTCAATCCTGTCCTCCCATGGATACTCGGTGTCTTGACGTACAATGACCGGGGTACCCGCGACCACCGTGCGGACCTCAGACGCAGCATACAGGTGAACAAATAATTGGTCGTCTAAGGTTCCGTAAAGATACTTCGGTAAATCGGCCAGAAGTCGAGCGAGATTAGGCGGGCAACAGGCACAGCCGAACCACGGCTGACGCTCGACTTTTACCGCGTGCAAGTCATGACGTGCAGCTACCGCTTCAGGCCAAACTTCCAGCGGATTGACGTAAAAGAATCGATCGCCACTGGTCGATATCCCGCTTAATACGCCGTTATAAAGTGCCCGTTCCAAGATGTCCGCATATTGGCCTTGGCCCTCGAGGGCTAGCATGCGCTGTGACCAAAAGACCAACCCGATGGCGGCACAGGTTTCGGTATAGGCTCGGTCGGAAGGTAAATCATAATCGATGGTGAAGGCTTCGCCGTAGGCCGAAGAACCGACTCCTCCGGTAACGTACATCCGCCGTTGGGTGACGTTTTGCCATAATCGGACGAGTGCGGTCATCAGGGAGGTTCGCTCCGTCTCATCCTCACTTTCGACGGCCACGTCAGTGGCACCCGAAAAGAGATACATGGCTCTAACCGCGTGGCCTCGGGCTTCGGCTTGGTCGGATAGGGGCGCATGGGCTTGAAAATAGGAAGGATTAAATGGGTTCTGATCGCCTCGCAATGCGGCTTCCTGGGAAAAAAATAGAGGACTTTTTCCTCGTTCCTCAACGAAAAATCGGGCCAAGTCGAGATACCGCCGTTCGCCCGTGGCCCGATATAACTTAACCAGCGCCAGTTCTACTTCGGGATGACCTGAATACCCGCGGACTTGATCGGGGGCTGGACCAAAGTGGCGGCAAAGATGGTCACCTAGACGGCAGGCTATGTCCAATAGGGTCGTTTTACCCGTGGCGGCTTGGTATGCCACCGCCGCCTCCATGAGGTGGCCAGCACAATACAGTTCGTGGTCATCGCGCAAGTTGCTCCAACGCGGTCGCGAGGGGTGGAGTTGGTAGAAGGAATTTAGATAGCCATCGGGCGCCTGAGCTCGCGCCAACAAATCGATGACCCCATCGGCCTTCGCTTCTAAGGCCAGATCGGGTTGGTCTTGTAAAAACAGGCCCACCGCTTCCAGCCATTTAAATAAGTCGCTATCTTGAAAGACAAAGCCGTGATGCTCACCGGATTGTTCTCCCGCCACGATCCGCCAGTTTTCTATGGCATAGCTGGGTTCTGCGCCGGGGATGGCATCGTTTAAGGCCTGCCACTGGTAGGCTATGGTGTGCGTTCGCACTCGGTCGCGCCAAATCTGCCAAAACCCTGAGTCCAAGTGCGCGTGGTTCAATGGTACGGGTGTAATCGTCTTCAGAGCCATCGTTTCCAATCTCCTATCAAAGAATGGGGCCGGTACCGTATCTGCGCATTGACGCGTCAAGCGGCCGAGGGTGCTAATCGGAAGTCTCGGGCGCTTGTCCGTAGTAGGCTTTAGGCCCATGCTTACGGCTAAAGTGGCGGTCGGCGATCGCCGGATTTAAGACCGCCCCAGGATTTAAAGCTAAAGTGCGATGAGCAATTTTCGCCACTTCTTCTAAAATAATGGCTTGGGTCACGGCGCCCATCGCATCTTTGCCCCAACAAAACGGTCCATGACCTTTGACGAGGACGGCGGGAATGTCTTGGTACTGATCGCGTTCCAGCACTTGTACGATGCTAAGCCCGGTGTGGGCCTCAAAGTCGATTGTAACCTCGGCTTCATCGAGATCGCGTGTGCAGGGGATCGGTCCGCGGGCAAAGTCGGCGTGGGTAGTGCCAAGCATGGGTAACGGCAACCCGGCTTGGGCCCAGGCGGTGGCCCAGGGTGAGTGCGTGTGGACAATGCCGCCGATGTTCGTGAAAGCTTGATATAAGACGCGATGAGCAGGAGTGTCAGACGAAGGGCGTAAAGTTCCCTCAACGATCTCTCCATCTTGGACCCTGAGGACGACTAGGTCGTCTCGCTTCAATTGGTCGTAGGCCACTCCGCTGGGCTTAATCACCATGAGTTCGCGATTTTCATCGATGCCACTGACATTCCCCCAAGTAAGCGTAACCAGACCGCTTTTTGGCAACGCCAGGTTGGCTTCCAATACCTGCTCTTTTAGCGCTTTCAGCATGGGTGATCTCTCTTTTCTGGTGCAGACACCAGCGTCTGAACCGAGGTTATGACGCAGGGAATCGTTCTAACACGCGATCTAACCACGGGCCTAACCGCCCCTGGCCGCGAAAGAAATCTAAAATGGTATAGCGCGCTCGCACTTCATGGGCGTGGTTCAAGGACTCAACCAGAATGGGGGTCGAGACCCCGAATTGGCCGAGTGCATGGCTGATGCCCATTTGGATCAAAACCCTTTTCGTGGTCTCGATCTGTTCGAATTCGGGAGCGAGAGCCTGTCGTATGGTCGCGCCATCAGACCCCTGGAATCGATCCGGGGTCTGGCGAAGCCTGAGCCATTCGAGCTTGGCCGTTTGTTCCCGCAAGATGTCATTGGCGCCAATCCCCCATCGCATTCGGATTTCAGCCTGCCAGGCGTCGTCGAACACGGGCAGGACCGGGGACTTTAAAGGCCCGAGGTAGGGTAGTTCTCGGTATAGGTCGAGAATGAAATGGGCGGCGTAGCCCACTTGCAGGCCATGGGCGATATAGGGTCTTCGGCCTTGATAGGTGACGAAGTCCCAGTAGTGGGAGAGGTGGTGTTCGCTCCCGCTAGCGGGGCGCGAGTTGCCCATCATCGCCATGGCCATGCCCGAGTGGACCAGACCTCGGAAGAGTATGGAGACCGACTCGGGGTCTCTTTTAGCCAAGCCGTCGGCCGCTGCGAAAAGTCTTGCGAGCGACTTTGAGACCACCTGATAGGCAGCGTCGCACCAACTCTCCGCGTAGAGCGTGCGCGCAAGTTTCCAGTCCATTAAGGCACTGATTTTTCCCGCCAAATCCCCGAAGCCGGATTGGATCATCGGCCAGGGGGCTTCGGCCAGGATGCTCGGGAGGGCAAAGATGGCGATGGGGGCCAGAGCCGGTTTGGTGACCTTGACTCCGTCGAATTGCAGTGCGGCTACGGTGGAGGCATACCCATCCACCGACGGGGCCGTGGCTACCGCCACAAACGGGAGGTCGGCGAGATAGCTGGCATAGCGAGCAATGTCGGTCAAGGTGCCGCTTCCCACCGACACGACCAACTCTACAGGGTGGTGGACCCGGATGGCCTGGGAGGCGGCGGCCAGGGCCTCGTGGTCCGCACGGAGATGATCGCTTGCGGGATAGCGCAGACTGGCCACCGCGATACCCGCGTCGGACAAGGTTTTCTGCACAAGGTCGCCCAAAATGGGACCAGTATGACCGTCATCGAGGACTAAGACAGAGCGAATATTCCGGTCGAGCAGAAACCGTTGGAGATCGTCTAGGGCGTTTTCGCCGATCGCTAAGGTTTCCACGGACACGGCATGGGAACGCCCACAGGGGCAGGGGATGGATGGGATGGTCCAAACCAGCGGTCCCTCCTTCAACAACCCCACACCCTTTCTCCCCACTGGAGTTGCTGTCGTATTTGAGAGACCGAGGACTGGGGTCCAATAACCACGGACTCGAGACCAAACAGGGTAGCCAGGTCTTCGATCTGTTCGGGGCTCACGGCATAAGTAAATACCGTGTGATGGGCCCCGCCGGCATAGATCCAAGCCTCAGCAGCTTCGGTTAATGATGGGTAGGGACGCCATAACACCCGTCCCACGGGCAGGTTGGGCATAGGGTGGTCGGGGGCATAAGCTTCCACTTGGTTGACCACCAACCGGAACCGATGTCCGAGGTCAACAAGACTCACGGTCAGGGCTGAGCCGGGTCGGCCATCGAAGACGAGCCTCGCCGGATCCGACTTTCCTCCGATGGATAACGGATGGACTTCCACCCGAGGCGGACCAGAAGCAATGGTAGGGCATACCTCCAGCATGTGGGCGCCTAAGACACGCTCTTCGCCTGGAACCAGGTGATAGGTGTAGTCTTCCATAAAAGATGTTGCCTGGCCTCGGGCCATCACTTTGAGGACTCGAAGGAGACCGGACGTTTTCCAATCACCTTCAGCACCAAAGCCATAGCCGTCGGCCATTAGGTCTTGCGCGGCCAAGCCTGGGAGTTGGTCTAACCCGTGGAGATCTTCGAAAGTGGTGGTGAACGCAGAAAAATGACCTTCCTCAAGAAAGGAGCGGATGGCGCACTCAATGCGGGCTTGGCCACGGACTTGGTCCATTTTAAAGGCGTCCTGCCGCACCCCCTCGGCAATGACATAGCGCTCGTGGTAGCGATCCATTTGGGCAGCGACCTCGGCTTGGGATATTTTAAGCACGCGCTCGGCGAGGTCGCCTACCCCAAAACCCTCAACACTCCAGCCCAGGCGAATTCCCGCTTCGACTTTGTCCCCTTCGGTCACCGCCACATTCCGCATGTTATCGCCGAAGCGCGCTAAGCGCAGGTGTTGGCTTTCGCTCCAGCCTACGGCCACATGCATCCACGATCCGATGCGTCGGGCTGAATCCTTGTCCTGCCAATGACCGACGACGACCTTGCGTGGCACCTTCATCCGGGTGCTCATGAAGCCAAATTCGCGATCTCCGTGAGCCGCTTGGTTGAGATTCATGAAATCCATGTCGATGCGATCCCAAGGAATCTCGCGATGGAATTGGGTATGCCAATGCAAGAGCGGCTTGCGGTTAGACGAAAGCCCGGCTATCCACATCTGGGCCGGGGAAAACGTGTGCATCCAGACCACGACTCCCGCACAGGAGTCATCCGCGTTCGCCTCTAAAAAGAGGCGGCGAATGGCGTCCGATGTGGTCAGCACGCCATGGTCCACCAAGGGATAAGGCAAGGTCGCCCGCTGAGCCAGGGCTTGAATGATTTGGCGAGACTGTTGACTGACTTGACTCAGGGTCTCGGGGCCGTATAAATGCTGACTGCCAGTAACAAACCAAAATTTGTCGGCCGTCTGTTTCACAGTGATTCCCCCTTACGATATCGTGGGCGATGAGCTTGAAGCCTTATCGCTTTTAAGCGATGCATCCATTCTGAGGACGTCGTCCCCAACTGTTGATACAGCTCGCGGTAGATGGCATAAATTTCTTGATAGACCGCGTGAGCCTCAGGTGTGGGCGCATATCGGGTGCGGATCGGAGCGGCCAGCATCCGGCTGGCTTCGCCCAAGGACGCAAATCCTCCGCGATCGTGGCCAGCCGCGACCGCTCCAAAGATGGCAGATCCTCGGGCTGGGATTTCCTCAGAATCGGAGACCAGGACGGGAAGGCCGGTGACATCGGCATAGATTTGCATTAAGAGTGGGCTTTTGAGCGGGAGTCCCCCGCAAGCCAACAAGCGGGTGATGGGGACGCCGTGTTCACTGAAGTTGTCCACGATGATCCGGGTGCCCATGGCCACCGATTCCAATAACGTCCGATAGATTTCTTCGGGCCGAGTCGCCAAGCTAAGCCCGATGAGAGCCCCCTCAAGATCAGCGTCGCCGAGAATACTGCGGTTGCCATTCCACCAATCGAGGGCCATCAGTCCGCTTTCGCCAGGGGAAAGATCTTGGGCAAGGCTTTCTAAGTATTCGTACAAAGATAGGTGCGCCGTTCTAGCCGCGTCCTGGTAGGCACTGGGCACGGCCTGCTGCACGAACCAAGCAAACATGTCTCCCACCGCAGCCTGGCCCGCTTCGTAGCCGTACCAAGACGGGAGCACGCCGTCTTTGACTACCCCAGTAATGCCGGGAAGACGCACTTCATGTTCGGTGACAGTGAGATGGCAAATCGATGTGCCCATGACCATGACCAATGCCCCAGGGCCCTCGAGACCCACAGCGGGAGCGGCCACCATCGAATCGACATTGCCTACCGCGACCGAGGTCTCCGGGCTTAGCCCCAAGTCTGGGGCCAGATCGGGCCGAATGGTGCCGGCTGGAGTGCCCAGCGGATAGAACTGAGTTCCCAATTTTGCTAAGGGGCTGTCAAAGGCAGCGTTCACCGCAGTAAAGTAATCGCGGGAAGGGAGCCCTTCGGTCTCTGACCACAGCGCCTTGTAGCCAGCGACCCCGGATGATCGGCGTTCGTGCCCGGTTAAGTACCAGACCAGCCAGTCCGTGACTTCGATGAAGCGGGCCATGGCGTGATAAACTTCGGGATCTTCCTCAAAGATTTGAATCAGTTTGGGAAAATACCATTCGGAGGAGAGACGTCCTCCATAACGTGCCAAAAAGCTTTCTCCGCGGGTTTGGGCGACCTCCGTCATCCGGTCGGCAATAGCCTGTGCGGCATGATGCTTCCACAGTTTGGGCCAGGCGTGAGGACGCTTCTTCCACTCGGGCGAGAAGCAAAGTGGGCTGCCGCTGGCGTCGACCGGAAGCACCGTACAGGCGGTGACATCGATGCCTACGGCGACCACCTGCTGGGCTCGGATGTTGCCCTGGGCCAGCACCTCAGGGATGCCTTGATGGAGCACATCGAGATAATCTTGGGGATGGGTCAAGGCCCAGTCCGGCGGCAGGGTCACGCCGTCGAGTTCGCGGTCCATGACACCATGACCGTACACAATCACCGATCGGGCAACCTCGGTTCCTTTAGCTAAATCGAGGGCTAGGACTCGGCCAGATTCGGTGCCGTAATCCACTCCGATGGCGATAGAAGAAAGGGATGGTGGATGAGGGAGAGGTTCAGAAGCACGGGTCACCGACACGATAAAAGCTCCTTTCGGGCGTTCTCAAACGGTGGAACTAAAAATACGCTAGGCTTGGACTGACATACAAGCTGGATCACGATGGGGTATTCACCAACTCCGAGGCGACTCACGACTGGATCTTTATCTGTAACACGTTCCACGACAGTGCAGGAAGCCTTATCGAGGCCTGGTTGCCGTTTAGGGCAATCGGGGCGCTCTTCACCGGCCGGATAGGTTCAGACACGGGCGAATTACTGACATCGGCTCTGTCCCCAGTGGTGATCCAGTGCTCGATGGACGAGAGCGGGGTGAGCCCGGCAAGGTCAAGGGATAAAGCCATGGCTTGGTCGGGGCAGCGGTTGACCGCGAATAGGGTAAGCATCCCGCTTTGCCGATCGAGCACCGCAACCGCATCCAGATAAGGGACCGTGTCAAATTGGCGGGAGGCATAGGTGGGAGAGCTGGTTTCCGAGAACAGCACTTCGCCGCGGCCAAAATGCGACACTTGTTCAAAAGGGAAATAAATTGTCTGGCGCCAGGCCGGGCCTGAAGACACGGTCATGATGGGGGCGATGGCGTTGACTAATTGCGCTAAACAGGCAATCTTCACTCGGTCGCCATGGCGTAGCAGAGACAGCAGCAGGGAGCCCACCAAAAGCGCATCTTCCAGGGTATAAATGTCCTCTAATCGGGGCTTTCCCACTTCCCATTCGGTAGGAGACGGTTCACCGTGACTATGAAACCAGACGTTCCATTCGTCCAACGAAAGGTTTATACGTTTTTTGCTCCGCCGTTTAGCTTGAACGAAATCGGCGGTGGCAACGGCCGACTCGATATATCGGTCAAGATCCATGGACTTGGCTAAGAAATTCAACGTGTCTTGTTCAGGATTGCCGTAATAGACATGTAAGGCCAAATAGTCGGCCGTGTCATAGGCGAGGTCCAAGACGGTGGCATCCCATTCGGGAAAGGTGGCCATATTGGGACCGGAACTTCCGCTGACGACCAGTTCGATGGTCGGATCGACGGCTTTCATGGCCCGACCAGCTTCCCGGGCCAAAGTGCCATATTCGGTGGCAGACTTGTGACCGATTTGCCAGGGGCCATCCATTTCATTACCGAGACCCCAGAGCCCAATCTGATGAGGCTCGAGGACTCCGTGATGCTTGCGAAGTTCGCTCCAATAGGTATTCCCGGCGTGGTTGGCGTATTCTACCAGATTGCGGGCGGCGTCTACGCCCCGGGTGCCCAAATTAACGACGGCCATCACCTGGGAGCCTACCTTCCCTGCCCACTTTGAAAACTCATTGATGCCAACGAGATTGGGTTCTAAGGCATGCCAAGCGAGGTCGAGACGGCGTGGGCGATCTGCCACAGGACCGACGCCATCTTCCCAGCGATAGCCCGAGACAAAATTGCCGCCTGGATAGCGGATGACCGAGATGCCGAGTTGGCGTACTAATTCCATCACATCGGCGCGAAATCCGTCAACATCGGCAGACGGATGGTCAGGTTCGTAAATGCCAGAGTAGACCACTCGGCCTAGATGTTCCACAAACGAACCAAACAGCCGGGGATCGACCCAGTGTGAAGTGACTGGATGGACGTGCATTCTTGCTTGAATCGGTTCAGGCACCATGAAGCTCCTTTCTTTCGTCCTAAACGGTTGCTGGACGCGGTCATCATACCGTGATGGAGATGGGGGTTCGCGCGATAGTGGTGCCTCGTTCGATGAGCGTCGGCGAAAACACGTAGTCTTGGATTTCTTGCTGACCAATGCGCGCTAGAATCATTTCGGCTGCGCGTTGCCCCAGTGCCGCCTTGGGATGGATCACGGTGGTTAAGCCCATGGCTACGGCGCGAGCCAGGTCGGAATCGTCGTAGCCGACTACGGAAAGATCTTCAGGAACTCGCAGATGGTGAGTATAGAGCCGGGAAATCAGGTTGACCGCAATCTCGTCGTTATAGCAAAACACCGCGGTCGGTCGTTCTTTCGGATCTAGAGAAGCTATCCGCTGCGCATACTGGTCCGCGACCACGCCTTTGCTCTCGGTGGTAAAAAATTGGCACCATTCCGCATGAAAGCCTATTTTCCTTTCCGTGATGGCCGATAAAAACCCTTGCATACGGCGAATGCCTTGTTTGTCATCCATCTTGACGATGAGCCCGATGCGTTGATGGCCGAGATCGGCCAGATGATTTGCCGCCAGCTGGCCACCGCGGACATCATCCACTTGGACCGTAGGCACGCTGAGACCATCGTAGCCAGCGTTCACCATTACGATGGGAAAGCCCTCTTCCGTGAGTGCTAAGAATCGGGTCAGGTTCGCGTTGGGAAGCATGCTCCGACTCGGTTCAACAATGAGCCCATCGACGTGACGGTCTGCTAGCGCTTTAATCGCCAGACGTTCTTTGTTGGGGTCATTTCCGGTGGAAAAGAGCAACAGGCCATAGCCTTCAAGATCCAGACATTGCTGGATGCCACGAATGATGCTCGGGAAAATGTAGTCGTTCATATACGTGACCACCACTCCGATGAGCTTGGTCGGTGCCACATCTGAGCTTTCGCCAAGATAAAAGGTACCCCGTCCTTGCACCCGCGACAACATGCCAGCGTGCACCAAGTTGCCAATCGCGTGGCGGACTGTCAGTCGGCTGACGCCAAAGTCATCTGCCATTTTCGCCTCCGTAGGCAGGCGATCGCCTGAGCGAAGTTCATGGCTTTTGATCCATTGGCGGACGCCTTCTTCCACCTGGCGATATTTGGCTAAGTCCTTTTCCGCCACCTCCTTCCCTCCTCCTTGATTGTGCACGAATGATGTGTCTCCCAAATAAAAAACCCTTTCCTCTCTTCGTCCGGCTACCGGCCGATTCGTTATCTGACCCCGGACCACCGCGGTCAGACGATCTCTTTACTTGAATCCGCACTTACGCATCCTATTGTAGACAATATGGGATCTCGTTGTACATATCAATTGCTTAGTAGTGATGAAGAGATTTTTGCCACAGGCCATCAGGCATTCCTGACTAAAAGACCTTATCCCTGCTCCTGTCGCCAGGGCCGCCTTCACCTGAAAGGCCATGAACCGCTGTGACCATCATCGCGCCACCGTCTAAAAAATCGGAGGAAATTCGAGTCACTCTTGAGTCTAGGTTTAATGATATCACGATGGAATTGTCATTGCGGGGCTGTCTTAGATCCCTGTGCCATCTTCGGAAAGGGGCACGTAAAAGCTTGAACTGTCTCTACGGCTTAGAACGCGCACGATAGAGGAGTGGGTTCGGCGCACTCGGCGAAAGGTTACCGAAGAGAGGATCGGCGCCCCGATCGGAGAACTCGGGATTGACTGTGAGAAATAGGCAAAGATGCGCACTGACTGCGATGCCAAGAGATTCATCTTGGAGCCGGGACGATCTTTTGGGAAGGCTGGTGGCTTGTTGGCCCCAACAAGCCAGGGAAATAATCCTAGGACTAAATGACAATCGCTATAACCAGGCATTATTCGAGTGGAATAAAAAAATAATGTACAGATGATTAAAAACATATTGATCACTGAAGATTTGTTGGGTAGTATGATGCTGAACCGAAATACCACAATCAGCCAGTAGACATCTATGAGATAGCACATGCGGATCGATAGGATTGGGAATTTGAATCCGAATTGGGCCTTGACTCGTTAGAAGGTCTCCGGCTGGTTCAACGCCGATGATGCATGTGCTGACGGCTTCACGTACGATGAAAAATCAAGGGAGGGTATGATATATGGCAAGATTTCCTCGCGTTCAGAGCAAGGCAACAGTTTTAGGACTAGCCGCAGCGCTTACCCTGGCGGGCCTCGGCACAGGGTTTATGAGAGTGCCTGCAGCTACATCAGCATCAAAGAAAGTGGTTCTTACATTATGGTGGCCCAACGCTGCTAACGGAGACCCCTCAGAGGTTGCCGTGTATGATGCGTTGCAACTATGGAACAAGAACAACCCGAATATTCAAGTGCAACCCACCGTCATGCCGTATAGTCAGATTCAAACCAAGGTCACACTAGCGGCGACTACCCACCAATTGCCTGACATGGCGGTAACCTTGCCAGGGCTCATTTCTCAGTACTACGACATGCACATCCTAGATAATTTGTCGCCCTATCTGAATGGCTGGGCTGGAAAGAGCCAAGTCTATAACGCGGTATGGCGAGCGGTTACAATCAACGGTAAAATTATGGCAATGCCGCAATATACCGACGTCCGCGCTTTGCTCTATCACACCAACGACTTTGCGAAAGCTGGCATCACGACTCCGCCAAAAACATGGGCCCAACTGATCGCGGATGGATTGAAACTAAAGCAAAAAGGGATCGCGCCCTACGGAATCACCGGCACCGGCGTTCGCGAGCCCCAAGAATTGTTCGCCTATATCGTCGAGTCGGGGACCAACATCGCCAACCGGATGCCCGATGGCAAATACCGCAACATCTGGGCCACCAATTCCGCGGCGTTGAAGGATGCTACGGCAGTGTTTCAATTTTATGCGACGATGCGCAAGGATGGCTTGATTACCGCGCAGCAAGCAAGCTGGCACTGGAAGAATCTGGACTCAAACTTTGCCCTGGGCAACATTGCGATGGCCCAAGAGGGGCCATGGATGGCGACCTACTCCCTTAAAGACTATCCACAGATGAAGAACGTGGCAATTGCTCCTTTGCCAACAGACAACAAGCCAGTCACCTTCTTAGAAGTGAACACGATGAGCGTGTTTAAGGGCGCTAAACATATCAAGGACATCGTGAAGTTTCTTAAATGGTGGGTGAGTCCGGCGGCCCAAAAAATAGCCTATCCATCAGAGTCGGTCAACGTTCACGTAGTGCCCAACACCAAGTGGGGGCTGGGATTTGCTAAGTTAATTAACACCGGTCGACCTTTTCCTAATGTCTCGATGTCGAGCATCGAACAACAGATGATGTATGCCGTTCAGTATGTTGTTTTGAACCAAAAGACCCCGCAGGCTACCGCGCTGTGGCTGTCTCAACAGGTCAACAACGACTTGCAGGCGAGTGGAGAATTGAGTCCTCAGAAGTAATGGCGCACGGGTCTTAACCAGGCCGTCTGTGATCACCAAGCGATGGGGCAGGTGCTCGGTCAACGAACTCTCTGGGCACCTGTCCAATCGAAATACCATGACCGAGATAGGATGTGCATAATGGGAATCGGACCCCAGAGCCTGACGAGGAATCCTTCGGTTCTCCGTAGAAGCAAGGTGTGGACGTTTATCCGCGAATATTACGTGGCGTACGTTTTTTCTGGACCGGCGATTTTGTTTTTGGTTGGGTTGCTGTTTGTGCCTATGGTCTACGTCTTCTACTTGAGCTTTCGCCAGGTCAATCTGCTTTTGCCAGCCGCCCATGGATTTGTTGGCTGGCAGAACTATCTCTACGTTCTACAATCGGAACCGTTTTGGCTCTATGTTCGCCACGATGTGGTTTGGACGCTCGGATCAGTTCTCGGCGAGTACGCGGTGGGGATGACCACTGCGGTTTTGTTGGATCAGAAAATCGTAGGACGAGCCTTTTTTCGGGGGATTATCATTGTCCCGTGGCTGGTGCCTATTGCCGTGGCGTCGGTGGTTTGGACTTGGATCTTGGACCCATCGTACGGGATTTTGGATTATCTTCTGAAGCAAATCGGGTTGATGCCAACCGCCGTGGATTGGCTGGGGACGCCATCGCTCGCGATGTTGAGCATCATCTTTATCAACATCTGGCGCAGTTTTCCGCTCTATACCTTAATGCTTTTGGCGAGTCTGCAAGCCGTTCCTAAGGATGAAATTGATGCCGCCTTGATCGATGGAGCCAGTGCTTTTCAACGATTCTGGATGGTCAAGTTCCCTTATCTGAAAATCGCGTCGATTGTTCTTGTGGGATTAAATGTGATGTGGGTGTTCAATAATTTCAGTTTCATTTGGTTGTTGACGACTGGGGGTCCGATTACGGCCACCACCACCCCTGCGATTGAAATCTATCAGGAAGCATTTCAAAGCTTCAATTTTGGCGATGCTGCGGCGCTCGCCGTGCTCATGATCCTGCTGCTTTTTGTTACGTTTGCGATAGTACGTGCACTCTTTGCAATATGGCAGAAGGTCAGGGCACCGCGTCCGATTGGGTAATCTATGCTTGGTTAAGAAATGCTCTGGATTGCGCCTGCCCCGAGGCGAGCGCGATGCTTTTTGTTTAGGTATCGGGAGGGATGGTCTTATGTCGTTTGTGGTGAGGCGCCGTGTTGCTTCCACGGTAACGTATGTGTTGCTCGGCTTGTTCTCAATATATTGCCTCTTTCCGGTGGCCTGGATGGTCTCGACAGCGATTAAGCCGGCTAGTCAGGTTCGTACCGACCACCCATCATTTTTTACTGGGCAGCCGACCCTGATAAACTTTCTGACAGTGTTAGAACACTCCCAGTATTTGATGTACGCCCGCAATAGTTTGATTGTGTCGGTCTTCACCACCTTGCTATCTTTAACGATCTCCGTATTTGCGGCATACGCCATTGTTCGATTGAGCCAAGCGCCCGGAGTGCGGCAATTGGGCAGCTTACTCCTAGTCTCCCAGGCGACGCCGCCTGTGCTGCTAGTAATTCCGATCTTTTTCATTATGTCTGACATGAATTTGCTCAACACCTACTTTGGACTCATCATTACCTATACGGCGCTCGGAGTTCCGGTGTGTACGTGGTTTCTCAGAAGTTACTTGAGCAATATCCCCGAGGACATCGAAGAGGCCGCTCGGATTGACGGCTGCAGTCGTGTTTCTTTAGTGTTTCGGGTGATCTTGCCGATAAGTCTTCCCTCGGTTGTGGCGACTGGAGTATATGCCTTTGTCCTGGCTTGGGGCAGTTTCACCTTTGGGTACACTCTGGTTTCGAGTAATGCGATGCGCTTGGTGACCCCTGCTCTTTCCTTGTTCACCGGATTGTGGACGGTGGAGTGGGGCCTTTTGATGGCAGCGGCTGTGCTTAACGTGATCCCAGTAGCAATCCTGTATATTGTGGTGCAGAAGTACATTGTTGGAGGGCTTGTCGCGGGCGCAATAAAGTAGGCTTCATCGTCACATTGTTGGCCGAGGACTGTCGTTGGGGTGGATAGTGAAGGGCCCGCGATATTTTCTCAGAATAACCCCTGGCATGGAACGCCTAACGTTCTTTGGAAGGGGTATTCTTAATACGCGCTGAACCTTTCGTTCGTAAGCGAGGTTGTACAAAATGGATTTTGGACGATAGGGGCTAGATCGGCAAGACTTTCATGCGCGGTCTAGCCCCTGCACTAAAGGGGGGCTTATTCTGTATATACCGGCGTCGTTTAGAATGAAGGATTCGGAGGAACTCTTCGGGTTGGTGAGACAACACCGTTTCGGTATCTTGTTTTCAGCGCATGATGATGACCTTAAGGCAACCCATTTGCCCTTTGTGATCGATGAGCATTCGGGGGCCCACGGAGCCTTGCTTAGCCATATGGCCAAAGCTAACCCCCATTGGAAAGATTTGGACCAGCGCGACGTGTTGGTGGTATTCCCTGGGCCGCATGCGTTTGTGTCTTCATTGTGGTACGAGGCCAAAGGAAGCGTACCTACTTGGAATTACACTGCCGTGCACGTCCGTGGCCGCGCCGAGGTCCTCTCGGATCGAGAGGCCTTGAAACAGTTAATCCGCATTATGCTGAAGGCTTACGAACCCGACTCACCGATCGTTCGTCATTTGGACGACCCCGAATTCGCAAGCCTGTTAGAAGCGATTGTCGGTTTTAAGATCGAGATTCACGAGATGGAAGGCAAACGGAAACTGAATCAAAATCTTCCCATTGAAATACAACAAAAGGTGATTACTGCCTTGAGAACCCTGGCGGACTCAGATTCGCAAAAAATTGCCGATCTGATGACCGAGAATTTGGAACAGACGGCCAAGAATTTTGATTCCGTGGGGCCATCCCTGCCAATAGAACCACGGAGAGAATGAGTACCGACAGGGACCCATTCTTCAGCGAAGAGTGGCTCTGGGTAAAGTTCATCGTAAGGACTGGCGAAACATTAACTTGAATGATTCCCAAAGGTCCTGGGTGGGTTCTTCCCTCGGATTTTCTATGGTGCCCGTTCTCAATTAATGTTGATTATTGGCTCTAGAGCGAATATATCGATAATAATTTCCGATAAAGGAATTTTCGGTGCTCAACGAAAACCAATCTCCATCCAAATCTTTGGGGGAGGCTCGAATGATGGCCGTTGGACAAGAAATCCGTCAATTCATAAGCCGGCAGTATGCAAAGGTGGGTCCCGTGCTCAACGAAAAAAGCGAAGCGTTTGTGGGCCGAGCGCCGTCGCTCCGAACGCAGTGTGCACCGGGATGCGAGATATCCAGAGGATCCTGAGATCCAAGCTTCCTGTCAACGAGAGGACCATAGAGGCAGCCAACAAGCGCTTCCACTTATCGTCCAAATGATCCTGCATCAATGCAAACACCTGCGGATAATGGCTGCGTTCACGATCATTTCGCTGAAAAGCTCCCATCGGATCCACTTCGTTCCTCAAATTTTCCCAACGAAGCGTAACTCAGCGATCGGTTCCTGTTTATAAAAAAACCTTGTTCGCATTTTAATGTTTTAAGAGTCCTTACTTTCGGCGACTCAGTATCCGTTCGACGGCGTTTTTAACAAAGTAGGGTGGTGCGGATTCTGGATACGGATGTACGGAACTCACGTTGATTTCACAAAGAACGTATGTCTCCTCGCCACTCGCTGCTTTCGGTCCATAGAGAAAATCTGCATCCCAAATAATCGGTAGCGAATCCGTTTCAATGTTCAGCAAGGTTTGCAGTTGTGGCAGCCATTCATTTTCCATCTTGGTTTTCAAAGCTTGAAACTCGGGCTTCGTCTCCGGATAGTAAAGTCTTGTTTTGGGTTCCTTGGGTTCATGCAGTAACGCCGTGACATACTGATGTCCGAATCCGACCACTTGGTTGTGGGACATGTAGCAGCGAACCATTCCGTTCGGAACCGGAGAGTGAAATGGCTGATCAATCATTTGTCCAGAACTTTTAAAATACACTTCACATTCCGCGACGAATTCACTAAGCGGCATCTGTTGTTCGATGCTGTTTCGCTGCGCGTGAATCACACGTACCGTCGGAGCGGTTTTGAGGGTTCCTTCAACCACGTCCACACGCCAGACGCCGTTCCCACCATTGCCGCTATTTTGTTTCAAAACACGGGATTCCCCGCTTTCTAAGCGTGATGGAAGTTGTTGACGGAGTTCCTCGACAGATTTGTAGAGATAAACGTCGCCGCCCCAATCCATTTCTCGTGTTTGAAAAAGAACTTCTTTAGAACCAAGCTTTAAAATGATATCGGGATGGGTGCTGACGAAAACACCCTGCGACGCCACCTTTCTCAGCATTTCATTCAAAACGGTGCGGTCCGCTCCATCTTGAATCGGATTTACCCATACCAGCACTCCATCCACGTCAAGAAGTTGTTGAAGCACTTCGTCAACAAATGCATCATCGTAAACAGCAGGTTTCGCTCGAAAACCGTACTTCTGGAATTCTTCGAACACTACGCTGAATCGATTGTTCTCCGTAGTTGCCTGGTTACGCGCTTCGTGGTCTCCGCGCCAAACAATTGCCACTCGTGGCTCTGCCGTCATTTTCGTGGGCTCCTTTGTCGTGCAGGATATGAGCACATAAGTAGCTAATCTTATTGTAGAACAAATACCAATCCGTTTGGGGGATCTTTCATTGGCAAAGCACATTTACCTGCAACCAGACGCACCTGACCCAATCCATAGCGATGAGCTTGTTCTGGCACTTGTCCGAAAACATGTGCCCAATGCTAAGTCCGTCACCGGTGTGGACGAGTCTGGAGGAGAGGCACGCACATATGCGGTTGATCGCAATATTATTTTGAAGGTGCAACGTCCACAACGGTCACGTCCATTGACCAGCCTGGAAAAGGAAGTTTTCTTCCTACAACAGTTGTCCGTGGAACAGCAAATCAGTGTTCCAAAGGTGCTCGGCTATGGACGTGAAGACACGATTGAATACACCGTCATGACGAGAATCCCTGGGGTAGCTATTGTGAGCACCACACTCGAAGGCGGTGCGAGAAAAAAAACGCTTTTCAAGCTCGGGCAAACTCTGAAACGCATTCACTCCGTTCCTCAGAACCCATTTCATGAAAGCGGATTGTTTCCCGGTGAAACGAATTTTGCTGAAGTGAGGGCTGAGTTTCAGCACTCATTCGAAGAACTCTTGGAACGGATAACGGAAAGAAAAATAGCATGGGTACTACCTTACACACCGGAACAAGTGGTTCAGAAGTCCCTTGCAGCGTTACCCAAGTCAGAAGAACTCGTGGCTCTTCACTCCAATCCGGGTCCGACCCATACCTTCGTCAGTGGATCTACCGGGCTGTTTACAGGACTCATTGACTTTGGGGACGCCTATTTTAGTCATCCCGCGTGGGATTTGCGGCGATGGAATTTACCTGAAGACAGGCAAGCGGTCCTCGCTGGGTACGCAGCGGAGAAGGAAGTCAACGACGCTTTCCTTAGTACGTGGAAAATCGTGATGATACTTTCTGACATGATGGCGATTGCCTATCAAACAAAGTCCAGTGTGGAATCAGCAGCAGACTTAAAAGCCTTGGTGGAACAACTGTAAGATTGTCGCCAAGGGAGATGGGGTAGGGTGAGTGCCCATCTCCTTCCTGTTTATGGCTCCCATCGCGCTAAACGGTGCAATACGGCTGTGAAGTCTGGTTTTAGTTGGCCGCCGAAGTCTCGATTTACGTGACCGTTTTGAACCAGTCCCAGCCTGAAAGGCTGTATCCCATGGAACCGTTGCTTCCATTGGCGATTCGCCGAGCGGTCCGAGCGCCCAGTGGACACGATCAAGATGGTGGTAAGGACTCGCGAAAAATTAACTTGAATGATTGCTAAAGGTCATGGGTCGGTTCTTCCCTCGGATTTTCTGTGGAGGCCGTTCTCACCAAACACTGAGTATTTGCTCGAGAGCGCATATAACAATAATCAGCCCGATAAAGGAGTTTTCGGTGCTCAACGAGAATCAATCTCCATCCAAATCTTTGGCGGAGGCTCGGATGATGGCTGTGGGACAAGCAATCCGTCAATTCATAAGCCGGTAGTTTGCAAAGATGGGGCCCGTGCTCAACGAAAAAACGAAGCGTTTGTGGGCCGGAGCGAGGGCGCTCGAACTCGGCTACGGCGGCGTGGCCGCCGTCAGCCAACTGACC
>JAMCVM010000137.1:7842-26630 GCA_023475835.1 Bacillota bacterium | reverse complement strand
ACTCCCCCGCAAGGCCACCTTGGTGCGCTGAAAGATCGTCCCCGCAGTCCCCGACGCTTGATGACCACACGCCGCACATTCGTACACCGGGGCGGTCCGCCCCGATCTTTGCACGGCCCAATACTTCGTGCCTTTGCACTTCGGGCACACAAATCCTTCGGGCCAGCGTTGGTCAAACAGGAACTGTCGACAGGCTTCCTCATCCGAAAATTTATCTTGCCACTCGAGCAATGTCATCTAGGGCAACTTCCCCCACAAACCATCATTGACCCAAAATGTACCGCTGCTTTGGGACGACGTCCATCGTCTCTGACTCATCTTAGGATGCATGTGGCTAATTGACCTACGGCCGAACATAGAGATAAAATATTTCTGTAATTGTTCGGTAAGAGATGGGTATTGTAAGCCATATCGAAAAAGGGGGACTATCGGTGAGTACTCCCGTCTATCGGGACGAAGTGGTTCGGATTGAACCCAAGGGAATCGAGCACGTGATAGCCCAAGAACGCCACGGCAAGGTCTCCTCGGTTTTCACCCTCTGGTTTGGAGCCAATGTCGAACTGGCCACCCTGACGACCGGGACGGCCGCGGTCACGCTGTTTGGTTTGAGCTTTTGGCAAGCGGCCTTCGGCTTAGTCATTGGCAATATCCTCGGGGTGATTCTACTGGGGCTTCTATCCACCTATGGACCCAAACTGGGGGTGCCGCAAATGGTACAATCGCGGTCTGCCTTTGGGTTTTTCGGGAACTTCGCTCCCGGGACCTTAACTGCGCTAGCCGGGGTGATGTGGTTTGCGGTCAATACCGTACTCGGCGCCTTTGCGTTCGAGGAATTGTTCCATACCGAATTCTTTCTCGCGCTGTTGGTGATGGTCGTGATTCAGGTGGTCGTGGCCGTCTATGGGTACAACATGATACACTTGGTTGAGCGCTGGCTCGCGCTGGTTTTGACCCTAGTGTTTATTGGGGTTTCGTTGTATGCTTTTACCCACGTGCATTATCATATTGGCTATAACCCGAAGGCGCCGGTCGCCATTGGCGTCGGCGGGGGAGTGGTTGAGGCCGTCGGTTTGGCCTTTTCCTATCTGATGGGGTGGACCGTCTACGCCTCCGATTATACGCGCTACCTGCCCGAGAAAACATCGGCGGGTTCGGTGTTTTGGAACGCGTCGCTGTCTAATTTCATTGCTTGTGTCTGGTTGGAACTGCTGGGGGTAGGACTCGCACTGGTGCTTCCGGTTTACGCTCAGAACTCGAATCCCACTTTGATGTTGGATCATATCCATCCCGGATGGCTGGGACCGGTGGCCCTGGTCGCGGTCCTATTGGGAACGCTCACCGCCAACGTGCTCAACATCTACTCCGGGTCCTTGTCGTCGTTAGTCATCAATATTCCCTTAAAACGTTGGATGGCCGCGGTGATGGTGGGGGTTCTGGGAGGCATCCTGGCTTATGTTGGCCATAATTCTTACTATGTCGGCTTTCAAAACTTTCTCTTTTTGCTAGGATATTGGCTGGCACCATGGTCTGCCGTGGTGTTGGTGGATTACTTTTTCATTTTTCGCGGCAGTTATCAGACGGACACCTTCTACGATCCTCGTCGCGTGCTTCAACCGGGCTTTTGGGCTTGGGTCCTGGCTATCATCGCTTCAGTACCCTTTTTTAACCAGACTCTCTATGTGGGTCCATTTGCCGAGCATTTTCCTCAGTTTGGGGACCTTAGCTACTATGTCGGATTTGTGGTCGCCGGTGTGCTGTATTGGGTCTTGGCTAGGCGCCGTATCGTCGCTCGGCCGTGAGACCCCCATGGTTTGCAAATCACCCTGGCAGATGCCCAGGGTGATTTTTGGTTGTGTTGCCGTAATAAATCGATCGCGAATTCCATATTTTATCGTACAATCTAGCTACGCTTCGATCATGAAAAAAATCATGAGTAAAGCGAGGGAATCCTGTTGCAAGTGCGGCCCTATCGAGCGCAAAACGACTACCGAATGGTTTTAGATTCGCAATGCGATCTTTATCAACTTAATTTTCCGCGATTCGTCTGTACGGCAGCCTTTGTCGCCGAGCAGGCTCAGCGCCTGAGACAAGCGCAGCGTCGACCCTTTGAGAATGGATTATTCGTTCTGGATGATGACGGGGTCACCGTCGGATTTGTGTGGGTGGTGATGCGTATGGACTTGCAAGGAGCCTTCGGGTCGGTGGACCAAGTCTATTTACGAAAAGACTACCGAGGCCGCGGACTGGGCCGATTGTTGATGGATGCCGCACACCGTTTTATTCGAAATCAGGGCGTGAGCGTCGCCCGACTCTATGTGACCGAGGATAATCAAGGAGCAGTCCAATTATATCGTGGTGAGGGGTATATCGTGACCCGATTCGAGATGGAGCGTACGTTGTCAAATACCCCGCCTTAAGTCCTTTAGGTGAGAATATTCGGTGGCGCGAGGGCGTCGAGAATCGGGCCGGGCGGGCATTTTCCCGCGTCCGTTCACGCTAAACCCTCGCCTACAGGCAATAAGGTCGAGTCAGCGGGTAGGGGGTTAGCTTGGAGAGACGCGTTTGAGGCGAGACCGTCTGCCTGTCAAAAGTGGGCTTGAGAGCATTGGGCAGCGGGCGGGCTTCCTAATCCCCTCGCCCCAAGATGGGATTTAAGGGCAACCCTCATTGAGGTCTCCGGAGGATTAAGCCTGGCGGAGGGACATAGGCTCAAAAGGGGGCATCGGACGCGGTCCGCGTCTACGCATCATCGGATCGTTCGTTTCACCGGGTCTTGGCCGAAAAGGTAGACCCTCCAATGGATTTAGTGGTTCAAACAAAAAGCGAGGGCTGTATATGCAGGTTTGGGTGGTTGATGACGAATCGGGGATACTGCAAGTCATCGAGGCGGTGTTGTTGAACGCTGGTCATGAGGTCAGGACCTTTAGCAATGTCGCTAGTCTGGATCAAATGATCGCCAGCGATCGGCCCGACGCTCCCGATCTCCTCTTGATCGACGCCAGGCTGGGAGGAGAAAGTGGTCTGGAGACGGCTGAACGGTTGCGTCGCGAAGTGGAGTCCTTCTCCCACGTAGTGATTATGTCCGGAGACTCAGAGGTGGCGGACACGATTCCTCCAACCATCAAGTGGCTCAGAAAACCTTTTCGCTTAGATCAGTTGTTGCAGTTGCTCGACGCACTCGATTCGGCATGACCCATGACAGGGCTTTTTTCTGGATAGCGACCGAAATCCGAAGGTCCCTTGCGAACCAAGCGCGATCGTGATACTGTTTAAGTGAAAGGTCTTCTGATGTGTATCCTCGTTGGTTAAGGTTGACTAAAGCCCTGTGCAGATGGATAGGATAGCGACGGTGAACCAGTGGTGCAAGCGTTGGTCATGCTTCGATTTATCCGATCGCAAATTTGCTCATAGCTCGTCGGACAACGAGACTGATAAGGTGTGAACACAATCTCCAAGATGCCCCTGCCGATGGGACGAACCCGAGAACGTCCGGGCGTACTTTCATGTAACTACTAGGTTTTTCCTTGAGTATCCGAGCAGTAGTCTTTGGACCCAACCGATCCTGGAAAAAGATTCGGTGATTTTTATTGTCTATCTATATGTTGCAAGGAGGATTAGCACCTACATGGTAGGGGAAGAAAACAAATCCGATGAGGCGGGAACGTCACCCGCACCTCGCACGCGTACGCGAAAGAGCCCAAAATCCAAGGCAGTAGTTGCACCCGAAGCGCCGATGGAATTAGAAACTCCGGCGCCAGTTAAACCGAAACGACCACGAACGAAGAAGGCGGCTAGTGAGGCCATTGCCCCCGACGTGGTGAAGATGGACGAGGCCCAAGAAGAACCTCCAGTGAAGCCATCCACTGAGTTGGTTGAAAGTCCACCTCCGGTGAAGCGTGGTCGCAGCAAGGCCAAGCCAGATCTTGGACCCGTCCAAACCGCATCGGAGGGGGCTATGCCCTTCGCTGGCGAGGTGGTGGCCGATGCCCCGACCGGGGCCGATCCCAAGCCAGAACCCGAAACGGCGGTGGGGGAAGAGATTCTCGTCCAAGCACCGAAGCCGGCCAAGCCCAGAACCAAAGCCAGGGCCAAGGCTAAATCCCCTGAGATTCCCGCTGAACCCTCGGTAAGCCAGCCCGAGCCTTTCGCCCCGATTAGTATGATCGAATCGGCCCCCGAGACGAAAGAGCTTGGCGATGCGTCGACCGGAAATGACCCAGTGACTCAGTCGGAGTCGGAGGCAAATCAAGATTCTTTATTGGTTAGAAAGCCTTCACCGAGGCGGGCGGAGCCTCCGCGCAACACCGTTCCGGAATTTCGCGAAGTGAGTCGGCCTTTTGTTCCGCGCCGGGAAGATCGGGTGCACTCAGTGCCTCCTCCGGTTAAGACGCCTGCTCCCAATGCTCCGGTCAAAGTGCCGGTGACACCCACTGCTCCCTCGACGTCCATGCCAGTTGTCGTGGCCAATGTCAGCCCGCCGGCGCTGCCGCCAACGCCACTTGCGCCGCCGGTTCCCAATTCGCGACCGCCTCGTGATGCGCAACTGTCGATGACTCAGCTAGAAGCAATGACGCTGCTCGATTTATACAAGCTGGCAAGAACGCTGAATATCGAGGATTTTCGGGCATTGCATAAGGGAGAATTGATCTGGGAGATTCTTCGAGCTAGAACACACAAGGATGGTTTTATTTTTGCTCAGGGCTTGTTGGATATTGTGGGCGACTATGGGTTCTTGAGGCCTACCGATTTTCAACGCAGTCGAGAAGATGTCTATGTTTCGGCGTCTCAGATTCGCCGGTTCGACCTGCGTGCTGGCGACCAAGTTTCGGGGCAAGCGCGACCTCCGAAAGATGGCGAACGCTATTTTGCTCTGTTGCGGGTGGAAGCCGTCAATGGGGTATCTCCAGAAAAATCTGCGGAGCGGCCTGACTTTGATGCACTCACTCCGATTTTCCCGAATTCCAGGTTTCATCTAGAAACCACGCGCGAAGAACTGGCCAGCCGTTTGGTCGATATTGTCGCCCCCATCGGCCGAGGCCAAAGAGGTCTGATTGTGGCACCGCCTAAAGCGGGGAAGACCGTCTTGCTGAAGAAATTAGCGAACGCGATTGCGAAAAATGATCCTGAGACCCATTTGATGGTCTTGCTGATTGACGAGCGTCCCGAAGAAGTCACCGATATGCAGCGTTCAGTGAAAGGCGAGGTGGCTAGTTCTACCTTCGACGAGCCTCCAGAAGATCATATCCGAGTGGCTGAAATGGTCTTGGAACGAGCCAAACGATTGGTGGAGACAGGCCGTGACGTCGTGATCTTGTTAGACTCGATTACTCGGTTGGCGAGGGCGTACAATCTGACCTTGCCGGCTTCGGGTAGAACGCTTTCCGGAGGGATGGATCCGGCGGCACTGCATAAACCCAAGCGCTTTTTTGGAGCGGCTCGAAAAATGGAAGAAGGAGGGAGTCTGACCATATTGGCCACTGCACTGGTGGATACCGGATCTAGGATGGACGACGTCATTTATGAAGAGTTCAAAGGAACCGGCAATATGGAACTGCACTTGGATCGCAAGTTGTCGGAACGACGGACATTTCCGGCCGTGGATATTAAACGCTCAGGCACTCGCCGCGAGGACTTGCTATTGAGTCCAGAAGAACTCGACGTGATTTGGGGTGTGCGCAAGGCGATTCATAACATGGGAAACCAAGAAGCTACCGAATTGTTGCTGCAAAATCTTAAACGGACTCGCTCCAATGGAGAGTTCTTCAAGATGTTCATCGCTTCCCAGGGGACAAACTAAATGGTCCGGGCTGCCGGCGAAGGCTCGGTGTTAGTGGTCGATGATGACGCTCACATCCGTGAACTGTGTACGCTCTACTTGGTGGACGCCGGCTTTCGGGTTAGCGAAGCCCCAGAGGGCGTATCTGGCCTGGCACTGGTGGAACGGGACCGGCCGGATTTGGTGATTCTTGATGTGATGTTGCCGGGATTGGACGGGTGGGAGGTCCTCAACCGCATTCGTCAACAGTCGGCGTGGCTTCCAGTGATGATGCTCACCGCGGTGGGTGATGAGGCCGACCGCGTGGCCGGTCTCGAGTTGGGTGCCGACGACTACCTAACCAAACCTTTTAGTCCGAAAGAAATGGTCGCCCGGGTGAAGGCGGTGCTTCGTCGGGCATCCCTGGTTATTCCCGAGGGGCACGAGCCCTCTTTGGTCTTTGGCTCCTTGGTCATCGATCCTAAACTGCACCGCGCCTCAGTGGACGGCGACGAGATTTCGCTGACTCCCAAAGAATTTGAACTGCTATGGTTTTTGGCTTCCCATCCCCATCAAGTGTTCGAGCGCAATCAGCTGCTAGACCGAGTGTGGGGGATCGACTTTTTTGGAGATGGTCGCACGGTGGACGTGCATATTACGCGCTTGCGGCACAAGTTGCAAAAATACCACGGACCGGAAAAGGTGTTGGAAACCGTCTGGGGGCTGGGATATCGCTTTAATCCGAAGCCTCCGAGCACTCCCAATCTCGATGCCCCAGCGCCGTGAATATCAGGGAAACGGTGCATCGGTTTTGGCGGCGTCTGTCCGTACGCCTAATAGTCAGCCACGTCTTGGTCGCTTTGGTGGTGATGATGGTTGCGCTGGGAATTACCGGATTCACCGTGCGTCGCTACCTGATTGATGACCAACTGAGCACTCTGGTGACCCGAGCCGAAGAGATTTCACCAGCGGCACTAGATGTCGCCACGCGAGCGTTGTACAACCGGCCTGCGCTCCTGGTGATTCAGGTGTTGGAAGGCACCTTGCGGGCTCGAATGGGGATTTATACGAATCAAGGGACCTTGGTCATTCTCACCTCCGAAGCCCCTCTGACCGTTCCTCGGTCCGTCTTGGCCGGAGTCGCCCGGAACGGCCAGAACTGGCAGGGCCTGGTAAAAGCTAAAAATCAGGAACTGGCCGCGGCCGTCATACCTTTGGTGGAAAATCAACAGATGCGCGGGATCTTTGTCATGGAGACGCCGCTTTCTGGAGCCACCAAGACAGCCTGGTCGGTTATCAGCCTGGTATTTTGGGGAGAACTGGTGGCTGTGCTGTTGGCTGTCCTGGTGGCTTATTCGTTTAGCCGTCGGCTCTCTTGGCCGCTGGTCTCGTTGCGTCGGAGTGTCGCCGAAATGGGGCCAGATCGTTGGCGGGAGCCGATTGAATTGGACGGGCCGTTGGAGGTCGAGGAATTGGCGGGTGAATTTAACCAAATGCAAGAACGGATTCATCAGCAGATGGTCAATTTAGAACAGGAAAAGGCTAAACGGGATGCGCTTTTAGGCCATGTCACACACGATCTCAGGACGCCTCTGACCTCGATTCGGGGTTTCTTGGAGGCGATTGGCGATGGGGTCGTGGACGGCGAAGGAAAGGCGCGGGCGGTCGACATCGCTTTGGAGGAAACTCTTCGGCTGCAGCGCTTGGTCAATCGCTTGTTGGAGGCGACGAGGATTCAGAGCAGGACCGCGCCCAAGTTTCCGGTGCCGGTTGACCGCTGGGTGGAAGATACATTAGAACGCCTGGGGCCGGTGGCAGCCTCCAAAGGTGTGGCCTTGACCTGGGAGCGGCCGTTACAGAGCAGTGAAGTGAGTGGCGTCCGCGATCACCTAGTCGAAGCGTTGATGAACGTCATTGATAACGCGATTAAGTGGGCTCCTGTGGGATCGAGCGTTGAGGTAGGCGCCGAAATTACCAAGACCCAGGTCAGCGTGTCGGTTCGCGATCATGGACCTGGAATCGCCCCGGATATTTTACCCCGAGTGTTGGATCGCTTTGTTACCGGGGACCCGTCGCGGACGGACTCTAGTGGTCTCGGGCTTTCGATTGTGGCTGACGTGATGGAAGAGCATGGAGGCTATATTCGCGTAGAAAACCATCCCGATGGGGGAGCGGTCGTTGCATTAGTGTTACCCTTGCCTCACCCGGACGAACCTTAAGCATCCTATGTTAAACTATAGGAAAATGCTCGCGGTCGAGGGCGAGCGATGGGAGTGAAAGCATGGCGATCACTGAAGGCGAAAGGTTTCCTGCGGTCTTGGGCGAAACCTATAATGGAGAAATGGTGGATCTCAGCGCATATCACGGTCAAAAGAATGTTGTGCTGTATTTTTACCCGAAGGACTTGACCCCGGGATGTACCCGCGAAGCCATTGATTTCGATCGCAAGCTTGATCAGTTTGCGGAGCACAACACCGTGGTGGTGGGAATGAGCGTGGATCCCAAGGAAGCTCACGAATCATTTAGCACAGCATGCGGACTGCATTTCCCTTTGTTGTCGGATCCGGACCGGGTTCTTTCCCAGCAACTTGGCATCTTAAATGATAGCGGGACCTATGCCAAACGAACGACCTTTGTCCTGGATAAGGCTGGGATCGTGCGCAAGATCTTTCACGTCACCCAAGTCGATGGCCACGTCGACCAGGTTTTGGATGTCGTCCGGGCACTTTCCTAAACAGCTGAGATTTGCCAACGGCGGCAGCAGCCATCGATGGGCGAGGCCGATGAGATCCACGGGTTTCTCTTCGCTATAACCTATACTCGCGGACTCGGAAGAGGTTGCGATGGGTGGGCTGCCAACGACTGGGAGCAAGATTGGACGAAGAGGCCATGCCATATACCATAGAAGGGGTGACTAGGACGTGACGGTCTTGGCCCTGGTCTTAGTTTTAGCCGTACTCGCCTTCTCTTGGAGCATTGGCGCGCATTATACTGGCGCTTGTATGGGCATGCCTTACGGTTCGGGCTCGATTGGTCTTTGGCCGGCCCTGGTCACCATGGCTATCTTAGCCTTCTTCGGAGCTTTTCTAGCTAGTCACCGAGTGGAAATGACCGTCGGGATGCATCTCATCGACGGAGCGAAGGTGACCTTGTGGGGAGCGGTCACGATTATCGTGGCCGCCTTTATTTTAACGACCATCTATACCGCAGTTAAAATTCCGACCTCTACTATTCAAATTTTGGTGTTTGCGGTGTCGGGAATGGCGGTTGGCGCCGGTATTCCCGTGCATTGGGGGACAATTGGCGGTTTAGCCATCGTCTGGGTGCTGGCACCGCCAGTGGCGACGGGATTGGGATATTTGTTTACGCGTGGCCTTGACCACATGGTGGCTCCCCAACCGGCTCCTTCCGCGTTAGCCGCATCGAGCCGCAAGAACGAAGTGTTTTCGGAAGCCAAGCGGTTGTCCGCGGTGGCCGTCTTATCCCGAGTATTGGTTGTTATCGGTGCCGCCGCTTCGTTTACGATGGGAGCCAATGACGTCTCGAATGCTACCGGCGTTTTGGTGATGACCCACCTCTATAACGTGTGGATTGCCGGCATGATTGGAGGAGTCGGTCTGTTGGTAGGGGTCCTGACCTGGGGAAAACCCTTGCTGAGAAAAGTAGCGTTTGATGTGGTCCAGGTGGATTTGTCGATGGCGAGTGCGGCTCAATTGGTGCAGGCCATCGTCGTGTTTTCGGCTGTGAGTTTCGGATTCTTTACGTCAATGAACCAGGCGTTGGTCGGTGCCATGGCCGGGGCGGGCTTGGCCCGAGGGCGAAGTACCATCCAATGGTCGAGCATTTGGAACATCGTCAAAGGTTGGCTGGTAGGTCCGCCGTCGGGCTTCGTGCTCGCTTTTTTGATGGCCAAGCTAGTGGGCATCTGGACGCCCCTTTAACCCTACGGATGGTGTGGTCGGAGCCATGGCCACGAATGCTGAGGCGCCAAACCCCGGAGGGTGGAAAAGAGCATTACGGAATTTTTGGGACCTTCGGGTCGTACCGTGGCTTCATCGCTGGATGCATGGCCGACATCTTGATTCCTTGCGGATTTTTGCTAAACTAGATAAGGCATAAGAACCGAGTGACTAGCGGAGTCGGTGCACGAGAGAAGGTGAAGTAGTGAAACCAGATATCCATCCTAAATATGAACGCACCACGGTGACTTGTTCGTGTGGGGCGGTGTACCATATTGGATCGACCAAATCGGAGTTGCGGATTGAAGTGTGCGGAAAGTGTCATCCACTTTATACCGGGCAACAGCGAATCGTAGACACGGGCGGTCGAGTGGAACGGTTCAAACGGCGCTATGGGATGAAATAAGGTGGATGAAACAGAGCCGAAGGCTCTGTTTTTTTTGGTGAATAGGGGAGCGCCATGGACGAAACCATTAAGATGCGACTGGAAGAAATCCAGTCGCACTATCAAGCTCTAACTGAAGAGTTGTCACAGCCTGAGGTCACCCAAGATCCGGATCGCATGCGCCGCATTGGCCAAGAAATGGCTCAGTGGCAGGATGCGGTGACCACCTATCGAGCTTATCAGAACGTACTCGCGGAGATAGAGACGGTGCATGATTTAGCGCGTCAAGGTGATGAAGAGACTCGGAAGTGGGCTTCTGAGGAAATGGGACCCTTCAAGGCCGAGGCTCTGAGGTTGGAAGAAACCTTGCGGATGTTGCTGACCCCTCGCGATGCCAATGACGCCAAGAATGTGTTGGTAGAAATTCGAGGCGGCGCGGGTGGAGAAGAGGCGGCACTTTTTGCATCCGAGTTATATCGCATGTATGTCCGTTACGCCGAGCGTCAAGGCTGGAAGACCGAAATTTTGTCTTCGAGTCCCACAGATATCGGAGGGTTTAAAGAAATCATTATTTTGATTGAGGGCTACGGAGCGTTTAGCCGGCTGAAATTTGAACGCGGAGTGCATCGGGTCCAACGAGTCCCGGTGACCGAGGCCCAAGGTCGGATTCATACGTCTACGGTCACGGTGGCAGTGATGCCAGAGGCCGAGGAAGTGGATGTCGAAGTGGACCCCGATGACCTGCGAATTGACACCATGCGGTCGAGTGGCGCGGGCGGCCAACACGTCAACAAGACCGAATCGGCGGTGAGAATTACTCATTTGCCAACCGGCATCGTCGTCTCCTGCCAGGATGAGAAGTCTCAATTAAAAAATCGGGAAAAAGCCATGCGAGTCCTTCGCGCGCGGTTGAAGGCGTTGTACGATAGCGAGCGCGAAAAAGAACTTTCCGATGAAAGAAAGAGTCAAGTCGGCACTGGAGATCGCTCGGAGCGCATCCGAACCTATAATTTTCCTCAAGGTCGAGTGACTGATCATCGGGTGGGTGTCACTTTGCATCGACTGGAAACGGTGTTGGATGGGGATATCGATGAATTGATTAGCGCTTTGGCCGCCCAAGAAGAGGCTGGACGCATGCGTGAGGCGCGATAGCGGTGAACGAGGGAACTCCTGTGCCTACTCGCTTGAGAGTCGAGCGGGCTATCGGCGCGCTGAGGCGGGCCGGGATCGACGCGCCCGAACGGGAAGGCTACCGTATTCTGGCTCTTGCCCTCGAGACTACCGTGGAGGCTCTATGGCGGGAGCCGTCGCTATTTCTCAGCCTAGATGAGGCCCGAAAGTTTGAGGCGCTGATCGGCCGTCGGCAAGCTGGCGAACCTTTTGCGTACCTCAGCCGCTCGCGAGAATTTTTTGGGTTGTCGTTGTTTACTCCTCCCGGCGTCCTCATTCCCCGGCCGGAAACCGAACATTTGGTGGAGACTGTGCTTGCCGAGAAGGATTTGCCGATTGACCCATTGGTGGTGGATGTGGGCTGTGGTAGTGGAGCGATTGCCCTGGCCGTCAGAAGCGCTCGACCTCGGTGGCGGATTTTGGCCACTGACATTCAGTGCTGGCCACTGATGGTGACGATGGTAAACAGCGTCCGACTCAGCCTTCCGTTAGCGGTGCTCCGAGCTGATTTGCTGGACTGGGGCCCGTGGACGCCAGGGATTGAGCCATGGGCACTGGATCCCATCGATATTCTTTGTGCCAATTTGCCGTATATTGGAGTCGAAGAAGTGCATGGTATGAGCGTGGAGACGCAATTTGAGCCGCCGGAAGCTCTTTTTGCCGCCGATGCCGGTTTGTTTTTACTCGACGCGCTGATCGACAGTGCGCCAAAGCGACTGGCGGCAAATGGAGGACTGTTCTTGGAGGTGGGGGCCCGACAAGCCGAAGTCGTGGCAGAGCGAATGCGGCGCCGGGGATTTTCCCAAGTAAAATCGGTTCGAGACCTTTCCGGGGTGCAAAGGGTGGTTTACGGTAGGTGGCGAAGGGGGGCATAAGATGGCAGAGTGGATCTCCGCTGAGACGCTAGCCGATTGGATGGCAAGCCCAAGACCGTTGACCGTGATTGACGTGCGTTTGGGCAAGGTGGGAACTCTCGCCGAAGCCATCCATATTCCCGTGACCGATTTGGAAGACGAGCCCCGGGTGTTTCCTCAGGACCACGACTTGGTGGTGTTTTGTCAATTTGGTGGTCGGGGGAGCGAATATGCGGCTGAAGTGCTCGAGGAGCAAGGATATCACTCGGTCTATATGTTGATCGGCGGTCTTGACGCCTATCTGGCTTTGACCCCGAGGACCGTGTCGGAGGGCATCGAGCGGCCTGAGGTTAGCTCATGAATACCGAACGAGTGACTGCTAGCTCCGATCAGATTGAACGTGCCGCACGGTTGCTGGCGCTAGGAGAGTTGGTAGCGTTTCCTACGGAAACGGTGTACGGATTGGGTTGTGATGCATTGAATGTGGACGCGGCCAGAAAAGTCTTTGTGGCCAAAGGGCGACCCGCAGATAATCCGCTAATTGTGCATCTAGCCGACTGGGAGATGCTGTCTCAGGTCTCGGCAATGCCGCTTCCGCCTTTGGCAGCCCGCCTCGCTGAGCGATTTTGGCCGGGAGCGCTGACGTTGGTGGTCCGGGCGAATGATCGAGTGCCTTTGGAGGTGCGCGGTGGGCTCGATACGGTCGCCGTGCGCATGCCGAGTCATCCAGTGGCTCGCGAATTGATTCAAAAGCTAGGCCGACCGATCGCCGCTCCGAGCGCCAACCGGTCCGGGCGCCCTAGCCCCACCGACGCGGAGGCGGTCTACGAAGATTTAGCGGGTCGCATCGCCTTGGTCTTAGATGGAGGCGCCAGCCCACTGGGATTGGAGTCTACCGTCATTGATGTCACGGTCGATCCGCCAACGCTCCTTCGGCCGGGAGGAATCTCGCGACGGGACATCGAAGAGATCGTGGGGCCGTTGGCGGAACCCACCGGTTCGGGCCAACATCGGTCGCCGGGTACGCGCTATCGCCATTATGCGCCTAAGGCACAAGTCGTGGTCATTTCCAGCGAAGATCCGGTCGTCGTGACATCGCAATTGCAGGCGCTTGACCGTGGGCCAGGGAGTGTCGCGGTGCTGGCGCCCGAGTCATGGTTGACGAGACTGCGATCGCCCACCATTTTGAGCTTTAGTTTGGGCGAGACCGTGGATGAAGGGGCGCAGTATCTGTTTCAGGGTCTCCGCCAACTCGACCGGATGGATCCCGAATACATCGCCGTGATTTGGAACCATCACCAAGGAGTCGGCGAAGCGGTGCTCAACCGTTTGCATAAAGCTCAGGGTCTCGGCAATGACTCGATATTGTTCGTGTGCACCGGCAATACGTGTCGCAGCGCCATGGCTGAAGCACTGTGGAACCATCGTTATGGGATCTTCACGGCCCATTCCGCGGGATTGATGGCCCACTTGGGAGCCGGGGCGGCCCCCGCTGCGATGAAGGCGGTGTCGAAGTTGGGGGCGTCACTGGCCCATCACCGGGCCAAGCCGCTTGACTCGGTGGCCCAAGAGCCCCGATTCGTCTTGACCATGACTCAAGATCAGGCAGAAGCGGTCAAACGCATGCGGCCGAATTGGGCGGAGCGCGTCTGGCGTTTGAGCGATTTGGTCGGAGATCCCTCGGGAGATATTTCCGACCCTTATGGCGGCTCGGACCAAGAATACGAAGCCGTGGCCCAACAGTTGGATGGACTTCTTCTAAAGCTTTGGCAGGTAGTTTGGGATAGAATGTCGAAGGATAGTTGAGGTTTCATGCTCAGAAGAAAATGGGGGGATGGACATGCGCATCGCAGTGGGTGCAGATCACGCGGGTTGGCCCCTCAAAGAGGGATTAGTCAGGTTTTTGATGGACCGGGGATGGGATGTCGAGGATTTTGGCACCTTTAGTGACGAAAGCGTCGACTATCCTGATTACGCCGAAAAAGTGGGTCGAGCGGTGGCGTTTGGGAAGGTGGATCGCGGCCTTTTGCTTTGTGGAACCGGCATGGGGATGTGCATCTCTGCGAACAAAGTGGATGGAGTGCGTGCGGTCACCGCTCATGACTTGATGTCAGCTAGACTGTCTCGGCAACATAATGATGCCAATGTGTTGACGATGGGTGCGCGAATCGTGGCACCGGCTATGGCCGAAGAGATTTTAGGCCGTTGGCTCGATACCGACTTCGAAGGCGGTCGCCATCAACGCCGGATTGAAAAAATTCAGACCATGGAGAGTGGCCGATTCTAATGATGGAGGGCATCCGATGCTCACGGTGGTGAACCACCCCTTGGCCAAGGTGCATGTGACCGCTCTGCGCGATGCCAGCCTGGGTCCGGAGCGGTTTCGACACCATCTGTTGCAATTGAGTAGGATTATGGCTTATCCAGTATTTAGCCATTTAGCGACCGCCAAGGTCGAGGTGTTCACTCCGCTGGGCGTGGTGGCCGAGGGCCATGGGCTGACTAGTCAGGCGGTGTTGGTTCCGATTTTGCGGGCGGGACTGGGTATGGTCGAAGGGTTTATCGACTTGATCCCGGGGATGGTGGTGTCGCACCTGGGAATGTATCGCGACGAGACCACCCTGATTCCGCAAAGATATTACAGCAATTTCCCAAAACGCTGTCAGCAATGGCCGGTTTTCGTGCTGGATCCCATGCTCGCCACCGGGGGCTCAGCCGTCGATGCCATCGACTATTTAAAGGGCGAAGGGGCCAGTCAGGTGGTTTTGGTCTCGGTGATTGCGGCGCAGCCCGGTATTGAGCGAGTGTTTTTGCGTCATCCGGAGGTTCCTATCTATACCGCCGCGGTGGACGAGAAACTCAACAGCGACGGCTATATTCTTCCGGGTTTGGGGGATGCTGGAGATAGGCTGTTTGGCACGATAATCTGATGAGATCCGACTATTGTGGACCGTCGCACCTTTGCTTATAATACTCCGGGGGATAGTGTACCTGGACCGTGTCTTGGTGACGAATCTCGTCGATAGGGTGAGGTTCGCCATGGCGCCCACCGAAGCCCTGGAATCGAAAGGACATCGATGGGGCTTTTTGTGTGAGGCGGATATTGTGGAAAAACCCAGACGACGGATGACTCGAGGTTTGACGATTGCAGCTGCTGGTGGCGAATTAGTCGCGGCGGTCGTAGGTGGGGTCTTAGGGGGAAGATGGTTAGACCATCGCTTCGGTACCACCCCATGGTTGACGGCAGGAGGAGTACTGGTGGGCTTTGCTCTAGGCATGTGGGCACTTTATGCTGCGGTGAGCCAAGAGTGAGAGCCGTCGATGAGGCCTATCGGTGGGTGCGTCGCTGGCTTCTGTTGATTGGCGGAGCAAGCGTATTACTGACGTTGATTCCGGAAATCAAAGATCTAGGCTGGTCGCTGCTGTTGGGCCTGTTGCTAGGATGGCTAAATTTTCACCTTCTTCTGTCGGGTCTTCGCAGGGTTCTGAAACTCAATCCGGGCACGGCGCAAGGGCCGTTTCAAGTGGCTAGCTTTTTTCGGTTGGTCGTCGTTGGCGGGCTTTTGTGGTGGGCAGTCATTAAGGGCCCGCATCTTGTCGCTTGGCCGCTGTTGATGGCTGTTTTTCTGCCCGAGATCTTGTTTGTGGTTAAATTGTTCGGAAGAACGAAGGAGGAGTCCCTTTGACATGGCATATTGGGTCCATTGCCATCGATGGGTCTGAAGTGATCTATACCTGGATAGCCATTGTGATTGTGGGTGGAGGGCTTTGGCTGGCGGCGCGACGGGTCACCTCTGGGGTTCCCGGGGTCGCCCAAGGGCTGTTGGAATCCATGTTTGAATTCATCGCGGATTTGGCGAAGACAAACTTTGATCCGGACAAGGATACCTTTCTCTATGAGATTTTGGTGTTCCTTTTCTGTTTGTTGTTGGCGACCAACTTCGAAGGGATGATTCCGGCGGTGCATTCGGCCACGTCCAATTTAAACCTTTCTGGCGGGCTGGCGTTAGCCGTTTTCTTCCTGATTCAAATTTATGGCCTAAAGGCTCACGGCGTCTCCTATTTCAAGCATTTTGGGAAACCTTTTCTGCCACTGCTCCCGATTAACATCATCGAGGAGTTGTCGAAGCCGCTGACGCTCGCTTTTCGTCTTTTTGGCAACATTTTGGTCGGCGATATCTTTATGGAGTTGATCGCTCGGTTTCGACCGTTATTGTTTGTGCTCGGAGGATTCATCGCCGCTTTTGTCTGGTGGGGCTTTACGGCATTTGTCGATGCGATACAGGCGTTCATCTTTATGGTGTTGACCATGGCCTATGTGGGTCGTGCCATGGCAGATGAATAAGCTTAGACCAATACGGAGGTAGAGAGCGAACATGACAACACTGATGGACCTAGCTAGCGCTCGCGCAATTGGCGACGCGATCGGATTCGGGGTGGCGGCGGCGGGTGGCGCAGTCGGTGACGGATTAGTCGCCAGCCGATTGATTGAAGGCGTAGCTCGGCAGCCAGAGGCGCAAGGGCGGCTAATGCCGTTGGCCTTTCTGTTCATCGGTCTGGTAGAAGCACTTCCGATTATTGCTTTGGTGTTGTTCTTGGTGCACCTAATCTGATCGGTGAATCCGGCTAAAACGTTCGCCCGCTTATAGGGAGAGAGGGAGGAGCCGAAATTGGGTGAGTCGGTATCACTTAGCTGGCAGATGGTGCTAATTGAACTCATCTCGGTCGTGTTATTGTTCTTGTTTCTTCGCCGGTTTGCGTTTCCCAGCATCATGAAAGCCATGCGGGAGCGGTCGCATCGCATTGAAAGCGATTTGGAAACCGCCGAAGCGACGAGGCGCGAAGCCGAAGAGTTGAAAGCTCGTCTGGAAGAGGAAGTGAAAGAGATTAAGGTGCGGGCTGAGGAGACGCTAGCTCGGGCCATTAAAGAGGCACAAGAGGAGCGGCGAGCCATCGTCGACGAATCGCATCGCGAATCGAAACGGATTTTGGCAGAAGCTGAAGCCGAAATCGCTCGGCAACGCACGGCTATGTTGCACCAGGTTCGGCAACAGGTGGTCGATTTATCCATCGATGTGGCGGAACGGATCATCCGTGAGCGCATGAATCAGGACACCGACCGCAAGTTGGTCAATGAGTTTATTGACCGCATTGGGGTGCCACAATGATGGCTCCAGGGATTGCTCGGCGCTATGCGCGGGCCTTGATGGCGTTAGCGCAGGATCATGCAAGCGAGTGGGACGAATGGCTCACCGACCTGGCCGAGGTCTTGTCTTCGGTCGAGGGACGAAAACTGTTTTTTAATCCCACAATTTCTGCCGCGAGCAAGCAAGATCTGGTGCGAACCTTGTTGGCGGATCGGGATGAGGTGCTCTATCGGTTTTTGTCGGTGGTCATTCAACATGGCCGAGAACGTCTTGTGAGCGAGATGGCTCAGGCCTTTCATCAAATGCTGTTGGCCCGCGAAGGATACACCGAGGCAGTGATTGAAACTGCCAGAGAACTCGACGCTGAAGAACGTGAATCGGCCAAAGCGGCTTTAGACCGATTTTTGGGCAAGAAATCCTGGCCCAGCTTTCGTGTGGCTCCGGACTTAATTGGGGGCGCACGGGTACGGTTCGGAGATCGCATGGTGGATGCCAGCGTGGCGGGAGACTTAGGTAAACTGCGCAATCTTTTGACGCGAGCGAATCAAAGTGAGGTGTCACGATGAGACCAGAGCCCGAAGAGATAACGGCGATTTTAAAGACCCAAATCGAAAAGTTTGGGCACGATCTCGAGGTCTCCGAAGTCGGTACGGTCCTCGAGGTGGGTGACGGCATTGCCCGTATCTATGGTCTGGCTGAGTGTATGGCCGGGGAAATGCTGGAATTCGATAACGGAATATCAGGATTGGCGTTGAACTTAGAGGAAGACAATGTCGGATGCGTGATTTTGGGCGAGGAGATTGGCATCAAAGAGGGTGACCGCGTGCGGCGCACTGGCCGGGTGGTCGAGGTGCCGGTCGGAGATGCACTCATCGGTCGGGTTGTGGACGCCCTGGGGCAGCCCATTGATGGCAAGGGAGAAATCCTGACCGACAAAAGGCGGGCGGTGGAAAGCCCGGCGCCGGGCATTATTGATCGCCGTCCGGTGAAAATTCCATTGCAGACGGGGATTAAAGCAGTCGATGCGATGATTCCCATTGGTCGTGGACAACGCGAATTAATTATTGGCGATCGACAGACTGGGAAGACCGCCTTGGTTGTGGATACGATTTTGAATCAGCAGGGCCAAAACGTGATTTGTATCTATGTCGGCATCGGCCAAAAAGAGTCGACCATTGTCGGTTTGGTTCACACCCTAGCAGAGCGGGGAGCAATGGACTACACCATTGTGGTTTCGGCTTCAGCGGCCCAGTCCGCCCCCTTGCAATATCTGGCGCCTTATGCGGGCTGTGCCATGGGCGAGGAGTTTAGGGACAACGGCCGCGATGCTTTAATTATTTACGATGACTTGTCGAAACATGCGGTGGCGTATCGAGCCATGTCGCTGTTATTGCGGCGGCCCCCGGGTCGCGAGGCCTATCCTGGCGACGTGTTTTACCTTCACTCGCGACTCTTAGAGCGGGCCGCCTGTATGAGTGAAGAGCGCGGGGGGGGGGGACTTTGACCGCATTGCCGGTG
>JAMCVM010000137.1:0-7832 GCA_023475835.1 Bacillota bacterium | reverse complement strand
AATCTTCTTGGAGAGTGATCTGTTTTTTTTCCGGCCAACGCCCCGCCATTAACGTGGGCCTTTCGGTCTCCAGAGTGGGATCTTCGGCTCAGATTGGAGCCATGAAGCAAGTTGCCGGAGGGATGCGCTTGGATTTGGCCCAGTACCGCGAGTTGGAGGCGTTTTCGCAGTTTGGTTCGGATCTGGATAAGGCGACCCAGGCGCGTCTGTCGCGCGGAGCGCATACGGTCGAGATCCTAAAACAGGCGCAATATCAGCCGATGTCGGTGGAAGAACAAGTCGTCTCCATATTTGCGGTGACCAAGGGCTTTTGGGATGACGTTCCGATCGCTGAGACCCGCCGTGCCGAACAGAGATTGTTGGCCTTTATGCGCGACGAGCATCGCGAGATTCTTGACCGGATTCGCGACCAGAAGAAAATGGATGAGACACTGGTCCAAGAGCTCACCGCGGCGGTCGAAGCTTTTAAGAAAGCGATGGTGTAGCGGTGGCCGGGGGCGGGTTGCAAGCACTGAGACGGAGGATTCGTTCGGTCCAGAATACTCAGCAGATCACGCGGGCGATGAAAATGGTAGCCGGTGCTAAGCTGAGACGAGCTGAAACTCGGGCTCGGAATGCCCATGACTATTTCAACGCCATTCAGGCGATTACAGCGCATGCGGTCGAAGGCACCTCTATGCCCCATCCGTTATTGGTGGAGCGACCGCTGCAGACGAGCGGGATGGTGGTGATCACATCCGACCGTGGGCTAGCCGGGCCCTATAATGCGGCTGTTTTACGTCAAGCCGTCCAGCATATAAAAACCCATCCAGTGCCAGACACCGCTGTCCTGGTGGTGGGCCGCAAGGGGCGAGATTACTTTCGTTTTCGCAACCAACGGCTGTTGGACGAGTTCGTTAATTTAGGCGACGAGCCGACGTATCGGCACGCACGAGTCATCGCGGATGCGATTATCGGACACTATTTGGAGCATACGGTGGATGTTGTGTACTTAACGTACATGCAGTACATCAACGCGATGAATCAGGTAGCCAAGACGATTCGGCTGCTTCCGGTCGAAAGGCCTGAGATGGATACGATCGGTCCCTCGCGGCACTATTTGTTTGAACCTGAGGCCGAAGATGTGTTCGAGGAGTTATTGCCTCGCTATCTCGAGGTCCTCATCTACGGGGCGCTGCTTGACTCCAAGGCGAGCGAGCAGGGGGCTCGAATGATGGCGATGGATTCGGCATCGAAGAACGCAGAAGAATTAATCCGTAAGATGATCTTAGAGCGAAACCGTCTGCGTCAGGCCATGATTACGCGGGAAATCGCGGAATTGGTCGGCGGAGCCGAAGCGCTCAGTTAAGCAAGGAGGGTTACTTTGGCTGGCAATGGCAATGAAGGACGCGTGGTTGCAGTCTTAGGGCCGGTTGTCGAGGTCGAGTTTTCGGAAGGGCACATTCCATCCCTATACAATCAGTTGACTGTCGTCAGCGGGGCCGGTGAGGTGCCCGGTGCCGAACAGCCAAGCGACGGCCCACCTGGGCTGGGGTTAGAGGTGATGCATCACCTCGGCGAGAACCGAGTCAGTTGCATCGCCATGGCCTCCACCGATGGATTGGTCCGAGGGATGCGCGTGGTCGACGAGGGCGGACCAATTCGTGTGCCGGTGGGCGATGTCACCTTGGGACGAATGTTCAATGTCCTCGGAAACCCGATCGACGGCAAACCGGCGCTGGATGATGCGGAGAAAGATCCGATTCACCGTGAGGCACCCGCCTTTACCGAACTCGCGGTCTCGACGGAGATATTTGAGACAGGCATCAAAGTCGTGGATTTGTTAGCGCCGTATCCCAAAGGTGGAAAGGTCGGCCTGTTTGGCGGAGCTGGCGTCGGAAAAACGGTCCTCATTATGGAATTGATTAACAATATTGCCAAGCAACACGGAGGGTTTTCCGTGTTTGCCGGAGTCGGCGAGCGCACCCGCGAAGGCAACGATCTGTACCAGGAGATGACCGAGTCGGGCGTGATTGACAAGACTGCCTTGGTTTATGGCCAAATGAACGAGCCTCCGGGAGTGCGTATGCGAGTGGCTCTTTCTGGTCTCACCATGGCTGAGTATTTTCGGGATCGCGAAGGCCGGGATGTGCTCTTTTTCATCGACAATATTTTTCGGTTTATCCAGGCGGGCTCCGAAGTCTCGGCGCTGTTGGGTCGAATGCCTTCAGCGGTGGGCTACCAACCGGTGCTGGCCACGGACGTCGGTCAATTGCAAGAACGGATTACTTCTACCAAAAAGGGATCGATTACCTCGATTCAGGCGGTCTATGTGCCAGCCGACGATTACACCGACCCCGCTCCAGCCACCACCTTTGCTCACTTGGACGCGACCACTAATCTTGAACGTTCGATTTCCGACAAGGGGATCTTCCCGGCAGTCGATCCGCTGGCTTCCACTTCGCGTATTTTGGATCCGGCGGTGGTGGGGCAAGACCACTATGACGTGGCGCGCGCGGTGCAGGCGGTGCTGCAGCGCTACAAGGAATTGCAGGACATCATCGCCATCTTGGGCATGGACGAACTGACGGACGACGATAAGTTGACCGTGGGGCGGGCGAGAAAGCTAGAGCGATTTTTATCGCAACCCATGTTCGTGGCCGAGCAATTCACTTCGATTCCTGGGCGCTATGTCCCCATTGCCGAATCGGTGCGGGGTTTCAAAGAGATCTTGGAAGGTCGGCACGATGATTTGCCGGAGATGGCATTTTATATGGTCGGAACCATTGACGAGGCGATAGAGAAGGCCAAGGGCCTCTAAGATCGGAGGGATCAACATGGCCACCTTTCGATTGCGGGTGGTAACGCCGGAACGTACTGTCTTCGACCAAACGGTGAATGAAATCATTACGCGTTCGGTCGAGGGAGAACTGGGCATTTTACCGCACCATATTCCTATCATCACTCCGTTGGTGGCTCATGTGTTAACGGTCTACCTCGAGGATCAAAGTGTGCTCCACCTCGCGATCGCTGGCGGATTTCTAGAGGTAAACGAGCAAGGCGGCTTAATTTTAGCCGATGCGGCCGAATCGCCGGAAGAGATTGACTTGCCTCGTGCCGAGGCCGCTCGCGATCGAGCACAGACTCGAATAGACCAAGGTGGAGAAGACTACGATTTGCATCGCGCGCAGCGGGCGATGGCCAGAGCTTTGAGCCGAATCGCTGTGGCTCAGGATGTGAAAAGCGGGAATCGTGGTAATGCCCCGCTTTTGGTCGAGTAAGCCTCATTAACGCAGTGTAAACGACTCGAGACGCGGTCTTCCGTACCATCGGAGGGCCGCTTTTTGCCCGGACGGTTCGGGGTTCGCAAGAAGCCCAAGGCCAGATAGCGCAAGCGTAGTGTTCTCAGAGTGGGTCGCTCAACTTGCCACGCTAAAAGTGTGGGCGAATCCCTGATGTAGCAAGGAATACGCGGTCTTAAGAAACGTGATGGATGCCGTTCGCTGTATTGGATTTCGTGGTCGCTCGGGTACGCGCTCCAGAAAATCTTGGAAGAACGCCCCAATTTGGGCTTCGTTCAGTGCGAGATCCTTACGGAGAGTGGCCGCGAATGCGACCGCAATCGGGTCGATGACCCATCCGAAGGAGAAATCTTCCAGATCCTGACATGGCACGAAAAACGGGTCAGCCAGGGTGCGAACATCTTCGGTGGTCCGTGCGTCCCACGTGTCAGCCACTGATATCGGATAGAGACGATGGTCACATGGGCCTGCATGCCTTCGCAGGAGCGACCTTGGTATTCGCGGGGACCCCAAGAGACTCTTCGCGACCTTTAAAGACCGTCTCGATGGCCAAGACAGCGCTTGCCGTAAATCCTCACGACTTCGTCGTCCGGTACGGATCGGTGCTCCACAAGGTGATCCTTCGCGAACTCGTAATAGACGTGGGGAGACGCGTTGACCGTGCCAATCACATCGAGTCCGGTGGTCTGGGGGATCATGGCGGCGAGGTTCCCGGTCGCAGACCAGCGGTCGAAGAGGACCAAGCGGGCCGCAATGCCCAGTAACGACAGGGCCACGGGTGAGAAGGTCGTCCCGTGGGACCAGCCTAGCGTGGGCTACCGAAAGCAATGCTCCACGTGATCGTACACTTTGGATAGGAAATCGACGTGGCGACTCCGATGCCGATCGAAGAGGAAGTCATCGACCATGAAGAACGCATCAGGCGAGGCCGAAAACCGATGCACCCATTGCCTGGTGCGGACGCTTAACGCCCAGAGAAGACGGCCCATGCCAAATTTCCGAAAAAGAAGGTGAGAATAAACTTTTCATCGTTCTGTGGTATCGTGTATATGGCTTTTTTAGGGTTTGTTCGACAAAATAAGTAGACCGAGAAACCGGTATTTTCGGCAGTTTTTCGCTGTCAAGATCGAGAGCTAAAGTCCTGAAATCGTTGCCGAGTATTCAATTCACCGCGCGTTAGGTCTTGGAAAGCTGAGCAATTGAAAACACGAGGTGAATACAGTGATTCGGACTTTACAAGATGCAATGATGCTTCGCCGCTCGGAAAGTCAAAAGGGGATCCACTTCGTCCAAGCTACTCATACGAATTTTGTGACGTATGAGAACGTCTTGCGCAGAGCGGTTCAAACGCTTGGTGTCTTGCAGCAAAAGGGAATTCAGCCGGGCGATGAAGTGGTATTTCAAATCGAAGACAACGAGGTATTTGTCACCGTATTTTGGGCTTGTATTCTTGGTGGGATGATCCCCGTCCCGGTCTCTATGGCGACGCTGGAGGAATACAAGCAAAAGTTGTTCCGAATATGGACGCAGTTGAAAGATCCATTTCTAGTGACTGATACCCTACATATGGAGTCACTTCGATCTTTCGCTGAACGTGAACACACATGGAGGTCGACATACCATGCGATAGAATCTAGACTTCTAGACATAAAGCTGTTGATGGCCGCTGAATTCAATCCAGGACAAATCTATGAAGTAACCCCTGAAAATGTCGCGTTTATCCAGTTCTCCTCTGGATCCACCGGGGACCCCAAGGGGGTGACGATCACTCATGATAATGTGATTCGCAACATCCGAGCCATTGAAACGGCTGCACGTTTGAGCGGCCGCGATTTGGCCGTGTCTTGGATGCCGCTTACTCATGATATGGGACTGGTCGGGTTCCACCTGACGCTACTTGTAGTAAATATCTGCGTGCACTTGGTCTCGCCCGCATTGTTTATGCTTAGACCCCAAATGTGGATGGAACTCATCTCTCAGTGTCGCGCCACCCTTACAGGTTCTCCTAATTTTGGATACGACTATTTTTGCAGGCACTTCGATGCACGTAAGGCAAGCGGTTGGGACTTATCCAGCTTACGTCTCATCTTCAACGGCGCGGAACCGATTTTGCCACGGGTGGTTCGTCAATTTACGCAGACGTTGGCAGACTACGGTCTTGATAGAAGAAGCGTGTTCAATGTGTATGGCATGGCGGAAGCATCGCTGGCACTGACAATGCCTCCTGTTCAGGAGGACATCGCCGTTGTGGCAGTTAAACGAAGGGGCATGGCTATGGGGGAGCCGGTGGTGGAATCGGACGAATCCGAACATAGCGCTGAGTTTGTGGATGTAGGTTATCCGATTGATTATGTCGGGATACGTATTTGCGATGCCGACGACCATGCGTTGCCAGAGATGATGTATGGCGAAATTCAGATCAGCGGACTCAACGTTACAAGCGGCTACTGGAGAAATGAAGAAGGCAGTAGGAATTTGTTCACCACCGACGGATGGCTCCGTACGGGGGATATGGGCTTCACGCGTAATGGAAGGCTCATTGTGACAGGTCGAGTGAAAGACATCTTGTTTGTGAACGGCCAAAATTTCTATGCTCATGACGTCGAACGGCTAGTTGAAGCTGTCGCAGGTATGGTCAGTGGCTCCACAGCTGTGGTTGGATTCACGGACTCGCATCGTGGCAGCGAGAAAATTGTACTGTTTGTCGAATCTAAGACTCGCAATCTCGAAAAATTGGCGCCTGTATTGTATGAAGTTCAGTCCCGGATCAATCGGTTGTGTGGTTTCCGGTTTTCCGACATGATCCCCATCCGCCGCCTGCCCAAGACAACCAGTGGAAAACTCCGGCGCTACCTGCTGGCAGAGCAGTGCCAAAACGGTGAGTATGACGAAATCGCCAATGACGTCCGCTCCCTGATGCGAAATGAGGGAAGCGTCAGGGTAATAAGTCAACAACACTCAGGGATTGCAGTAGAACTGGCCGAAATTTGGTCCCGGACTCTTAACGTTCAAGATGTCGACCTGTCGGACCATTTTTTTGAGGTCGGCGGCAATTCCTTAAAAGCGGTTGAAATGATAATGCAGATTCAGGTGTGCTTTCAGGTTGAAATCTCTTTAAGGAATTTTATGGAACACCCTCTATTTCAGGACGTTGTGGATTTTGTTGAAACTGCGGGGCGCCAATCGGTGGCACCGATTCCTGTCGCTAACGTGGAAACGTGTGAGTTGTCACCGCAGCAGCTGCGTATGTTCATTCTTCAGCAATTGAATCCAGAAAGTACCGCATACCATTTGACACAGGGATACCTGGTAGAGGGAGACTTAGACCTTCATCGACTAGAAGCGGTGCTGAATGAGCTCGTCCGACGTCACGCCGGCTTGCGTACGGTGTTTGTCAATCGTGGTGGAACGCCCATTCAGGTCGTTGTTGATGCATTCCAAATCCGGTTGGAATTACCATTGTACGGGGACAGAGACATTCAAGAGTGGTTGAACCATTTTAGAAGGCCATTTGACCTGAGCGACGGCCCTTTGTTCAGAGTAGGCATCGTGCAAACAGGGGCGCGACGTTTCTTCCTTGTCTTTGACACGCATCACATTGTGGTAGACGGTATTTCTGCGGGTATTTTGCTTCGTGATATCAAAGCCCTATATGAAGGCCAGCCCCTTCCCGAGATGCCCCGAATTGAGTACAAGGACTATACCGTATGGCAGAGGGGTAGATTAGCCGATGGCAAGGAATATAAGCTCAAAGAAGATTACTGGTTAAGTCAATTGGGCGGGGAATTGTCTATTTTGCAGTTGCCTACGGATAGACCGCGTCCGGCGGTGCACCGTTTTAGCGGGGATACCATTTTGGTCCGTGCCGATGCTCAGTTGCAACAGGGGCTCATGAAATTGGCTCAAACCTGCGGCTCCACGTTGCACGCGGTATTGCTCGCCGCTTATCAGACGTTACTGGCTTCTTGGAGCGGGCAGGATGAAATTATCGTGGGTTCAGCAATGGCTGGACGGTTCCATCCAGACGTGCGCAATGTGGTAGGGATGTTTGTCAATTCCGTGGCCCTGCGAGGATATCCCAAAGGACACAAGACATTTGTAGAGTTTGTAGGGGAGATAAGAGAAACCGTTCTGGGGGCCCATGCGCATCAGGATGTACCGCTTGAGATGATAGTCGAGAAACTTTCGCTGATCAGGGATGTGAGCCGGAATCCTATATTTGACACAATGTTCGTGATGCAAGAATCGGCGTATGATGACCTAATGCTTGCTGGACTTCAAATTTCCAAAGTGGCAATTTCTTCGGATGCCAAATTTGACATTACCCTCGAGGTAGTGGACGGTAATGAACTTGAATTCCGATTTGAATACGCGACTGAGTTGTTTGAACGAATCACTGTCGAGCGAATGGCAGGACATTGGATACAACTGCTCGAGCAGATTGTCGAGCATCCAGAGATCCACTTAAGTGAGATTCAATTGCTGACGAAACTCGAGAAAGAGCAAGTGCTGCTAGAGTTCAACGCGACCGAGGCCGAATATCCGAAGGAC
>JAMCVM010000208.1 GCA_023475835.1 Bacillota bacterium | reverse complement strand
GGATCTCTTTCACCCATGAACCCACGGCCTCCCACCACTTCACTTCGCTTGTTTTCTACATTTTATCATCCAGCTTAGCAAATCTCTCAGGACGGCTGGCAGAAAACCTGCCATACCTTCGTGCCATGCGCCAGTATATCCCCCAGGTTTGGCATGCTGATTCGAACCGTGCACCAAGTGATGCTTCGTGTCTAAATGGCGAAGGTAACGCATCTAACCAAAAAGCCAAACCACAATGCACCAATGGTCGCCAAGAGGCTACCGGCTTTGGCAGGCCCGCTGCTATAATTGGCTCGCCTTCGTGGCCCGCTCAGACCGCGCAATGTCATCTACTAAAGGCTGGTCATAGTTGTCGTTTTTGGGAAAAGCCATCGTACTGGGAACCCATTGTGCAACAAGATATTGACACGTCGAGAGCACTGCAATCAAACGGTCAAACGAGACCCGTGCGCAGCATATTTCGTCCAAATGAGTCATCGATCTAGCGTGGACCACACTCCAAGATGATCCGTCTGCATTCTTTGGTTTCCTCGAATCCTACGTTTAGTTAAGCCTCAATGGCTGGAGCGGGTCCCGTACTTTCCCGAACTACAAGTGTCGGCGTCAACTGAATATGCTGCACATCGAGCTTGTGACCCGTTCGATGGCTCTCGATAAGCCTCAAGAGCAGTTGGCCCGTTTTCTCACCTTTCCCAAATGAATCCTGTCGAATCGTTGTCAACGTGGGCACAGTATATTGAGCATGGCGAATGTCATCAAATCCTATAACCGACATTCTCTGGGGGACAGTCACGCCGCACTCGTGAAATCCTCTCAACAAACCAATCGCCAATATGTCGGCAGCCGTCACAATCGCGGAAATTTTAGATCGATCGTAGGCTAGCCGGTGTGCAAGGGAACGTCCCGCTTCCAATGACGTCTGTGCCTCAATCGAAATCGGTTCACCCGCCAACCTATTCTCTGACAACGCTTGGCAGTATCCATACCAACGCTCGTTGTTCACTCCATGTTCAAGTAGCGGTTCGCTTACAAAAACGATGTTGCGGTGCCCTAATCCCAAAAGGTAGCGTGTCGCCAGGTACGCTCCAAATTGATCGTCCACGTTCACGGTATGAGCAGACAACGATGGTAAGTAACTATCTACGAAAATTGCAGGAATTTTAGACGCTAACAAATGTGGCACAGGTGCAAGGGATTCATACGCACCAACGACCACCACTCCATCGAGATTACGCGCCCGTATCACCGGAACAAATTCATCCGTAGGATTCATTCGTTGTAGCAAAATCTGATAGCCGCCAGAATGGGTCACTCCCTGAAGGCCGCTAAAGAAATCCCAATAAAAAGGATTCTCTTTGGGAAATGAATCGGCATCTTGGTATATGGGTACGAGCACCGAAATTAACTGGGAACTTTTTCTTCGAAGTGTGCGCGCCGAGGCATTTACCGTGAATCCAGTGCTCTGCAAAACTGCTCCAATTTTAGAAGCTGTGTCCTTAGATACTCGGCCAGTGCCATTGACCACATTGGAAACGGTTGTCCTTGAGACCCCAACCAAAGCAGCAACATCCTCCAAGGTCATTTGTGGAGAATCGTCATCTTGTGGCATTGCCCACCGCCATTTCTCAAACACTGTCTCGAGAGTGATCGTTCAAGCATATTTAGACACCCGATTTAGGTGTTGTCAACAGCGTGTTTTTTCCCCTTCGCAATTATCCACTCAAACCCTTAGTCAGCCCGACGGGGATGCAGTTTTGGCCCGGTTCTGCGATTCATCAATCTGCGCATCTATATATTGACTTATCCAAAAGTCAGACGTATAAAGAATAACGACCGAAACATATTTTGTTATGTCGAGGTCGGCGGGGCGAAGACTTGCGCTAAGAAAGCTCCGATGGTTGATCGATTCACCATTTGTCGGAAGGATGCTGGAAGGCAGTGCCTTCGACTCAGGAAGGTGAGCCATACAAATTGGGGATTACCTAGCTGTGCTTCCACAACACACCGGTCATCCTCTGATCCACAATCGCATCGTTGATCGGCAACAGAGTTTTAGCAAAGCCGCACGAAAAATAGGAAAGCGAGGAAAAGAACATGAAGCGAAAGATTGTTACCGGTGGCATTGCCGGCATGGCAGCTTTGGGGATTACGGCCCTGTTGGCGATTCCTTCGATGGCAGCCACCACAGGTCCATCACTAGAAATTGGTTGGGGTGTGTACTCTAGCTATACTCGTAACTTCAACCCTTTTTCGACAAGTGATATGGGTGTTACGTTGGAGATGTACGAGCCCCTATTTTACTTCGATGACGTCGCGCCAAAGGTGGAACCGATGTTGGGTACATCGTATGCATGGTCCGACCACAACACAGTTTTGACCGTCAATTTACGAAAAAACGTGAAGTGGTCAAACGGATCCCCTTTTACCGCACACGACGTGGTGTTTACGTTCAATATGCTAAAGAAGTACCCAGCCATGGATACCAACGGCATTTGGACTAAGGTGTCTTCGATTAAGAGCGTCGGCAATGACACGGTGGTATTTAAATTTAAACAGGCTGACGTTCCGTTTGAATGGTATGTCCTAGATAAAACGCCAATTGTTCCAGCATCCATTTGGAGCAAGGTCAAAGGTAGCCCGCTCGACTTCCTGAATCCTAATCCCGTGGTATCCGGCCCATATGTCTTGAACACCTTTAATTCCCAGGAGGTCACGTTAACCCCGAATAAGGATTACTGGGGTGGACGTCCTCAAGTCCCTGAACTCACCGTACCGCTCTTTACCAGCAACACGGCGCAAGAGCCTGCTATGGCATCTGGAAAAATTGCGTGGGGCGCTTACTTTGAGTCAAGCATCCAAAAACTGTACGTCGCAGCCGACCCCAAGTTTAACCACTATTGGCTACCGCCGGCATCGCCTGTAGCCCTGTATCCCAATCTAACCAATCCTTTATTGGCGCAGTTGCCAGTACGGCAAGCCATCAGCTATGCCCTGGATCGAACTAAACTCGACAACTTAGCTGAATCGGGATATGAGCCACCAGCCAACCCCACGTTGCTGGCTCCGAGAAATGCCAACCAAAAGTCTTGGATCGATGGGAGTCTTCCGACGAGCGATCTTAAGTATCAATACGATCCGAAGAAAGCTATCGCTCTGCTGACTAAGGCCGGATTCAAGCGCAATAGTTCGGGGATTTTCGTATCTCCCTCCGGCAAACCGCTGTCGTTTAACCTCATCGTGATATCGGGACTCACCGACTGGGATGCTCAGGCAGGGATCATCGCGACCGAATTGAAAGCCGTGGGGATTAACACGACGGTTAGTTTGGTCACGGGTTCAGAAGCATATTCCGATGAACTAAGTGGAAAATTCCAGTTGGCTATTGGCAGCCCTGGTGCTGGCCCTACCCCATACACCATGTATGAAAGCGTGTTCGGACCAGTCCTAACGCAAGGCAATTGGGAGCGTTGGCACAATCCGACCATGTACAAATTACTGAACGAATTCAGCACGACGAACAACCGCGCAAAAGAGCAGCAGTTGGCTAACCAGATGGAGTCACTCGCGGCAAAAAACATGCCGGTAATCGGTCTGACAGAGTCTGTCTGGTGGTACGAATGGAGCAACAAGAATTACATCGGCTGGCCCACCCCGTCGAGCCCTTATGCTGCAGGTAGCAGTTATGACTATCCGGTAGCGGCCTTAATTCTCTCCCACCTGCGTTTACGGTAGAGACCCGCCTCTAGAGGTTGAAACAGTCTTGATTTCGAGTTCGGTTGCGTCCTCAATTACGCACAGAGGGCGCAACCGACTTTAGGAATCCGGAAAGCGAGGTACTCCATGCGATTTTTTCTCAATAGAATCGGGTTCCTTTTACTGTCGGTTTGGGCCGCCATTACCGTCAATTTCTTAATACCCAGAATGATGCCGGGCAGTCCAGTAGATGCTATCTTGGCGCACTTTCAGTCTGAGGGAGCCCCCTTGGGTCCTAACGCCCTCCACGCACTTGAACAACAGTTTGGATTATCCCATGCCCCGTTATGGACCCAGTACTTTGGGTATGTCAATAATCTTTTCCACGGCCAACTGGGCACATCGATTACTTACTATCCCTTAACCGTCACGGAGGTAATCGGCCGCAGTCTCCCATGGACCCTAGGGTTGGCTGGCACGGCTACCATCATCAGCGTATTGCTAGGAACTTTCTTGGGTATTTATGCTGCCTGGCACCGAGGGACTCGCATCGACGCCACCCTGACCACGGTGACGATGTTCACCTCAGCCATCCCCTATTTCTGGATCGCCCTGATCTTAGTTTATCTGTTTGGCTTTGAACTGAACTGGTTTCCCCAATTACATGCGTTTACGACCTTGTCAAACGGGGTCCCATGGTGGAGATTTTCCGCCGATGTGCTCTACCATGCCGTGCTTCCCGGGGCAACCATCGTCATTAGTGCTATTGGTGGTTGGTTAGTCGGGATGCGCAATAACATGGTCCAAACCTTGGGAGAAGACTATGTTACGTTCGCTCGTGCGCGAGGAGTCCGTGACCGTCGTCTGATGGTTTTTTATGCCGCCCGAAACGCAATCTTACCAAATCTCACGGGATTTGCCATGGCAATTGGTTTCGTTGTCGGTGGAGCGCTCTTGACCGAAGTGGTCTTTTCTTACCCAGGAATCGGCATGCAACTCTTGACGGCTGTTGAAAACGAGGACTATCCCTTGATGCAGGGTATCTTTTTGATCATTGCGCTCGCGGTGCTATTAGCCAATTTTCTTGTAGAATTGATCTACGGATTGCTGGACCCCCGCGTAAGACAAGGAGAGTAACCGATGAGTATCTCAACCACGGCACAGAACCCGAATACGGTCACGAGCGGTCGAACGAGAAAAGCGGGAATGGCTCGCATGCTATGGTCAAATCCCCGGGCGCGAGTAGGGATTATTATCCTTGTGGGTATGATCCTGGTAGCGGTATTTGCCCCAGTCCTAGCACCGTACAATCCTTCTGCAAACAGTTTTCTCCCCTCTCAGCCTCCAAGCTGGACACACCTCTTGGGGACGACCCTCCAAGGCCAGGATATCTTGTCCCAGCTAATCTGGGGAAGTCGAAATTCCCTAGGTGTTGGCTTTGCTGTAGGCATCATTGCCACTGCACTCTCTCTTTTGTTTGGAGTCTTACCGTCCTTAGGTGGCAAATTGCTAAACACTTCTTTTTCGACTTTCACTAATGTGGTCCTCATCTTGCCTGGATTGCCCCTTCTCATTGTCTTGTCAGCGTACCTCCACTCATCCGGGGCAGTAACGATTGCCGCCGTGATCGGATTCACTGGCTGGGCCTGGGGTTCGCGGACATTGCGGTCCCAGGTGATGACACTCAGGCAACGAGATTTTGTCATTGCTGCTCGACTAGCTGGTTCTTCGCAAATCCGACTATTAACTCGAGAAATTCTTCCCAACATGCTCTCTTTGGTGGTGGCAAATTTCATGTTTTCCATTCTATTTGGTATTTTATCTGAAGCGGGATTACAATTCCTAGGTTTGGGCAATGTAAACGCAGTCAGTTGGGGTAGTATCATTTATTGGGCGGAAAATGGCAGTGCGCTGTTGCTGCATATGTGGTGGTGGTTCATCCCGCCCGGCGCCGCGATCGCCTTAGTGGGAATTGCGTTGGCCTTAGTCAATTCGGGAATTGACCAAATATCCAATCCACGACTTCGATCAACCGCCCGAAAAGGGGGTCGAAACCAATGATCCAAAAATCTCCAGAATCGCCTGCCTATGATGAGCACATTGGTGTACCGCTCGTGTTGGACCACGTGTCAGTCTCATTCTCCACTCCGTCTGGTCCGGCACGCGCCGTCAATGATGTGAGTCTCACTCTGAACCAGGGAGAAATTTTAGGTCTCGTGGGGGAATCAGGATCCGGTAAATCCACATTAGCCTTTACGATTATGGGGCTTCTGCCCGACGGAGCACAATTCGATTCCGGAAGCGTGCGAGTACTGGGGAGCGATCTCTATGGTATGAATCCCGAAACTTTGCGTACGTTTCGCTGGAAGCGAATCGCCATGGTATTCCAAAGTGCGATGAACGCGCTCAATCCGGTGATGACTGTCGAGGCTCATATAATGGATACGCTGCAAAGCCATAATCCCGGAATCCGACCAGAGGATGCCCGTCGACGCATGAACGAAATCCTTGATTTAGTGAAAATCGATCCACGTCGCGCTCGTTCCTTCCCTCATGAACTCTCGGGCGGTATGAAGCAACGGATTGTACTTGCCATCGCCATGATATTCAACCCTCCGGTTTTACTCATGGATGAACCGACCACCGCGCTCGACGTCGTCGTGCAACGTTCCATCCTTGACCAAGTGCGAGAAATACAAGCAGAACGTCAAATGGCTATTCTATTCATTAGTCATGATTTTAGCTTGGTGCGGTCATTGGCGCACAGGGTAGCCATTATGTACGCAGGACGAATCGTGGAGATAACCGGTTCTTTGGAACGTTCGGGCCCTCACCATCCCTACACGGAAGGACTTATGCGTGCCATTCCTGAGTTAGGGGAAGACGACGTGAAGATCGTCGGGATTCCTGGCAATCCTCCAGATTTGCTCCATCTGCCTGAAGGTTGCCCGTTTCATCCTCGTTGTCCGGTCGCGTTCAATCGATGCAAAGTCGAGGCGCCACCAATGGTTCAAGTCAACGATGCGCTCATTGCGTGCCACCAATACACCGAACCTGGAAAGGAAGGGTTGGCATGATCGTGAAGGCCAGCACAAATCCGCTAGTTAAGGTTGATGCATTGACTGTGCAATTTACCACCCATGCTCGGGGAAGACGGACCACGATTGAACCAGTCAGTAAGGTGTCGTTCGAAATCGCTGAGGGCGAAGTTTTAGCTCTCGTGGGTGAGTCGGGCAGTGGGAAAACCACAATCGGCAGGACCTTAGTAAAAATCGTCGAAGCCACATCCGGCCAAATCTATTTTGCCGGCCGGAACATCACTCGCATCCGATCTCAGGCAGTTCGTTCTCTGCATGCTGAGGTTCAGATGATCTTTCAAGATCCCTTTGCGGCACTCAATCCCACGGCCACCATTCAAGAGCACCTTGCTTTGCCGGCACATGTCTATCAACATATTTCACGGTCTGCAATGGACCAAAAGGTTCGAGAACTATTAGATGAGGTCGGACTCTCGCCAGCCGATGAATTTCGTGGAAAATACCCCCATGAACTTTCTGGTGGACAGCGTCAACGGGTGGTCATCGCAAGGGCTTTGGCCGCAAATCCTCGATTTATCGTGGCTGACGAACCGGTGTCGATGCTCGATGTGTCGATCCGCGCAGATATCCTGCGCATTTTACGAGATTTAAAGGAACGCCTAAGCATCTCGTTGTTGTATATCACCCACGATCTTGCCTCCGCGCGTTATTTATCTGACCGCATTATGGTTCTATACGGTGGAAAGATAATGGAAGTGGGAACCGCACGAGACATCGTCAAAAATCCCCGCCACCCATACACCCAACTCTTGCTAGCAGCCGTTCCTGGACGTACTGAAGCTTTGCCGCAAGTGGCCGAGGCGGCCCCTGACCTTTCGGTCGGAAGCCAAGGTTGTCCGTTTGCTCCACGGTGTCCTTATACCATGGATGCCTGTCGCACCCAACCCATACCGATCATTTCGGTAGAATCTCAACATGAGGTAGCATGTTTGTTTAGTGAGATGGCAGATGCGGTTACACCCAGTTCAAGTCCATGACCACGACTTCTTCCCTTGGTGCTCAAACCCCGTCCATCACCGCGACTTCCGTCCGTCCTTCCTTGGGGTTCAGGCCGAGTCCATCAACCCTCAATCGAAGGCTTGTCTGGGATACCCTTGAGAGCGGATGCCTGGTGCCAACGCTGATAGAGCCAATAGGCAGGGTGACGGGCTGGAATGCCTAGGATTTGGTCAAGGTGGACGGCGCAGGTCCCGCTATCCACCCAGAGTTCGCCCATCAGGTGGTTGATCTGATCCTTGGCGGCACTGCCCATCCGGTGCGCAGTCGTTTCGTGTTCGGTCTTAAAGGCGTACGAACCGGCCGCTCCACAGCATTCGAGGTCGAGCGGTATAACCTCGCTGACACCGGCTCTTCTGGCCAACGCAAACAATCCGCCATCGCCACGTCTTTGCCCGCGACAAGTGGTGTGGGTCCAGACTCGGGGCCTACCCTCCCTCTTAAGCTCCTCATTGCTCCGGAGCCCATCCCAGAAAAATTTCGGCGCATGCGACACCGCAAATTCGTGAAAAGGCATCATAGGAATCGGCAGCGGTTCGAGGCCGAAATACTTCGCCCACTCTTGATCCATGGTGCCATCACAGGTCGCATTCAGGGTAATCAAAGCGGTGACTTCGTTCGGGAGATCCCGGATAATCGCGGCTCGCATCGCTTCCGCTTGGCGCTTGGCTTGGTCTACTCGCCCGCTCGCATAGGCAGCCGCACCACAACAAAGACTCGATTTGGGTACCATTGAGACCGCAAATCCCCACGCGGTTAATAGAGCCGTGCTCGCCGACAAGGTCTCCTGATCGAATCCGCGATCAAAGCAATCGACGAAAAGGCCGACCCGGCCATGGATTTCTCTCGCAGACGGGGAGACCACGGCGGTGGAAAATCTTGGCTGGGGTCGACGCGAGGTCGTCGACAGCCTCATCATTCGGCTGACGAACCGAGGCGTTGTGGAAAGCCTGGGTGCCCGGGCGACCCACTCAGGATGGGTGAGAATCGCATCTCTAAGTCTAATGGCCGCCGGTTGCCTCAAGCGGGCCCGGTCTTTTTGTTCAGCAATCAAATGCGCAATCGGAACGCCTACGGGACAGGCCAGTTCGCACAGTTGGCAAAACGTACAATCCTCGACGTGATCCATGACAATGAGATCGCCGGCCGCACGCCGTCGCTCCCATTCGGGTCCGAGCGCCTTGGGCCCGGGAAATTCGGTGTCCTTACGGTATACCGGGCAAGCCGAGACACAAATCGTGCACTTCAAACAAGCGTCGGTTCCATTCACCCTGGACCCTCCTCCCGAGTCGACAACCATGAATTGACCGCGCGTTCCCCCATAATCGCTTGAACCGCCGTCGCCACGGACCAAACATTCATCGCGCCACCATCCCCGTGGCGGTCCGGATCGGATCCTCCCACCATCCGCCCTACCACGTACCCATGAGACAGCCGATTACCCACTCCCACGCTCGTCAAGGCGTTCAGTTCGCCGCTAAAAAAATCCCGTTCTCCGGTCGCGGTGTTGGTCAAGATTCCCTCAGGGTTAAGCGCGAGTCCGCCTCCGACGATTCCTCCGGTCGCAATTACCACCTCATCGGCGGCAATCCGTCCCGCACTCTCCCCGAGGCGCACGCCGGAGTCGGTGACCTCTACCACATGGCCGTGACGAAACAGGACGCCACGCGATTTGAGCGACTTGTGCCAGCGTTCGCGAATCCGAATTCCGCCGACCGCAGGCGGCATCAGAGCATATTCGAAGACAGGTCGATCAACCGCATCCGCAATTCTTTGCATCAAGCGCTCTGTAGTAGCCACGCCCAATACTTGGGGAAAGACGAGCGCTCCAGGCAAGCGCATGTGCTCTCTTGCCCGAATACTCTCAGTGATAACCCAGTCGGCTCCCGTCGGTTGGTCCAAAAATGCCGCCCAGGCTAGCCCCGACCAATGCTGACGCCAGGCGTCAGGGCGCCTTAGGGCCACGGCCTCGGTTAGCCAAGCGGAATCATCGCGAGTGCGTGCTTTGAGCCAGTTGATCGGCGTATCCAACAGACTCCCGACATCAACCAACGTGACCGGTTCGTTGGGATCGGAAGAGGAGAGCGTCCATTGCCATGGCGGACACCAAAAGGTGGGCCGCAGTCGACCAGTAGGGGCCACTATCCACCGATTTTTCCGAGGCAGGGTTAGATCGACGATGAGCCCGATATCTTGGAAGCTTCGCAGCAACGCGGTCCACCATCGTTTCCAGTCGCTGAGTTCCCATGCTTGGGCAAATGTCCGGTGGGACGGTTCAGCCCACCACTGCCAAGGGTCCGTGACCATGCTGCCATCCTGATCATAGTTCCGGAAGTCAAAGCTCCCTGACCAGAGCGCTAGACTTCCTTCCGACGCGGCAACGATAGTCACCGCTGCCCCGAGCGCAGAAAGCCAATCCGCCGCCAAGAGGCCCGAAGGCCCTTGCCCTACAATCACGACGTGTCTCACTCGGATTCCACCTCGGCCAACACTTGGCTTCGAATACTGCGAGAAAGCGCCCATTGGCGCGCATTGTCGCCCCAAAGGGCTGCGGCCATGCCTCGATCCCGCTCTCGCCGAAGGCTCATCACTTCGCTGTCCAACCTCTTCACATCCCCGTCAGCAAGCCGGGTTTCCGCCACGCGGTGAAGGCAAAACGTCCCCTGGCAAGGTCCCATCGAAAACCACGTTCGGGTCCTGAGCTGCCCCAACGACGCTTCGGGCCAAGCGGCCACCTCCTCGCCACTCACTTCCTCGCATTCGCAAAGGTTCACTCGATCGCGCCTAGGCTCTAATCGTGACTCGCCTAGGGGCGGCAAGAGCACGTCCTCAGTCTTGCAGGCGGCGGTGATCCCCAGTTTGGCGACCATAGCATCCACCGCTTTTTCGGCCATCAGCCGATAGGTCACCCACTTTCCACCCACCACAGACACCACCCCTTCGGGTCCCCCCATTTGGGCATGGTCAAGGATCGTAAAGTCCCGGGTAACATGCCGGCTATCCGACGAAGTCTCCGCCTGGTATAAGGGCCGCACCCCGGAGAAGGCCCTCAGCACCCGCCATTGATGCATCTCAGGAAAAAGGTCGCGGGCAAGGGACAAGAGTCGGCGAGACTCTTCTATGGAAGGAGGGCCCGCCTCCGGACTGCGGGTTTCTTCGTCGCTCGTCCCCCAGATGCTGATCCGATGATGCGGCACTAAAATATCGCCGTCGCCAGGCGGAGCCAGGCGATTAATCACCGATGACACTTTACGCTCCGCGAACACTAACATGACTCCCCGCGAAAGACGCATAGGAAAGGGGTGGGAGAAAAGCTTAGCCACCTCACTCGCGTAGGGTCCGGCAGCGTTAATTAAACCGTCACAGGCGATCCACTCCGTTCCTCCTTGGCGCGACTGGACCGCGACCCCTTCCACTCGTCCCAGCGGTCCGACTTTAACTCCACTAAGACGAGTGAAAAGGCGTACGGTCCCTCCCTGCATTTCAATGCCCTGGCGCATTCGAAAGAGAAGCTCAAACCCGTTGATCACCCCGTCCGGGACCCAATAGGCTCGTTGAATCTTCGGATGGAGTTCGGGCACGCGCAGCCGAATTTCGCCTAACGACGCCTCTCTCATCGTAATCCCAAGCCTATTCATAGCCTGTACCCATTGCTGACTGTAATCTGAGTTCGACGCTTCGGGTTCGACGAAATATCCTCCTGTCGGCTCAATCGAGCCTACAGCAATTTTCCGTAAAATTTTATTTTCCTCAAAGCATTCACGGGCGGCCTTAGGATCGCGAACTGCATACCGAGCTCCACTATGCAAGAGGCCATGAAACCGTCCCGACGTACCCTGCGCGATATCTCCCTGCTCTACGACCGTGACTTTGATCCCGCGAAGACTCAAATCCCAAGCAATGCCCAGACCCGTGGCCCCTGCTCCCACCACAACTACCCGCACGCCAATTCACCTCTTCTCTCTACGAGCCCAAGTCCCACCCCTGGGAGCGGACCACCGCGCGCTGCCACCGAGCATAGCTCTCTAGTCGCACGATTGAGGACATGACCGGAGAAAATAATGTGGGTTCGCCCAAGGAAGCGGTCGGCAAGCAATCCAGCGACGGCCATAGCCCCGATCCTAAGCCAGCCAACCAGGCCGCCCCGCGAGCCGTGGCCTCGGCCATGGCATAACGAACCACGCCCATATCGGAAACATCGGCTAAAAATTGGGTTAAAAAGTCGTTTTGAGCAACCCCCCCGTCAACCTTCAACTCCGAAAACTTGGTATCCGACGCTTCTTCCATCGCACGCAGGACATCGACGATCTGAAATGCGATGGATTCGAGTGCGGCTCGGACCAAATGCGCCCGGCTGGTCTTTGACGTCATGCCAATCAATAGCCCACGCGCCGCCGGATCCCAATAGGGGGTGGCCAAGCCGGAAAAGGCAGGCACCATCACGACGCCACCGGTATCGGCAACGGACCGTGCCATCACTTCCGTATCCCTAGGTTCCTGGATAATAGCCAGGCCATCCCGCAACCAATTGATTAACGCTCCTGCGGTAAATACCGCCCCCTCCCAGGCGTAAGCAGGGGCGTGGCCTGACAGGCGCCAGGCCACGGTGCGAATCAGCGCCTCTGGAGCCTGATGCAGGTCAGAGCCGGCATGGGCCAGGATAAAGGCCCCCGTCCCGATCGTGCATTTAGCCTTGCCCTCGCTGTGACAGCCCTGACCGAACAGCGCCGCTTGCTGGTCTCCCACCAGACTGGCAATGGGAATGGTGCGGCCAAACCAGGAGGGATGCGTCGTAGCCAGCACGCCTGCGGTATCCACCACTTCTGGCAAGATCGCCTCGGGAATCCCCATCCGACTGAGCAGATCCTGATCCCACTCCATGTGTTTGATATCAAAGAAAGCAGTTCGCGAGGCGTTGGTGACATCGGTGATATGCCTTTGATGTCCACTCAAGCGGTAGACTAAAAAACTGTCCACGGTGCCAAAGAGGAGTTCGCCCGCCTGAGCTCGGCGTAGCAGTTCCGGGTAAGTCTGAAACAAATACCCCAGTTTGGTCGCCGAAAAGTATGGATCGAGGTTTAAGCCGGTACGTTCTCGAATGACCGATTCAAGGCCCAACTCCCGCCATTGCTGAGCCACCGGCGCACTGCGTCGACAATACCATAGGATCGCCGGATGCACGAGACGACCGCTTGATCGCTCCCAGAGCAAAGTGGTCTCGCGTTGATTGGCGATGCCAATCGCCCGAATTTGGTCGATGTGCCAATCCGGTAGACCCTTGGCCACGGCCAGACAACCTTGCACCGCTTGCCATTGACTCGCAAAGAGCGCTTCGCCGTCCGCCTCGACCCAACCTGGCTGAGGGAATACCAAAGGTAGGGGGGCATTGGCCTCTGCCACCACCAACCCGTTGTCCTGAAACAGCAGCGTGCGCGAACTCGTCGTCCCTTGGTCGAGCGACAGGATAAAGCTTGGTCGCATGGCCTCGCCTCTTTCGTTGCTTATATGGGAAGAATCGTAGTCTGCTGACGGTTCTTCGCTGATTTCGCGGCCGCTTCCATAACCTGACTCAGGCGCACCATCTCATCGTCGGAAACCCATTGAGGCACCCGATCAAGAATTTGATCGAGCCAATGTTCAAGGGCCGAGGGAACCTCATCCCCGGAGGCCGGCACTGCTACATACCCGTCGCTGCCACGTTGACTGGAGTTGATCCAAATCCGAGGCTCCGGGGTGCCAAAGTACAGTGTCCCCCCGGTTCCGTATACTTCCACCGATAAGAAAGGATGGCGTCCATTGACAAAAGCCGCCTCAGCCACAGCAAACCTGTTGCCCTCGTAGGTAATGATGACCGCAGAATTGTCGTCCACTGGGCATTGCGGCTGAACTCGATAAAACTGGGCAGTCACTTGCAAAGGCTGACCCATCAGCCAATTGGCCACGTATACGGGGTGTGCGCCTAAGTCGATGAACGCACCTCCGCCCGTCTCGTCTAGATTAAAAAATCGCTCTGGAAGCCATCCCACTACGCCACCATCGTGACTGGCCCGCGTTCTGACTGAAGTGACTTGACCTAGGGCGCCTTCGTTGATGAGTTGCTTAATCATGCGGATCTCTGGATTGAAGAGTCGGGGCAAGGAGAGACTCAATACCACCCCGGAACGGCGAAAAGCACGGATAATGTCCGCCGCCTCCCTCCCTGAAACCGCTAACACCTTTTCCGAAAAGACATGCTTGCCTGCCGCCTGCGCCCGAATCAGGAGACCGCCATGGCGTTTGGTCGGTGCGGTCATGACTAAGGCGTCGACCGCATCCAAAAACCGATCATAATCCGGCTCGAAAGGAACCTTTAGCTCCCTTGCGGCCGCCGCTCCCCGCACGATATCCTCATCCCATACCAGAGTCAACGCGGCCCGCGCGGAGGCCTTCAGATCTTTGGCGTAATCCATCGCGTGGACATGCCAAAAACTGGCTACTCCGATCTTCAACACCGATGAAGACCTCCTCTCGGCGGAATCGATATCCGTCGTTCGCCGTGATTACCCTGTGTCAGTGCCATCGGCCACTCGGCTAGGGTTCTGAATCAAGGGCATCCGGCCACTAAAAATGCTTAGGCTAGCTGAGCCCCGACGAGACTTTTGCGACAAACGGAGATTCCCCGTGGGTCACTTCCGTCACTCGGTTTTTTTCATCGACAAACACCACCGAGGGCTGGTAGGATTCAGCCAATTCGCGCTCTTCGTAGAGTCGAAACCCAATAATGATCACCAGGTCTCCGGGATGAAATTTTCGAGCGGGGGGCCCATTCAAACAAATATCGCCGGCACCGCGTGGGCCCGGAATAATATAAGTGTGCCACAGTTCGCCGTTCGCCAAGTTGGTGATCTGAACCATTTCATTGGGCAAGAGCCCCGAAGCCTCTAACAAATCTTGGTCGATGGTAATCGAACCAATATAATTTAGGTCAGCCTCCGTCACGGTGGCCCGATGAATCTTTCCTGCCATCATCCGATACTGCATACGCGCTCTGCTCCTTAAAACGTGGACATTGATCCACGTCCTAGATTGTTCCTGGTTCAACGTGCCCCGTCTCCCCTGAAGCTCGGTACTACGGTGGGTTGACACTCCCCAGGCGTCACTTTCCGAGAAGCCCTCGGTAGTCAAACTAATGAAGGATTTTATATTCCTTCGCTTGGGCCAAGTTGTTCGCCGCATTCAAATCCCGGTCGATGCTCAGTCCACACTGGGGACAATCGTAGATCCGATCCTTCAAGGTTAAATCGAGTTTCTTAGACCCGCAACGGGAACACCGTTTACTCGAAGGATAAAACATCCCGACTTCCCGGATCTCGATTCCGTGTTGGTTTGCGGCTTGCACGAGACGCTGTTTGAATGCATAAAACCCTTGATCCTGAATCGCTTTACTAAGATGGCGATTCTTGAGCATCCCGCGGATATTGAGATGTTCCACGGTGATGAACCTCGGCTTGGTTTTCACCAAGGCTTGAATCACCGTCTCCCGATAGGCTCTTCGTTGATTGGCTAAGCGCCAAGACAACTTTTGAATCCGTAACCGATTCTTGGCCAGATTCTTTCCCCCGTGCACCGGAAGACCTTGGCGTTTTCGTTCCTCGAATTTCCGTGACCCGGCCCGTTGGGCAAGTCGTAACCGGCGTTCGAGCTTTTGAATCTTCGCGGTCTGGTTAATATTCGGGAACACGTCCCCTTGACTCGTGGTCGCAAATTCCTTAATCCCCACATCCACACCAATTCCCTCCCCACTAGGAGGTTCGGCCATCGCAGGCGGCCCGGCCTTCACCGTCACACTGACAAAAAACCGATCCGCCTGTTGCGTGATGGTGCCTCCGGTCACGCGAGATCCCACCGGAAGATACCCAAACTCTTTCAAACGCACCCAACCGAGCGTCGGGATCTTAATCCGGTGCCGTTCGATCGTCCAATCGCCCGCATTATTCTTCGGCGCGTAAAAACTGGCGGATTGTTGATGTTTTTTCTTGAACCTCGGGTGACCTCCAAGCCCTTTGAAGAAGCGACGATAGGCGGTCGCTGCATTCACGATGGCCTTTTTCCGCGCTTTCGAAGAGACCGCTTTGATCCACGGATACTCGAGGGCATATTCCCGATTAATCCACTGATCAAAATCGTAAGCCGAGAGAAACGGTAGCCCTTGTTGGTACCGGGACTGGTTCGTGGCGATGTACAAATTGTACAAATACCGACATACGCCAAAGGTTCGCACGATCTGTTGGGATTGATCCGGCGTCGGGTGAATTTCAGTCCGATACGCTTTTAACATCGGGATCCTCCGCGATCTGAGTGGTGTACTTTCGTAACCCGTCAATCCGAGACGAAAAAACATGGAGAATGGATACCAAGTCTTGCACTAACTCTTCTTGCGGAGACAGCGTCTCGTTATGCACCACCACGAGATCCACCCCTCGGCTCTTTAATAGGTCCGCAAACCAGTCGAACCCAAATCGAATGAAGCGATCTTTATGAGCCACTACAATCCGAGCCACTTTCCCATCCAGCGCATCGGCTAACAAAGCATTCCAATGCTTTCGACGATAGTTTAATCCACTGCCAACATCCTCAATCACGCGATCAATGACCCAACCTCGAGCGTTGGCAAATGTGCGTAAAAACTGGACTTGGTTTACCAAGTCGTCTTTCTGAGCGCGATGAGAAACGCGCGCATAAATCACAGAATACCGATCATCGGTAGGAGCGCTAACGCCTTGATACTCCAAATATTGTTGGTGGGTGTAATATCTCCGATTGCTTGGAGCGCGATAGGCCTTCAATAGACCTGAAGCATCCCAACGTTGTAACGTTTTTACCGTAACCCCCAACATATGTGCAAATTCATGGGGTTTGTAGTGTTTATCCATATCCCCATTAGACCACGAATGTCTGTGTTTGTCAATCTAATCGTTTTCTGTTCACGACCTCCTTTACCTCACTCAGTTCCGCCATACTCCTTAGGTCGAAGGCACCTTATCAGCAATCTTGGGATTAAAGCCCTAGCCAAAACCCCATCGCCGCAGATCCCTCTCTCGCTTTTAGAGATGACTGGCTATGCCAAATTCCGTGTATGGCGTCCTATCACCCTCTCGGGGTACTGTACCATGCTCACGGCGGTTCGATCAAACCATCCGCGGTCCCTCTTCGACCCCATTATCATTGACTGCTATCTTTAATCCATCAGTCTCGTCCTTGCTCACGATCCTATCCGGAGCCCAATCTTGTACGAAAATTCCGCAGATTGGCCTGGTGGAAGCAAGCGCGCGCCGGTACGTTCTGAGGGTTGCGGCAAATTCGGTGCATTATGAACCCAGCTCACCGGTTCCAGCGAGATAAAGCTAGCGTCAGGATCGGGTCGGTACACAACCCAGTTGCGAAACGGGGGATCAGCACGCATCCACAGAGTCATCTCGGGCTGGTCTAAGTGTAATCTGATTTCGTTGGTCGCGTCTTCATCCACCAAAAACAGGTTATCCGAGACCACGTCCCATATGGGTTCGCTTCCGGTCATCCAGTGTGCAAACTTTCGCGGCGCCGTTAGCGTCCCAGTAGGCATCAGGTCGTCGGCCATTTCCCATTCTTCTCCTTTGGGCATGGTGGCAGTATATTGCAGCCGCTCGCCTTCGGTCCCGAGCAGATTAAACGTTGTGTGGTAGCCAAACCCGACCGGCATCGGTTCGGATCCCGAGTTCTCGACCCGAGCGTCGAGTTGAAGCGAGCCGCCTTCCAATCGGTAACGAATGCTGACTCGGAAGGGATGCGAAAACGCCTTCGCCTCCTCGCTATGCTCCTGAGCCTCAAAGCGGGCGGTGACCTCCGGGGCTCCCCCGGGGTCAGGCGTCAGAGTCCATGGCCTTCCCCAGACAAATCCATGGAGATGGTTCAATCCCCGTTCGTTTTTAGGCCACTGATACGATCGCCCCCCCAATTGAAACTCTCCTCGGCGGAGCCTACCGGGAAGAAACAGCACTGGAATCCCAAATATAAACGGTCGCGCCTTAAGCTCTTCCAAGGTCTTGGGTACGCGCAACAAATCGAGCCCTGTCGGTCGATGCTTTAGCGAGATTACCTGCCCTCCGTAGCCTGGAAGAAATTCCGCCTCCAACTCCTCGCCGGTCAAACGCCAGCGTTCCAATCCTTCCCACGTTCCCCGTTCCCATACGCTCATCATCTCATTCCTCCCAATAGTCGACGGCCCTGACGAGTCGACGACCCAATATGGTCATTGTATACTGAAATGGTGACTCAACCAGCAAAAGCTTACAGCCTCTTTCCACTATGCGGGATTATCGTCTGTATTTAGGTTCGTTGAGGAGGTGGTCAGGTGTCTGATGAACGTCCGCGTTGTCCGTTTGCCACTACCGATCCACTCTACCTTCAATATCACGACACCGAATGGGGTGTGCCGGTTCATGATGACGATCGACTCTTCGAGTTTTTATTACTGGAAGGAGCCCAAGCCGGCCTCAGTTGGCTAACTATCCTCAAACGGCGCCATGCGTACCGAATATGCTTTGACCAGTTCGATCCCAAGCGTATTGCCGCCTATGACGACACGAAGCTGGCCCAGCTGCGGCAAGAGCCGTCGATTATCCGCAACCGTCTCAAAATCGAAAGTGCAGTCACTAACGCTCGCGCCTTCTTGGACATCCAGAGCACCTTCGGTAGCTTTGACGCCTATCTGTGGCAGTTTGTCGATGGCCGTCAGATCGTGAACCATTGGCCAGGCTCCGAATGGGTCCCTACGCAAACTCCGTTGTCGCAGGCCATAAGCCGGGACCTCACTTTGCGGCACTTCCGATTCGTTGGGCCAGTCATCGTCTATTCCTATCTCCAAGCCATGGGCTTGGTGATGGATCATATTACTTCGTGTTTTCGATACGAGGCTCTCCGTCAAAGGGAGGCATCGATCGCCCCAAGGTCTCGGCCCCCTAACCTTTGACCCAGGCCTGCAGGACGATACCCACTTTTTCCCAAGCCTCGGCAACCGTCTTACACGCGCACGAGCTGTTTTCCAATGTTTTCACCGGAAAACAGCCCCAAAAAAGCTTCAGGCAGCCTTTCCAAGCCATCGACAATATGCTCTCGGGATATCAGTTTCCCGTCGTGATACCAGTGACTGAGACGTAAAAGCGCTTCTTGCCGCTGATCCGCAAAGTCGCCCACCAAAAATCCTTCCACCCGAATTCTGTGGCTCACCAACCGCCACAACATATCCGGCATCTGCCGCGTCGTTTCCAAGTTATATCCAGAAATTTGACCGCAGACGGCCACCCTGGCATGGACGCTCAGATGCTCAAAGAGAATATCTGTAATTACACCGCCGACGTTGTCAAAATAGACGTCAACTCCTTCGGGGCACAACCGCCCGAGACTGTCGTCGACATCGTCGGTGCGATAATTGATGGCCCCATCCACGCCAAACTCGTTGACCAACGCTTGGGTTTTGGCCTCACTGCCGGCGATACCGATCACCCGAGCACCCAAAATTTTCCCCACTTGGCAGGCCACCAGCCCCACGGCCCCTGCCGCCGCTGACACCACCACGGTTTGTCCCAGTTGAACCTCAGCGACGTGAATCATGCCAACATAGGCGGTAAGGCCTGGCATTCCCAACACGCCGAGCGCGGTGGATATCGGTGCCCAAGCCGGGTCGATGCGTTGAAGATGCGCGCCTTCGATGAGAGCCGCCTCCTGCCATCCCAAAGGTCCAAGGACAACATCGCCCTCGCTGAAGCCCGGATGTTTCGACTGGCGAACGACACCCACTCCAGCCGCCGGCACCACGGTGTTTAAGGCAAATGGCGGCGCATACGATGGCCGATCGCGCATCCTTCCGCGCATATAGGGGTCGACCGACAGATATTGGGCGCCCACCAATACCATCTGATCGCCTATTTCAGGAACATTTTCGGTCACCATGGAAAAATCTTCGACTTTCGGTACCCCGATGGGCCTCGTTGTCATCACGATCTGACGATTTCTCACTGACCAACCCCTCCTTATCGGTCGAAGCCGCCACCTCAAGCCTCTTAACCCCGTCTCACTGGCACCGAGCTTTGCAACCCCGCAAAGTCCCACTGGCAGAACGTGGTCGCAAGCTGAGGGCATTCCATTCGGCCAAGCCCGCCGGGTCTCGGGTCAAAACTTAACCTGACCGTCACCGAACCCTCACGTAATCTTAACATCTTGAGCCCAACCCGGTTTTACAATTAAAGGAGCTTTTACTCGTAACGAAAGGAGCATTGGCATGAATATCTTGCTCGTGAACGACGATGGGATCACCAGTCCCGGTCTAAAAGCTTTAGAGGATGGCGTCCGTGCCCATGGCGATCGAGTCTTCACCGTAGCGCCCGCCAATAACCAGAGTGGCCGCGGGGGAGCCGTGACCTTGACCGATGTGTTGGCTATCGATGATATAGGCAAAGACCGCTGGTCGGTCCAGGGCACGCCGGCCGATTGCGTGCGAGTCGCCCTGTCCTATTTGGGCTATCAACCCCATCTCATCTTGTCGGGTATCAATCTCGGAACTAATCTTGGCGAAGATATTTATGCGTCAGGCACCGTAGGTTCTGCGCGATTGGGGGTGCTGCGTGGCATCCCCTCCGCTGCCCTATCGGCAGCGTCCTCGGATTGGTCCTTTACCCGCTCCTTATTGGACCGCCACTTTCACGCGATTGTGGCGGCCATCGAGTCTTCTGATCAGGTGCTGAACGTCAATTTTCCAGCGTTTGATGGGACTCGGGTTCAACATGCCACCCTGGCTCAAGGGCGATACCAAGACCGGGTAGTCTCAGCGCATAAGGACGGCGACCGTCACCGTGTACTGCTACGCTCGATTCTCCAGCCAAAAGTAGAACCGTCCGATCCCCAAACGGATCGTGGCGCCATCCTGCAGGGGATTACCACCTTGACCTATTTGCCCACGGCCTTGACTAACTCCCCAAAGGCTCTCACCCCGCTGGCCTAATTCCTCGACGATTCGCTGGCTTTGGCCACCTAATTCCGAATCGGAAGGGGCGTGTAAAGCGCTCTCTCTTCGGTTGGGTGCCAAATTATAGCTGTTCTTCGCCGGCGCCGTGACCGATGATGAGGCATTTTTGACTGCATCCGCGGTAGCTTGGCTGCTCGCCGTGAGTGTCCTTCTGTCCTGTCCCTAAGTTCACCCTCTGAAGAGTATACTTTCGATCATGAGCCACGGCCAACACCGTCATGGCATCATGCTGAACGACGGAAAATTCCCATCCCGCCTCGGGCGCCGCAAGTACAAAGCACTCCCCGGCCAACGTTGCGGGAACGAAGGAAACCCGGCTACGCCGACGGTCCATCCCGAACCCCAGCGCCTTACCATAGGCTTCCTTGAGAGCCCACAAAATGGTTGACGCCCGGGCCTTCTTGGGCCCGGAATTTAGGGTTTGCAAATACTCCCATTCGCTCGCTGAAAAGGCGTATTGGGCCACCGCTTCGCGGACCTCTCCGAGGGTCGCTAAATCCACCCCAACCAGACCCTCATCCGTCCATGCTACCGCCACCCACTCGTCATGATGACTGAGATTAAAGTCGCCTCGATACTCTGGGTTGATTAAATACGGGCGACCTAGCGCCGTTCTCTGCCATCGCAGATCCGATTCGGGGCGACCGGTCGCTTGGGCAAGCGCACGCCGCGCCAAGAGAGTGGCTGCTAATCGTTGCCGACGGTCCTTGGGTTGGCGAAAGCGCTCAATACGATCGCGTTCGACTTGAGGGAGCCCGTCCCAGTCGCTTCGCTCATTGTCGGCAGTCAGGATCTCATCAACGCGATGGACGGCCAGCCAAACCGTATGGATCGGCTCGGAGATCTTGTCCAAGGACTGTGTGCCCCTCTCCATTCGATATCTGCCATTATACGAAACTCGACGGACGGGTTGCATATATACCCGGAATTAAAACTCTGATACTGGTACCAACCAGGTTTGAGCGCCTTGGTCTTCTTCATCAAGGAGTACGTTTCAATTCTTTAGTGGCCGGGTAGGTCAGGAGCCTTGCGGCTCCTTTCCCCCCTCACATCCGGACGTGACAGTTTCCCGTCATCCGGCTCAAGCCACTCGGCAGCCTCCTATAACCCATTTTGGTGGGAGGCCAAGGATTCCCCGTCGCTGGCTGCACAGGCGAGGAGGCGAGATAACCGAGCCATGAGAGCCAGAGCCTTGGTCGTACGTGGGGACACTGTGGACTCGCACAAGGCGGTTTAGTGGAAAATGGGTTCATCACAGGTCCTCCTCTCCTAGCACTGCTACCTCGTTCCTCGCTGAGTGCCCGCGGGTAAGTCAGCATGCTTTCGCGTTGGACCATAGTTCTGCTAGGCAGAACGGTTCCTATCCCCTCGATTACCAAGAGGCATTCGCTTCCTACCCATTCCCTTACGTCCTCAAGATTGTATCGGTCTTACGACCGACCTACTGCCCAATCAGCAGACCCGATGAAGCTTACCACGTTGCGCTCAGAGTCCTTTCGTGAAGTGTTTAGGTGGCCCATCTTCTGCGATAGCCGATGGAATGGTGGACGAACGAGGTCAGAGCGTTCGTCCCGGCTACGTGCCTTTTGGCTCAAGCGTGTCAGGGTGATTTCGCTTGTCAACAGTGACGCAGTTTATCTGGGCTTGGTGGTAACTCACCATACACTACCGGCCTAGCTCCGGCCAAAATTCGCCCTATCTGGCGCGGCTACATTGTCCCGTGGGCTTCACAAGGTCTCGCCCCATGCCACAGTAGGCCCGCGCTCACCATTCAGAGCGGGTGGATTCTAACCACATGACTGTGAGCACCCTCGTGTCGCAACTGAATATATATACTGTAAATCCGCAAGTAACCTTTTAAGAAAAGTGGACGTTATACCCCTTAGAACGAAATTCTGAAAGGAGTCAACTGGGGTGCAGAGTATTCCGCGATGGATTTATCACAGATATCTAAAGTGGATGGTGGGATTCGGTCTAATTCTGCTCGGGTTCATTACAGGACTGATGGGCACTCCGTCAACGACTCGGGGGCCTACCCCGTCAGAACCCCGTGCTCGTGTGGAGGCGTTGGCTGCGCTACCGCTCCCCTATTTGCATTTTCCCACGACGTATAGCCCCTATCCGCTGGCGATGACCGGCCTCGGACCCGTCTGGATGACACATTCCCACGGAACATCGACGGTGTGGCTCGATCCTTGGCACGGACATCCACGCTCGATTTTTCATACCATCGGCTGGCTTGGATTTTATAATCCCTCCGTTCTGGGTGCTCCAGAGGTTATGGGCACGTGGCTGGCGCTTCAAGAGACCCGGGGCATCCCACCCCATCAGGTAAATTCCGTGTGGTGGACCAACATGGCTACCGGCCAATACCATCCCATCACGCTTCCTAGCGGAACGTGCTATGGCTTCTACACTCGAACATTCTGGGGGTGCACCACCCGCGGCCAGAGTCATCAACCCGGCATTCTCTTATCGGAAACGCATCCAAACGCTCCGTCCCGGCACTTGCCAAGGCAGTTGTCGGTCCTCTTCGCGGGACCGACCCAGTGGTTGGCCCAGTGGGGATCCCCGCAGACCGTGACCATTCAGGGAGCCAAATTCGTCCACTCTGAGCGCTTAGGGCTGTATGATCCCACCTCGGGCGCCTTTCGGCTCAAAACGACCGTATTGGATCGCGGAGCGCCACCCCACTTCGACTATTATGAACAACTGGCACTCCACCCTAAGCATCCCGTCTTTCCTGAGTGGATATGGTCTCAGGGAGTGCTATGGTGGCCGGGATGGGGCCCGACTTGGGCCTACGTCCCCGAAGACCTGAATTTGGCTCCCCACACCCGCCCTCCCTTACGGTTGGCGTCAGTCTGGGGACACCATTTCGTCAAGGTCATCTTACCACCAGATCCCACCACCGCCCCCGAAACGGCGCAAGGAGCCAATTTTTTGGTCCGGTTCAGCGCTCATGGTCATCGGTTTTGGGTGGGGCTACCCAGTTTGACGCGTCCCCTACGCTGGTATTCCGGTGGACGCTATACTCAGATCGCGGTGTTACCTCACGGAGTGATCTGGAATGTGGGACACCGGACGTGGTTTTGGAAAGCTCCATCTCTTTCGGGAGGTTAGTCGGGGCCGCCCAGCACGACCCCGTTTTTGTTGTTAGTAAAGACTCGTGCAAGGAGCGCTTGGAGCGGGACACGTTGCGGTGGTACCACTTGTGGTATTGGTGGCATAGGCGTATTCGCACTCCGCGGCCTCGACGGCAGTCGTGGGCCCTCCCACGTACTTGCCGACAACTTCACAGGCACTGGCAGTGTGGGACTGCATATAATTCAAAGCCCAAAAATCGAACACCGCAAAGGCGTAACCCGGGTCGCGAACGAGTCCGCAAACGACCTAACCAGCCACCGTAGTATTGGTATTACTATCGCCGGTCGGAAAAAACGCGTCCTGCACGATAGTTCCACTTTTTCCGGCTTGGGTATAGGCGGTAGGTTGATGGCAAAACGATATACAATCTGTTGGCAGATAGGTTTCTTGGAGTACCCCATATCCCTCGCCATCGACAGGTTCACTGCAAAGTGACGAAAATGAACCTCCACTTTGATGCCCGAAGCACCCATTGGGCGCGTTATAACACCCCTGCTCTTCCATCGCAGCCACCGCCATAAATCGGTCAAGGCCGCTAATATCGACGCCGACGTTTTTCATCACCATGAGCGTAGACTGGGATACGGTGATAGGATCCCAGTCAGACTTTAAGGCAATGTCTTCCAAGCTATTCGAGGCATTGCAAATCGGGGCTTCACTACCCGAGCAAGGAAAGGATTCAGAGTGCTGCAAGAATCGTGGAATTCGAGTCTTAATTCCTTGGAACATGTTAGTTACGTGACGGAGCAACTCACCACTACGGCTGCGTTTGATGTTTGGTTTCCAGGTGGCATCACACCTTGTACCGTACTTCACGACCCAGGTACCGCGATAGCGGAGCTCTTCTTTGCGGCGTTAAGCTTTGGTGGTAGCAATTGCAACCGAATATTGCAATGGGTGGGTCCGGCAAGTAAAGGCGGAGCGTGTTGCGAAATTACGGCATATTATGAGGCCAATCCTACGGCATCGAACTTGTCGGCATGCACATGGTCCTACGATGGCTACACGTGCACCCCGTAAAATCATGAGGAGATGGAAGTGCGGGTCAGAAACTCGTGCCTCCATCCATCTTCACGAGGTCACTCGGCGCAGATGGTCCGCCATCACAGCGGCTTGACCGTCCATAGCTACGATCAGATAGCGGGCGTGCCCCTGTCGGAAGGTAGCAACCGATTGGCTTGCCCCCGTCGATGCGCCAAAGGTAATGTATGCTTCTCCGCTTTGCCCTGGCAATGGTTGATCCAATGCGCGTACTTCCGATCGTGCATTGGCCAAGGCATTCGCGCGATTGAGAGTGAGAGCGTGCGGCCACGTGGGCGGAAACGGAGGCGCGCTCGATGCCTCCAGGGCCCAATGGTTTTGTCGCCAGCGCACTTGACACGACATGAAATGGGGCCAGGAAGCCTGTTCCCAGCAGGTTTCCGTCCCGTGTGTATGCCGAGAAAGGACGACGTCGATCTGGCTCAGAACCCATGTGGGGCGTGAGGGTGTAGATATAATCAACGACCCTACCTATGGGTGCACAAACTGGCTCCAGGCAACATGCGTGGGCAATTCCCAGAGCGCGGCGTTGATTCCCGCATGAACGGAACTCTTAAGCAACAGGTGACGCGTCCACACCGAGGCGGGATAGGCAATAACGATATGATATCCATGGTCAGCGGGCAACCAAGCACTGGCAAAAGCTACCTGACCCCATCTGCACCGCTGTGAGGATATCCGACAACCTTGGGTCTCGGCAAATAGATAGGGACTGATCCAGGATGGGAGAAGAGGGTTCCCGCATTCTTGAGCACTTGCGTGTAGCGAACGGTTAACGGGATATGGATGGCATGAACGGCGGCCAAGGATCGGGGTCGTGCAGCGAGTACGACGACCATTCCGGCGGAACCTAGGATTAGCATTAACCCGACCATCCATCGCCAACGATGGGCTAGAGCATTCATTGAACGACGCCACCTTCCTGAAGATATTTCGGTGTGTAGCCAGTAACAAAGTTGGCGTGGCTCGCATCAGAAATCGGAAATAAGTGCTGGCTGTAAGGTTAGATGGTGTTTACCACTAGAACAAATGCACTGGAAGACTGCATGTGCTTCAAACAACAGAATGGGTGCGCAACGTTTGATGGGATTACCTCCGTGACTCTTGTAAGGTCATCTGCTATAACGTCAAACTCGCTCTGTTGGTTACATCTTTAGCGGTGTTCTTATGAGGTATCCCCCAAGATGACGACTGCAACAGTGTAACCAATAGCGTTGGGCTGGCGTTATATCTGGTGGTTATTCTCAATCAAGAACGGCATGTCTGTGCCCATGACCCATGAGATTTTGGTGTTAGGTCGTACGTATGTCTTTGTGAAAGGACGTGTACCCATGCTACAGAACTCAGTGTGGCGTCCTCGAGCACGAATGGTGGCTATCTCGGTTATCACCGGTCTCAGTCTGATGATGGTTTCGGCGTCGGGAGCCTTCGCCGCCGGGTCAGTTCCCACTCCCCCAGCATTAACCTTACAGGCATTTCAGCAGCGTCGTTTTTCGCTCACCCTGCCGTTGGTGCCATCCTCGATGGTCGCCTATCTCCCCGACAGCCGAGATGCACACGTGGAGACACGCCTACCCACTCCGCTTCTTCGTGCGCTGTACTACCAGTCGGAGATCCCGATCTATGGGACACCGCCCGGCTTAGGACCGCATCCGAGTCGGTCAACCATTCTCGCCCATCTACCCGGGAACATTGGGCCCGCTCGTGTTTATCCCACGTTTCGCACCCTGTGAAATTTCAGTAAATGCAAACAATTCGCGTGAATAGATGTTGGAAATCTTCGAGCCAGAAACGGACTGGAAGTCTGCAAACGACGGGTAGATCCGGTCTGGGCGTG
>JAMCVM010000102.1 GCA_023475835.1 Bacillota bacterium | reverse complement strand
GGTGGCCTGCTGTTCCTGAGAAATCACAGGCGGCACCATTCGAGCAAAATTGGAAACTGCCCACGGATTGTTGAGGACGTCAACATGGAATTCGATACCCGAGCGGCTATCATGCACCGCTTTTGCCATGGAGTACGGCAACCCTCGCTTCGACCGGTTGGGGATGAGAATTTCGGTCTGCCCATGGGCCAAGATCGACTGGAGTACGCGAAGACGCAGTTCGGAGCCCATGGGCACCGCCTTCCCTGGGATCCGACCTGCGGGCCCGGTTTAGGGTGAGGGTCATCGTGACCTACTCATCGCGCTCCACCGGGCCAAACTCTGCAGGATAGACCGTTGGCGAGCACGCGCATGACACATCTGTGTCCGGGCCTACTCCGACCGAGGGCCGAACGCTTCTGCTAAAGCGGGTGCGTTCGGGAGTGCCAAGATACTGCCGTCAACGGCTACCGGGATAAAACGGCTCACTGGCCGATCCGCACCCGAGGCATAAAAGGCACCAATGAGCCTGTGGTTGAGATCGGTCAAGGCTTCGCGCTTGAGTTTATTACGCGCTTTCGAAAAGGCTGATTTGGGCGGACGTCCGATGTTGGGGAACGATTATTTCACAAATGGTTGGACCTCGATCGTCATCCTGCGTTCGATTCGATTTAAGATCATGCAGGCGACGGCTGGCACATCCACCGTCTGGTGCTGTGAAAAATCTTCGGGACGTTGGACGTAGGCGTCCCGAAACTCCGGGGCCTTCCCGCGCTTCGCAATTCGGTTGAAAATTCTGGAGGCTAGGGGAACATGACGTCATTCCTCCGGTTGCCTTATTTGGAACAGCACGATAGCAGGTGGTTGGTTCTTATGTACTTTAGGTTATGACTAATTGACCAGGCTACGATTAGATCGGAGTGCTATAGGTGTGTGTTGTTGAATACTGCTAGTCCTGTGAAAACACGCATAACATATCTATCCGTTCGCTTGATAGTGGTCGGGTCCATTCTAAGGAACCAAAAGTGCGTAAGAGCCACGAAATTCTTCCAAAGTCCAGCCCCAATCATCGTCGCCGACAAACGAATAACAAGTCTGTCTGATCGGGCAACTGGTTGACAGCATTGCTCGCCATGGACGTCTCAGCCCAGATATCGGGTCTCCTCCATACAGGACCAGCCGCCTTTCTATCGTATGCGGTCACTAAATGGTAGATGTTTCCATCTGCCTATCGTGTAGCCCGCGAACGCTGCGATTTAGCGGGGCTGGTCATCATGCGATCTAGCGAGATGGGGCTCTGAATCATAGGGCCACGAGGAGAGAGCCAATGGTTGACTGTCGACGTCCTGCTAATGACCACCATGGAGCCCAAGGGAAAAGCCCGCGTCGACTGGGGGATTCCATCGAGGGGCGACTTTGGCTAGAATGATGACGCACGGTCGGTGAGGCCAACCGTCAACACGATCCAAGGCGGCCGTAAATCGCCTATGATGGATGGGTATTATAGGCGAGACGTGGGGATGAGGGCTATGAGTCTTTTTGAAAGTCTAGGATTTGAATGGGACCGAACTGCCGTCCCTAAGGACGTCCCGGTGTATTCCTTAGAACGGGTGTGTTTTCGATTCCATCGCTTGTTACCCGAATTTGTATGGGATGCCGGGGTCTTAGAAGGCAATCCGTTTACCTTTCCTGAAGTACAAACCTTATTAGAAGGCATCACGGTAGGTGGCCACAAACTCTCCGACCAAGAGCAAATTCTCAATTTGGCTAGCAGCTCTCGACAACTTTTAGCGTTGGTGAAAGCGCAGGCATTCAGGGTGGATAAGCCAACTTTTTGCGCCTTGCATGCGATGGTTGCCAAAAACGAGGCACTGGAATGGGGGCACTTTCGTGGCGAAGGTCAGGAAACCCATTACACGCCCGACGTCGGATTGGGTGAAGCGGGTCGATATACGCCCGCCCCAACTGCGGCGGGCGCGCCTCAGCTCAATTTCATCTTCGAAAATGGATGGCGATCTTTGCGCGATCAGGTTGAAAACCCTTATGAACAGGCTCTGGCCTTCTTTTTATTTGGCGCTTTGCAGCAATTCTTTTTTGATGGCAACAAACGCACCAGTCGATTGATGATGAATGGCATCTTGATGGCCCATGGGATGGATGCGATCAGTATTCCGGCCGGGAAGGCGAACGATTTCAACGAAAAAATGATCCGATTCTATGTTGGAAAGAACGGGACGGAAATGATGCGCTTTTTAGCTGAGTGCTGATCCGACCTCGCCAATGGGCCAACTTGGCGTGACATTAGAACCCTTGCCACGCGTGTTTTCAGGGGGAGTCTTGCGACGGAGGTGGCAGCGGCAGAAGGTGGCTGCGACGCGGACCATTTGGGATTTTGGCCCCGCCCTGCGACGCGCAAACGGTAGCACAGTCGTAGGAAAGCCTCCAGATGCAGAGTGTGATCGTCTCAGATGAAAACTGCCACGGTGATTCGTCTTCGGTTTCGTCGATCTCGTGCTCGCAGAGATCTAATGGACAGTGGCCTATGGTCCCTTTTTCATGGCGCTTTTGTCTTGGAAGACCCGTGGCCATCAATGCATTGTCGTAGGGGTAATTCCAGCTTTGTTACCGACGGCACCCGCTGAACCCACGCGATCCGAGGGTGCCAACGCAGTCAATGGTTCTCGAGTTTAAGGGGACACTTGATTGGAAAACCCTTAACCTGGCAACCTGGAGGTGGTTTCTCTTGATTGACTGGCGGACTCATCTGGGCCAAGGCACTGTAAAAAACCTTGGGCCGATCCTGGCCTACCTCGCAGGCGCCGCTACGATATACGCTCGAGGGAACCTGAGGTAGTATAAAGGGGCTCAGCGGTGAGTCGGAGACCGGCCTGGGTGCCAGTCCGTGGCAAAGCCATGGAGTGGTGGAAGAGGACGACTTTGATTCATGGATGCTGATTGACAATGCCCAGGTGGGTTAGCTCGGACGATCCAAACCGCAAGCTCAAACCAGCGTGGCTAGCAACAAGGAGGAACGAGTGGCATGGCAAATCTTAAAATCGGATTTATTGGATGTGGCGGCATTGCCAATCAAAAACATTTGCCAGGGATGGCGCAGCAAAGCGGCGTCGACTTGGTGGCGTTTTGTGACCTCGTTGTCGAACGGGCGGAGGAAGCGGCACGGAAATATGGGACGGCAGATGCCAAGGTGTACACGGACTATCGCGAACTCTTGGCCGATCCGTCCATCTATGCCGTACATGTCTTGACGCCTAACGTCTCTCACAGCGAGATTACTGTGGCCGCCTTGGATGCAGGCAAGCATGTCCTGTGCGAAAAGCCGATGGCCATTAATTCCGAGGAAGCCGAGCGGATGTTAGAGGCCAGGAACCGTTCTGGTAAATTATTGACCATTGGATACCAGTACCGGCATTTTCACGACCACGCGGTGGCCAAAAAGGTGGTGGATGAAGGATGGTTGGGCGACGTCTACTACGCCGAAGCCACGTATATCCGCCGCCGCGGGGTTCCTACTTGGGGTGTGTTTACGGACAAGTCTAAACAGGGTGGCGGGGCTCTGATTGATATTGGAACGCATGCGTTGGATTTGACCCTCTGGCTGATGGGGAATTGGGACGTCGACTACGTCGTGGGTAGTTCCTATGAGAAGTTGGGACGACTCCTGTCGCCCGCCGAGCAGGGTCAGAATGACTGGCGTGGGCGGCCGGACCCGTGGGACAACAAGACCTTTGATGTGGAAGATTTTGCCGTTGGTTTCGTCAAGATGAAAAATGGAGCGACGATCCATCTCAAGGCATCATGGGCCCTCAATATGGTCACCAAGCCAGGCATGGTCTTGCTCGCCGGAACCAAAGGCGGCCTTGACACCTATGACGGAGTTCGGTTAAACCACGTGGTCGCCGGCCAATCCTCGGTGACCATGGTTGGAGAGAAGGTCCGGGAGTTCATTCCTGGCTTCGGCAGTGAGGAAGCCCCGCCTTCGCGCGAGCATGAGATTTGGGTGGCTGCACTCAAGGGTGAAGGCGAGTTGTTTGTTTTGCCGGAGCAGGCATTGGTGGTCTCGAAAGTGCTGGAAGCCATTTATACCTCGTCCCAGACCGGAAAGCCGGTTTATTTCTGAACCCGATGGAGTGAAAGGGTGTTATTGGCAGGGTCTATCTGAAGTCGTTGGGTCGGATCGTCGGCGTTGCCATACGGGCATCAGGGAGTGCAGGCCAGTGGTCGTGGGCGATCCGGCCGATGACGGTTTGTGGGTCGAAAAGGGAGACATCTGCGCATGCTGACGTCTCCCTTTTCCATAGGAACAGCTGCACATGGCGTGAGATCCACTTAGCGATCCCTCAGTGGGCCGGATTCTGCTTCTTCAGCCGTTGGGAGCCTAAATAGGTGATTCCTGGCTCATGGTCAACGAGATGAGGGTGGGTTTGGGGGGGGCCCCAAGACCCAACCATCGCATGTGGTGGATACCACCGCGAACCGGTTCAGGGAATAGATGTGCCTTGGCATCATGAGCGTGGCTGAGAGATTTGCGTCGGATTCGGCCAGGGCCTCGAAAATCGGCCCGATGACCTCATCGCTAACGTGCGGGGTCCGAATCTCGTCATCCTAGAGTCCTGGCAGAGGGGGTGTCGCGACCCAATTTTCCATCCGATAATTCTCACCTCCGTGGATCTAGTCCGAAAGAGGTGAGCCTTTCGATTCAACAACATCCTTTCGGACTTACCACTCCGTGGATATGCTCGCGGGCTCAAAGCTTTCGCATCGACGCTTCAAAGCCGACAAAAGGCAAAGCGCAAAGGACGATCGCGCGAAAATCCTATGGACCTCGACCGATGGGGCGTTGTTGGCGCATCGAGCGTCGGCCGTGCGCCCAGACCGGGGGGCGGTCCCGGAATGAACCCCTTCATCAACGAAGCGGCCAGGAACTCACCCGGCGGTCTCTGACATGCGATCGGGAGTGGGACCGACCTACGTCTGGGGAGGAAAGAGGGAACTGGGCGGACAGACACCCACAGCCGCTACCTGGCACTCAGTCGGAAGGCAATAGCCGTATGACGGAACCAAGATCTGAACGCTAGCGCAAGTCTGCAGCAGTAGGCACAAGGTCGCCTCCACCGCTAGTTTGCCGTTGGGAAGAATGACTGCACTACTGGTTCCAGAGACAATGGTGCAAGCCGGAGTTGTTCCGCTCGGATTGTACAACGGCACCGTGGTGGTCGTATAAAGAGTAATCGACGCGGTACTCCCATTCATGCAGGTCACATCGACGACGATGGCGATGGTATAGGTGATATTGTTGATCGAGTCCGTCCCGCTCGGCACCACCGCGCCGACCGTACAGGTCGAGGCGCTAAAGTCTATGCTTGAGGTCAGCGCACTCGAAGTCAGATCTGCCGGTAGGCAACAGGGAGGCAGCTTTTTTTTGTGAACGATTTGGCTGATGGTCACTGTCTGCGTGCACGACGCGTACACTTTGTTCACCATAACGCAGTCGATTTCCGTAGGCCGGGGGCGCCAATCGTCGGTTAAAGGGCCTGGAGTCAGAGTAGCCATGAGGCGTTATCTCCTTTCGTAACGTAGGGAAATGTTCGGCGGAGCAAATTTCCTCCGCTTCCGATATATGTTAAATCAAGCAAACGGTGACTCTGCTTTGGCCCTAAGAGAGGCAGGAGATATAAAGCCAAGACGGCGAGCACCCCTAGCCACGCGTCAAGCGAGTTGTTGGTGATGAACCCGAACCAAAATAGCGACCGATGCAAGGATCGCTTGGGGCACTTGAGCCTCAATGGATCTCTTTGCCCTACCCGAGGAACCCGGGAGCAACTTTCGGATACGAAGCGTAAGCGAGCATCACGGGTGGAGGGCTTAGCGGGGGTGGTAAGGGGACGAGTGCGATTGACACTTCCCACGCCTAAAGGCCGGGGGATTCTTACCAGGAACCTACGCACGTGACCGTTACTCGCCAAGGGTGGGCCAAAAGCCCGCTAGCCACTCTCGGCACTCGCGGTATAGCGCGTCGCTCGACAGCGAATCTGGGGGTCCGCGTGCGGAGAAGCTTTGTCGCACCCAAGGTCTCGGCATTTCACAGGGGTAAATAACTGCTAAAACAAATCACATGATATCTATGTACATCGCATCATAAGGTGTATAATATGGGTATGCTAGTCTTTACCTGATTGCGTGGC
>JAMCVM010000023.1 GCA_023475835.1 Bacillota bacterium | reverse complement strand
ATGAGCGACGAAAAACTCCATTTACGGTGACGCGAGAAATCCTCGGGGCGTTGGATGAAGCGGATGCGAAAGTTTGGATCCTTCAGTTGGTCCGCGACACGCTCATAAATTTGCTGCACTTTGGTGAGCATGAAAGGCCGCCTCCTGTCATTTTAAATTCCTTAGGAGGATAGCAAAATTCGTTAAAACAGTCCAATCTGTGTCAAGACGTAGTTGTTGGTTTACTCGGAATATTGCGCTAACTAGAAGGTTCCCTTAAGTTGACACCATTGGCCTTGGTCCCGGAACAGACACCGTTAGATACCGTGGAGGTTTCCCGTTGGAAACGTGAGCTCTAGTCCGGGTGGACACGGAAGCCCTTCTCGGCCATAATGAAGAAAAGTTTGCCAAGGACGATGCTAAAAGATGGAATCAACCCGGCTCAGTGAGCAACTCCACGAGCACCTTGTCGCCTCTTCGACTCTGCCAGCGGAGGTGCAGCCCGTTGGCTCCAAGGCACCCTGGAGGTCGTGGGCAAGTTCTTCTAGGGTCTCTCGGTTCCCAGCACCTGGCGCTTGGTCGACCTCCAACGCTTCGACCAGGGAAAAATGCTGGTGTGCCATTGGGGCTCTACCAGCGAGCAAGCCGCCTGTGTGGCTGGCCGCACGATCAGTCACCGCCGTAAGAAGACCTACCTGGTGCGCCGTCTGCAAGCCCTGCCCGCCTCCGGCCTCACCCTCTATCATGCCGTGAAAGCCAACCGGTATATCTGCGAGAAGTCCGAGTGCTCCGTCGACACCTTTCCTGAGCAATTTGCCGAGATCGCGGATCCCGATGCGCGCCTTACCCATCGCTTGAAAGATTTGATCGTCCAGCACGGCCTGGATGCGAGGGCGAACGCCTTGGCCCGTTCTCTTCGATCGATCGGCATTCGGGTCAGTCGCGAAACCCTCTGGCGCCTCGTCCAAGCCCGAGGGGCGGTGGCCGTTCAGCAAACCCTCGAGCGCAAAGATGTTCGCGTCTTATCCGTCGATGATATCCATTTGCGCAAGGGGCAGCCGTCGACGGCCTGCTCGGTGTTTATCGACGCTGAGACGCCTCGGCCGTTGGTGATTGGGCCAGGGGCGACCCAAGCGGTCGCCGAGAAAGTGATGCGTCAATATCCCGGCGTGGAGATGGTCAGCCGCGATCGGGGCTCGGCTTACTCCGCCGCGGCCAACGCTTTGGGGAACCCCCAAGTGGCCGATGGGTTTCATCTCGTGCAGAATCTGCCCCAGACGGTGCAAGAGAGCCTCCAGCAGATCCTAGGGTCCGACGGGTTCGTGCGAACCGGGGCCAACTGGATCCGCGTGGTCAACGAGGCCGCGGACTCGGCTGGCGAGTCGCCCTCGGCGGAGGTTGGCGCCGATCAAGGGAAGGATCTCTTGGTCGTGAGTGGACCGGCCACCTTAACGGAAACGGATCGAGAACAGCGCATCCGGCTAGCCGGGCTCACTCCTCACCAAGCGACGAAGTATCGCCAGACCCTGTCCGTGCTGGAACTGACCGAAAGCGGGTGGCGAGGGGTCGAGATTGCCAAGCGGCTGGCGTGCACCCCAGCCCAGGTCCGACAGTATCGCAAACAAGCCCCGGACACCATTCAATCGGTGGAGCAGAAAATCGACCAATTTCATGGGCGTTGCGCTGAAGGCCGGAGACCATTGCCCTCGGGCGCGCAGGCTCGACCGTCCTCCGAATCCATCGTGGCCCCCTACCGGGACACCGTCGTGCGATTGCTCGAGGCGGGAGCCAAGCATCTGGCGATCCCTAAGCAGATTGCGCAAGAAGGGTTCACCGGCAGTCGGAATGCGGTGTCTCAATATGTCACCAAATATGCCCAAGAACACGACGCCGTCTATCAGGGCAATCTTCCCTCGAACGCCGGCAAGGATGACGAGATCCCGCCTCGACCGGAGCCGATTGGGGTCGAGCGCACGTCGACCACCACCATCTACCGCCATCTCCTGCATCTGGCGGCGTCCCAACGGGACGCCAACCAAGCCACCCCGACGGGCGCGAGTCTGCCGATGCCCATGGCCCTCAGGACACGGAACCGTCCGCGCCCCAACCAGAAGCTGAACTACAACCCGAAGCTCAATCACAACCCGAAACTGAACCCTGGGAAAATCACACCCAGTATGCGGATGCAATTGCCAAGATTGTGTATGACACCGAGCCCAAAGCCGCCAAGAGGACCAAAAGAAAACTCACGAAGACGGCGTGGAACCATCTGCTTCAGGTCGCCCCCGAGGTGCTGGTCTCCGGGGAGGTGGCCAAGCTAGATGCATTCATCGCCACCTATCTGAACGATCCGCGGGAGCCCCTGGCCACGGTCGCCGCGGGTCTGCAGAAGGACTATGCCGCCGTTACCAACTGTCTTCGATATCCGGATATCAGCAACGGGCCCATGGAAGCGACCAACCAGAAAATCAAAATGACCCGGCGCAGAACTTATGGACGGGCCGGTTTGGAGCTTCTCAACGGACTCCTGGTGCTCCCCTGGGACGACTCTGCCCGGCCCGCCGCGGAGCCCGTGCCATCGACCGCCTCCATCGCCGCCTAGCGGGTGTGGTTGGGCTCACTCCTTTGGTCTATGTTGGGCGAAGTCTGGAGTCATCCGTTCTCACCTCATTCCGCGGTGGCATGGGTGGTCGGCGCACTCGCCCAATGGTATTCCCGGAATTCGCTGATCGGCGTAGGCCGTGGGTTTTCTGGTGAGCTTTACAGCGCATACTATCCGGACCTGGCGAGGGACCCAGGCCGAGTCCCGGTCGAATCCCAGCCCTTCGGGCTGATCTCGATGGTACGTCTGGCTCTGATCGGTGCGGTATCTGAGGGCACGAGAGTTAGGGGAAGTGATGACAAAACCCGTGAGCGCCAACATGTAACCCCGCCACCATCTGTCCCGGGACCAAGGCTGGGTATCAGTCGATGGGCAAGAGCTCAACTTCGTCGAAATGTACAATGGTCCGGATGTGCAGAACGATCGCACGGCCGAACCACTCTACTCTGAGGCTCCAGCGTCCTCCTCGTTCATTGGGTTTCACGGCCGGCCACGCGGTTTCGTCTTGGAGTGACCATCTGATTCAGTAAGTCGGGTGAAGAGTAACGGTGTAACATCGAACACGAGGCGGCCCCGATGGGTTTTTCCTCGTGATTCGGTCGCCAGATCCTACGAGACCGCGGCCTCGATGCAGGGAACACCTTAGTGCGCTAGCGAGCCAGGTGCCAACGGGATGCAGTGCAAAAACCCAGGACTCTCCAAAGGCATCCCGGGTCAAATATAGGCCGCCTATGTTCAATGGTTTTTTCACACGCCGACCCACGCGAAAAAGGCTAAACGAAAGAAAAAGCCGGCCCCGCTGCTCGGACATCTCTCTCTCGTTTTCGCCAGGAAGTTTTTGTATACTTATTGTACTGCATAGTGGAATACAACGCAAGGGAGGAACTGAAATGATCCGAGGATTCACGAATGATGAACTGCGTAGGTCTCATGGGTGCCAAAACGAAGAGCAGATGGTTTTTATACAGCGTTGGCTCGAGCTGTTTCATGATAAAACTCTGGACACCTACGCAGTGAAGATGCGCAATTCCCTCAGCATCTTGCAAGAAATGCTCGCCACAATAAATCTTGTTCTCGAAGAGAAGGCCAAGGCGCGCTATATACATGACCTTAAAGAAGAAGCCATAAGTATATTGGTTGCAGATAAAGCGTTACATCACAATGATCCGTTGAGGTTTCTTCTTTTGGAGGAGCTAAACCCTCAGAAAAAAACCGACAGTTATTTCGAGTTAAAGTTAACCATTGAATACGCGATACAAGCCCTGAATATAAATTATCAGGATTGGCTTCTAGACGGCCTACAGCAACTGTTCGTGACAGGCCAGGGCACTAACGAGACCATTAATACTGTGGTGTCGTTTACCGAATCGCTGGCGTCACTCTTAGTAAACTTCGGATGGTCTAGTCGGAGCTTGTTCAACCTTGTTAAAACCCCGCGATTTGCATGGGAAAATTTTATTACTGGATGGAGTACTTTTCGGCGGGCCTTGACCGAAAAGGGAACGTTTCATGGGTTCGTTTTGGTGTCCTCTTCCGAAGACTTGCAAAAGCTGGGTGCGAGAGTTGATTCTACTCAAGCTGCGACTCGGGAATTCGCTAGCCTGGAGACCTGTTTCCCGACCTCCGACATCAATAACCAATCATATGTCTTCCACAAAACCGTATGTACGTTTTCCTATAATCTTCACGAAGCAGTAGCTCAGTGCCTTCTGGACTATCAGGGATTTGCGTCCGTCCTAAAACATTATGGATGTCCGATTGATCAGCCCAGGACAGTTTATATCGTGTTGCCAAATGGCCGTGCAATACCCTACGAGGTTCGTGCACAAACATTGGCAAAAGATCATTTATCTCTCTCGGATGATATCACGAGTCGGATTGGTAGCCTGTCAGAAAACACTCGAGGTCGTATGAATAAGGTTTTTCGTCAATCTCTGCTGGCATACGAAGCCACTACATCAGAAGTCCAGTTTTCAAATTTGTGGATCGCATTAGAGTCGTTGGTTACGTCCGGTAGCATGACGGCAGGAATCGAGCGCATTACTGGGGTGGTCGCGTCTATGTTGAGTGCCAATTATATTCCTCGATTAGTTACGAACTTTTTAACTGACTGTCGTCGTTGCGAAGTCTATCCGGATTATGCCGGAAAAGTTCTTTCGTCAAGGGATCCAGACGCGGTTCGCGATATGATAAAGCTTTTACAAGACCAAGACGAATTCACGAAGTTTCTTCGTGGTTGTTCAGGTCATGCTTTGCTCAAAACCAGGGCTCGGAGGCTCCGTACGACAATGTGCTCCAATGAAACTATGAGTAAGTTACTCAAAGACCATCATAAACGGCTGTCATGGCATTTAGGCCGCTTGTATAGAGCTCGTAACAACTTTATGCACTCCGCTGAGGCTGACGAGGTGGCTCCCTTAGTGAAACATCTTGACTTGTATCTTCGGGATATGATCTCCGAAGTGTTGAAGAGAAACGACGGAGAGACGCTAGACCTACTACTCGAGAAAATATCGGGAAACTATGACGCGATTATTCACATGTTAGACAAATCTTCAAAAAATCCCATTCCTCGGGATATTTACTGGCCGTGGCTTCTTTCTGGCCCTCTATTTGTTCGATCCTAATATTAGCAATAATGACCAAGGACGTCGGGCCTTGGCTGATCGTGCCGCCGGTAATCATGATGCGCTAGCCGGTGGAAGTCCGACCGCGTAGTGATTCGGACGGACAGCGTGGGTGATCCGCTTGGCGCAAGCTCCGAGGACAATGTCTCCGCCGCCGGCGGATGGGACCCAGCAGAAACGTGTGTTGGAACGTTCAGGAGACCAAGCCCGGGAGCGAGCAGGATGGGCCACATTGCTGAAACGCGAGGTTCGAGACGTCACGCCAACGAGAGCGGCAAGAACTGCGTCGCCATCGGAACTGCATCAGACTTCGAATGCGATGGGAAGCGGTACTCGTGTCCACACCGAGCGAGCGGGCGATGTGGTTCCGAGACGGGCAACAGCGCCCCTGGGCGTTCATGTGCAGCGCAATCACACAGAGCGTCTTCCAGTCACGGTTGGAAATCTCTCCCAGAAATCCGCTCTCTAAAGCCACCGTATAGTGCTTAACGAAGACGTGTCGTTGCGACGCTTGGGCCAGTGGATCGAACTGCCGCTGGATCTCGACGATAATCGGGGAGGTTCGCGCTCCGTCTGTCATGATAGCCCCTCGATCCAGTTTAGGTGACGGACAGCTGATTGTTCTGCCCCGCCCAGAACCACATAGCCGTAAGCGCGCAGTTCGTCGGTCAGCGCTTGAATGACCTGACCAGGTGGTTCCGCGTGGTCAATCAAAGGAGTCATCCAGGAAATGATTTGCTTTTTCGTGATGGGCATGGTTAGAGCGCCTCCGAACGGTCGCAAAACCAAAACTCCTCCACACAGGAGCAGGGTCAGATTCCATTCATTAGTTCAATAGGGTTTCGCCGAATTAGTAAAGGCCAAGAGACGCTCGCCTTCCGTCTTGATGCAAAGCCCCTGCTTGCGAAACTTGGCGGTCAATACCGCATCCATGGGATAGCCGGCCAGCCGGCCGCGAGGCCCATCGAGAACACAAACGACCCAATCCCGGGGACGTTGAACAACGGGCGCATC
>JAMCVM010000196.1 GCA_023475835.1 Bacillota bacterium | reverse complement strand
GCCAGGACCGCTTCGACGCCTCGCGTATAGAGCCCTTGAACCTGAGCCTCATCCACCTGAGCGAGATCCCAGTCAAATCCCGGTCCATGAAGGATGGGGAGTTCAGCCGAAATGACCTCAGACTTCGAACCCTCGGATGCCATGACCCCTTTCCCCTCCGCTTCGCAACTTGGGGGCAGGATATCACAACCTTTCGATTTGGTCCAGGGGCGGAGCCTTATTTTTTCAAGGGATTTGGCTGCCATTCTACTTTAGTTTAGACGAACCAAATTGGTATACCTAAATAGTTACGGAACAGATCCCTCGGGCTTTCTGTCCGGTGGTAGCGGTACTTGACCGATCCCGAATGTGCCGCTATTCTATTGATAAGAAGAATAGTGGAGGCGAAGTCTATGGACCGTGATCGGATCTTTAAAGACGCTATTTATGAACAAATTTCTCGGGCAGCACGCGCCTTAGCTCATCCACGGCGATTAGAACTCGTGGATTTGCTTTGTCAGGGCCCGATGACGGTCGACAGTTTAGCACGCAAAAGCGCGATGTCGGTGGGTAATACATCGCAACATCTGCAACATCTGAAAAATGCCCAATTGGTTCGCGTGCAAGTCCGAGGAACGACCCGCATCTATCGTCTCAATGATGGTGCCACCTGTGACCTTTTTCGCAGGCTGCGGAGCTATGCCGAACAGCATTATTCCGATATGCAAGCGATCACTCAAGCCTTTCTGCAGGATCGGGAAACCTTCGAAGCGGTCGATGCGGCCACGTTACATCGCAGGTTGCAGGAGCATGAGGTAGTCCTGTTAGATGTGCGTCCTCCGGAAGAGTTTGCTGCGGGACATTGGCCGGGCGCGATCTCGATGCCCCTGGAGGACCTGTCCACGCACATGTCTCATTTGCCCCGAAATCGAACCATTGTGGCGTACTGTCGCGGGCCCTATTGTGTCCTGGCGCTACAGGCAGTCGAGCTATTGCGGACGGAGGGATTTAGGGCAGTGCGACTTGCAGAAGGGGTTGCCGACTGGCGGGCACAAGGCTTGCCAGTGGAGCGCGATGAGCAAACATCATGACCGGCGTTATGGCCGAAGCTCCGGCTCCCGTGTATCTCGATTTCAATGCCACAACCCCGATGGCGGCAGAGGTGCTCGATGCAATGGCACCGTTTTGGCAGACCGAATTTTATAATCCCTCGGCATCGTATGCTCAGGCTGGCCGAGCTCGTCACGCCGTGGAAGACGCGCGATCGGCTATGGCTCACCTGCTGGGATCGTCGTCGGAGACCATCGTGTTTACCAGCGGAGGCACCGAAAGTAACAACTGGGTCTTCTGGGGGACGTGGCTGGCTCGACCCGCCCGGCGTCGGCGCATCATCATTTCGTCCATTGAACATCCGTCGGTCATGGAGAGCGCCAAGGTCCTGCAAGCGCTGGGCGCTGAGATGGTCATGATTCCGGTGGATTCCGAAGGCGTGATCCGCGTAGACGCGCTAGATGCCGTGTTGACCGAAGAAACGGTCTTGGTCAGTGTCATGCTGGCCAATAATGAAGTGGGCACCCTGCAACCGGTGGCCGAAGTCTCGGAGCGAGCCCATGCGGTGGGGGCCTGGATGCATACCGATGCGGCGCAAGCGGTGGGCAAGATCGCAGTGGATTTCACGCAGTTAGGGGTGGATTTTTTGACCGTGGCGGGCCATAAATTGTACGCGCCTAAGGGAATTGGGGCACTGTACATCGCCCCACACGTCAAGGTCCCCCCATTCATAGCGGGGGGCGGTCAAGAGCATGGCCGTCGCAGCGGTACGGAACCCGTGCCTTTGATTGTCGGACTAGGACGGGCTGCACAATTGGCTGCGGCGTGGGTGGCGGGGAATGGCGTCCCATCGCAGGCAGCACTGCGAGACCACCTGGAAGCGCAGGTGCTTCAGCTAAATCCCCACGCTCGGATATTTGGACGCTTCGCCCATCGGCTGCCGAACACCTTAGCATTTGCCTACCCGGGCTGGGCTGGGCCATCCCTGCTCGCCGTATGCCCCACCATCCTCGCGGGCACGGGCTCGGCCTGCCACCCAGCGGGCTCAGGTTCCTCCACGCTTCAGGCGATGGGGTGTTCGCCATCGATGAGCCAAGGGCTGGTTCGTTTGAGCCTCGGTCGGGAGACGACCGCTGAGGAGCTCGCCACGGTGGTGGAATCGTTTCGGCAAGGGATGGCCTCGTCTCCCACAAACCCTATCCCAGAGGAGGGATCATCATGAAGGTCCTGTTTGTAATTAACGACCCACCTTATGGCACGGAGCGGGCCTACAACGGGCTGCGCCATGCCAACGCGATGGCCAAGTTACCAGACGTCACGACGAAAATCTTCTTCATGGCCGACGCCGTGCACTGTGCACGACGAGGCCAACGAGTTCCCCAAGGATACTATAACGTAGAACACATGGTCACTATTGCGGTGCGCCATCAGGTGGAGGGCGGAGCCTGTGGATCGTGTATGGATGCGCGCGCATTGTCCGACGAGGACCTCATCCCCGGAGTTCACCGTAGTTCGATGGATGAACTGGCGGCCTGGACGCTCTGGGCGGACCAAGTCATCGTCTATTAGGCCCTATCATGGGGCTAAGGCAAAGAGGAGGAAGTCGTATGGCAAAAGTGCTCATTGCCGGAGCTGGAGTCGGGGGATTGTCCACCGCGCATCATCTTCGCCGGCGGTTGCCTAGTTCAGATGAGATCGTGGTGTTTGACCAGAGTGCCGTGCATACGTTTTGGCCGTCACTGCTTTGGTTGATGACGGGCACACGCAAAGAAACCGAGGTCGTTCGGCCTCTCGCCCAACTTCGAGATCCCGGAATCCGGGTGATTGAAGCCCCGATCACGGCCATCGATGCGGAGACGAAGACGGTGGTGGCCGGGGACCAATCGTGGACCGGGGATGCCTTAGTGGTCGCCCTGGGAGCTGATCTCGACCCGAGCCTCATTCCGGGATTGGCGGAGGTGCCGGGAAATTTTTACACGCTCGACGGGGCTCACGCGGTCTGGCGACAACTTCAGGACCTTCAGCAAGGTCGCATTGCGGTGCTAATCAGTCGCGCGCCTTTTAAGTGTCCGGCCGCTCCCTATGAAGCAGCCATGCTCATCGATGGATTTCTCCGGAAACGCCGGCGTCGACCCGCCTTCGAACTTTCTGTGTGGGCCGCTGAGGCGGCCCCCATGGCGGTGGCTGGCCCCCAGGTGAGCCAAGCCGTCGTCGACGCGTTGGCCCACCGCGATATCCATTATCATCCCAATCAAACGGTTGAGCGGGTGGAGGGCAAGACCCGACACCTTACTTTTCACGAGAACGCCAATCTGGAGCCCTATGACCTCTTAGCGTATGTGCCGCCACATCGTGTGCCTCAGGTAGTGTCCGCGGCGGGCCTAGCTCCCTCGGACGGCTGGGTCGCCGTGGACCGTCACAGCCTAGAAACGTCGTTTTCAAATGTCTTCGCGATTGGGGATGTGACCGGCATTCCCCTCGCCCTAGGGAAACCCTTGCCCAAAGCCGGAGTGTTTGCGCATCGGCAGGGCGAGGTTGTGGCGGAAGCCATTGCAGCGCGGCTCCTGGGGCGTCCAAGCTCCGAATCTTTTGACGGCCACGGAGAATGCTTCATCGAAATGGGCCAAGGCCTTGCCGGATTTGCTCGCGGCAATTTTTATGCGGAACCGACCCCGACGATTCGTGTCTATCGGAGTGGGCGTCATTGGCACGCCGGCAAGGTCGCTTTTGAGCGCCAATGGTGGTCTCAGTGGTGGTAACGCCATCCTCTTCTCCCGATCGGATGGGAGCATCGCTGGCTTCGGCGCCCCAGGTCGCCGCTGCGAACCGGATGGGATCATTTCCTGCATGGCCGTCCACCCGTGACGGCCAAAGGACCAGGTCTGATGGCGACCTCCAGGGATTGAAGGGCATGCGGTTCTCGGTTCATGGAGAGGTTGACCAGCGCGCGATGGCGAGTCGACTGCCCGGGGCCGAGCCATGTGACGGGCGGTCATCCGCCTGTGGATAGTCGAATCGCAAAGCACCAAGGATGCCTTTTTGGGTCCTCGCGTGCGCCTATGAGAATCGTTTTCCCCAAGTCGAGGGAATCGGGCACTCCGGGGCAACACGCGGTTAATCGTGCGGCTCGCACGGTCGGGGATGGTCCGTCAGAGGCATCGCAATCCAGGGAAGGAGGTGAGGTCAAGGCCGATATGCCTGAAGGATAAAGAGCCGACCGTGTTCGCGCTCTATCAGTGTGGAGCCGATTCGAAACGAAATAGACCATCCAGGAGGCATGAGTAATGGAGCGTAATGGGATTTCCCTCGATCAACTGCAAGCCACTGTCGATGCGGTCACCGCGCACCCGGAGTTAGCCCAATTTGAGTTTCGATCAGAGACCCAGTGGGTCTTGGGTGGGCGTTCTGAAACCTATATCCAGTCCTTTTATGGAGTAGGGCAAGAAGATCAGTCGAGAACGGAAAAATTTACGATTGTGTCGGACGAGCCTGCGGTTTTGCTCGGAACCAATGCCGGGCCCAACGCGGTCGAATTGGTTTTAGCCGCACTCGCCTCGTGTCTGAGCGTCGGCATCGCGTATAATGCGGCAGCGCGGGGAATCCAACTCCAACACTTGGCGTTAACCATTAAGGGCACCTTAGATGTGCAGGCGTTTTTGGGACTGTCGGATGCCGTGCGCCCCGGATACGAGAGCCTTCAGGTGCAGTATCATATCGAATCGGACGGGACTCGAGACCAATTATCCGAACTACTTGCGCATGTTCAAAAGACCTCACCGGTCTTGGATGTGCTGAGGCAGCCAGTGCCGGTGACGTTTATCGAGACCTAGGCCCGACATGGATCGGGGCGAACGATACTCCTCGCGGACGACAATTGACGAAATTTCGTAACGATTGGCGACGGTTCTGTGAGCGAATTCTGTGGTTTTGCTCCTCAACTCAAACCATCAACTGTGATCCGCGAGGAGTAGAGTGGATAGCGAGCGCAAGTCACACCCCAGAATGAAGGCATGGCAATGCCATGCCTTCGCATGACCATCAAGGATCTCAGGAGGTGTCTCGATGAAAAAACTGTTTCATGGAATCAATTCGACCTTGGTGCACACCGGAGAGTCTCCCGATCCCACGACGGGAGCCGTTGTTCCGCCAATCTACCAAACCTCAACCTTTGCCTTTCCGACCAATGAGAGTATCTGGGATCTCATGGAAGGGCGCCGTGAAGGCTTTATTTATACGCGCTACGGGAATCCGAATTATGGGCTAGTGGAAGCCAAGATCGCCGCCTTGGAAGGCGCAGAAAACGCACTGGTGCTGGCTTCGGGAATGGCGGCGACCAGTACGGCGATCCTAGCCCAGGTTCAAGCGGGAGACCATGTCATCAGTCATGCCGATATCTATGGAGGAAGCTTTGGACTCTTTTACGAACTGCTGCCCCGTCTAGGCATCGAAACCAGCTTCGTCGATGTGACCGATACGGACGAAATCGACGATGCGATTCGCCCCAACACCCGGGTGATTTTTGTGGAGAGCCCGAGTAATCCTACACTGCGGGTTTCGGACTTGCGGGCCATCGCGGCCTTGGCTCATACCCGGGGCATCCTGTTCATGGTCGATAATACCTTTGCCACGCCGTATAACCAGCAGCCCTTAGCTTTGGGTGCCGATGTCGTCGTACACAGTGGCACCAAATATCTGAACGGGCATAGCGATGTCATGGCAGGAGTCATCGTGGGGCAGAACGACTATATTGACCGATGCGTGCAAGTGTTTCGCAAACTCGGTGGCACCCTCAATGCCATTGATTCTTGGCTGTTCAACCGAGGCCTCAAGACGTTCGGGTTACGGATGGAACGGCATAATCAGAATGGGCAAGCGGTGGCAAAATTTCTCGCCCAACATCCTCGGATCAAGGAGGTGCACTTTCCGGGACTGCGGACCCATCCTCAGCACCAATTGGCGGAAGCGCAAATGAGCGGATTTGGTGGAGTGCTTTCCGTCGGTAACTATTTAGGTATACCAATTTGGTTCGTCCGAATTAAAGTAGAACGGCAGCCAAATCCATTGAAAAAAGTAAGGCGTCCCCCTGGACCAAATCAAAAGTTTGTGATATCCTGCCCCCAAGTTGCGAAGCGGAGGGGAAAAGGGTCATGGCATCCAAGGGTTCGAAGTCTGGGGTCACCGCGGCTGAAGTACC
>JAMCVM010000207.1 GCA_023475835.1 Bacillota bacterium | reverse complement strand
GTGTTCACCGTGACCCAAGCATTGGTGGCCGATATCACCGAAGCACCGATCTTGTTCCGGCAACTGGCGAAGTGCCATGCCTTGGCTCTGAATGCCGCCCGGATCTTGGCGGACGATGAGGGTTGTCCACTCCCCTAGGCGGAGGCGGCCAATCAGACGATTCCATTATCGATTATTTCACAGGTCCGTGCAGAGATTCAGGCCTGTCTGCGAGAATTTGTTTTGCGCATTCTCGAACGCGGTACCCAGAGGTATTTCCAACTTTCGTTCTTCAGAGCAGGCCTTATGAACGATGAAATTTTCAGCTAAACGCTAGCCGAGGAAGTCTGAGGCTAGATCATCATAATCGGCCAGATGCTGCCTTGAGCTAAGGGCCCCTGGTGGGCAGGGACAACCATCAATCCGCGAGCGTCCAACCAAGAAGTCTGCAGGTGAGAGTCTTGTCGTCCTGTGGGCCACGCTTTAAGAGTCCCTTCTTCATCGCGGCGAAGGGCTACGCGGACATAATGGCGCCGATCGCTTACCTCGGGGAAGGCGGTGGCTAAAGGCAACTCGATGGTTAGGCGCTGCCAGCAAGAATCACCCAGCAAGGTGCGAATCAGGGGCCGGGCGAAAAGCTCAAATGTGACCAGCGAGGAGACTGGATTGCCAGGTAGGCCTAAAAACGGCGTGTGGTCGATCGTGCCGAAGGCCACTGGCTTGCCTGGCTTCATATCCACTCGCCAGAAATCGAGCGTTCCTTCCCGGTCTAACACGGTTCTGACTAGATCGTAGTCGCCTACAGAAACTCCGCCACTAGATAAGATGATGTCGGCGTCAGCGGCTGCACGGTGAAGGGCTTGGTTCACCGCGTCGAGGTCGTCTGCCACCGGGCTATAATCGATGGCAAGACCACCAGCCTCGACTACGGCAGCGGCTAATGCATAGCTGTTAGAGTTAGGAATTTGCCCGGGCAACAGGTCGGTGCCAGGATTCACCAACTCATCGCCAGTGGCTAAAATGGCGACTCGAGGTTTTCTCGTCACCGGGACTTGAACGAAGCCCTGGCTAGCTAAAATGCCGATGAGCCCGGGGGTGAGGAGAGCACCGGCGGATAACAAGGGTTCTTCACGACGCATGTCCTGAGCCTGTTGACGAACGTAGAGGCCCAGGGGGACTGGATGGTGGATCGACAAGATGACCCCGTTGGTGTGCACCTCTTCAACGGGGATTACGGCATTGGCGCCCGGAGGAATAGGGGCCCCGGTCATGATCTTGCGAGCTGTTTTAGGACGGAGGGCGACAGATGTAGGATGACCAGCGGCTTCGAGGCCGTCGATCGATAGTGACGCCGGGTGGGTAGGACTGGCAGTGGTGGTGTCTTCCGCTCTAAGTGCATATCCGTCCATGGACGCATTATCGAAGGGCGGCAGATCGAGGCGCGAAACCAAACCGTGGTGGAGTGTTCGTCCTAATGCATCCCGTAAATCCGTGAGTTCTTGGGGAAGGGGAATCTTGTCGCGTACAATGCGCAGCTGAGCGTCTTCAACGGTGATCATGGCCGGTCTCCTTATCCCTATATCGTCGCTTCTTGACTCTATTGTATCAGGCCTAGCGCGAGACCCTCCCCCACTTAGCGGCTCTTCGGTATACTAGCAAGTGATTTATGGGTTGTGGGCCTTAAGCAGCGGCCGACCAGCGTAGGTTGGTTCAGCTATTGAAGGAGTCGGGAAGTCGGGAAAAAGGCGGAGGCGCTGGGTGACTCAACGATTAGCAATCGATATCGGCAATACCCATATTAAATTAGGGGTCTACAGTCAGGCGGCGGGATGGATAGGCGAATGGCGCCTTTCCACTGACGTGCGGCGGACAGCGGACGAATACCGGGTGGCGATTTCCACACTCCTGTCAGACCTTGCGTTAAAACAAGTCGATCAAATTGTGTTAGCCTCGGTCGTTCCCCTCTTAACCCCGGCGCTGGTGCGGGTTGGGGAAGTGATAGGGCGGCTGGCTCCCCTGGAAGTCAGTCCACCGGGCTACGGCTTGGGTGTTCGCTACGACCCGCCCGAAGCGCTCGGTGCGGACCGCTTTTTAAATGCCCTGTCGGCCTGGCAGCGCATGCAAAGAAGCGTGGTCATCGTGGATGCTGGAACTACAGCCACGATTGATGCGGTCAATGGCCAGGGCGAATTCATCGGCGGGGCCATTGCCCCCGGGCCCCACTTTTTGGCCGATGCGCTGGCCAACGGCACTGCGAAGCTGCCGCATATCCCGCCGTCCGTTCCCAATCTCATGATTGGGCATAGTACTCAAACCGCGATCCAAGTGGGGGTGGGGTACGGATTTGTCGGCATCGTCGAAGCGTTAGTGGGGCGGGCCTGGCAGGCGTTGGGAGAGTCTGCACCGGTGGTCCTCACCGGTGGATGGGCGGCTAGGATTCAACCTTATCTTGGATTTTCTTCCAGTTTGGAACCCCGTTTAACCTTAGACGGCTTAATCGTAGCCGCCGAGTATGCGAACCGACAAAGGGGGGGTTAGAGGTGGCTTTGATCGAGGTAGAGCCATTGGGTACATATGCCTCTAGGCTTTGGCTCAACCGCCCGCGCGCGCTCAATGCCCTCAGCCCGGCGTTGATGCTCGACCTGGACGAGATATTTCGGCGCTTGGAGATGGACCCGAAGGTGCGCATGGTCGTGTTTCAGGGCCGAGGTGGCAAGGCGCTGGCGGTCGGTGCCGACCTCAAGGCGGTGGCAGAGATTTCAAGTGGTGCCGAGGCGCTAACCTATGCCGCTCAGGGCCAAGCCATCTTTCAACATTTCACCCAGAGTCGGCTGATTACGATCGCTGTGATCCAGGGTTACGCGTTAGGCGGAGGATTAGAATTGGCTTTGGCGTGCGACCTGCGTTTGGCTACTCACAGCGCCAAAATAGGCCTGCCGGAATTAGGGCTGGGACTCATACCAGGGTTCGGTGGAACTCAGCGGTTGCCTCGTTTAATTGGAGAATCGAGGGCGCTTTGGATGCTACTCTCGGGAGAAACTATTGACGGCGATCAGGCAGAACGCTATGGACTGGTAAATTGGGTTGGAGCCGCTGCCGAGTTGGAATCTGCGATTGCGTCTACGGTAGAGATTTTAAGCCAAAAAGCGCCGCAGGCGATGGCCAAGGTTAAGGCGTTGGTGCGTTCCCAAGCTGAGACCTCGATGGCACTAAAACAGGAAGCGGCCGCGTTTGCCGAGCTAATGAAAACCGATGATGCCAAAAAAGGTCTCCAAGCCTTTTTCGATCGAACGATACCAAAATTTGACGACGATTAACGTTTGGCTTGCTGCCGCATAGCGTTAAGCGGAGGCGATAGCGGTGGCCGAGAAATCGGGATCGAAATTGGAGGGTATGGTTCGGAGAATTGCAACTGAGCGCTATCCGGCAAGTGTAGTCTGGTGGCTCGGCGAAGTCCCTAAGCCGATTTGGGCTCCTTGGAACGCTCGTGAATTTGAAAGGCTGAGTGAGCGTTGGCGAGAGGTGGCTCGACGATCCGCCGCAAAAGGCGGTGATGCCAAAGTATACGGGGATCATAGCCGACGGGCGGTGGTTAGCATACTGCACCATCAATCGTGGAAACTGGCCCACGTTCCCCTGATGCATTTGCGCACTACTTTGCAAACGCTGTGGATATTTCAACGAATGACAGGTGTCCATGTGGCTTGGGAGGAATGGTTGACCTCGGCCCACGGATGGTTGGATCAGTTGTTGGGTCAGTCATTGAGTGCTGGCGACCCTTGGATTCAAGCCGAAGTCTTAAGTGAAAGAGAACGCATCCGTGGGGTGCTGAATCTCATAGCCGGAGTCGATCCCGGACCTGAGCTAAAGGCGGCGATTATTCAAGTAAAGCGGCCTTTAGCTCGGATTCGCGACCAGTTTCAGCGCGGTTGGCGCGAGAGTATGGAGCCGCCGGGTTGGACCGCCCCCGCCAACTTGGACAGCGAGGCATGGAAGCGCCGTCGTCAGAGCGTCTCGACGCCGGTGGATATTTCGTCGGCGGGTTCAAGCAAGGGGCTTGGCTTAGGCGACGTTTTTATCGCTACTCACGCGATCGAAGTGGTGCACGTCGATGAATTGTCAGCCTGTACGTGGGTCTTACCGACCGAGGCAGCGGTGAAAGTCGCGGTCGGCAGTCGGGGCGAATTGACGCGATTGGTCACCGACGTGAGGATTTGGTGGTGGCAGCAAGCCAAGCAAACGAGTTCACTGGCTTGGGCGCTGGCTGACCCCCTCTATATTGAAGCCGTGCTGGTTGCCACCTGGGCACAACTGGCGGACAACCGCGCTGAATCATTAGATGACGATCGTCGACGAGTGCTGGCTCGTCTGGTGCAAAATAGCGAAGTGCTGGCCTCGGCCGACGCCTGGCTATGGTTGGAAGAAGGCGATCTTAACCAGGTTTTCGACTGGCTTTGTCCGTTCTTTGGAGCGAGTGCATCCAGACGGCTGATATCCAGGATGCAGGTATATCCAGGATATTGGATGGAGCGCGAGCGCTTGCGAACCATAGTCCAAAGCGCAATGATCAAAGAAGGAGGCGATCTTAGAAATTGGAATGGATGGCAGCGCGGGCCCGAGATGGATCGAAGATGAGCTTGGCAAGAACATAACCTATGCCGAGAGCCATCGTTAAAATGCTCGCTGAATCCGAGAGGGTGAGGACCGATGGTGTCAGGTTAGGATTCGCCGGATAATACGGAAGAGTCAATGAATAACGGACGCGGGGATGGAGTGGATTCCACGTGTGGGGCGGTTTGATGAGTTTGTGGGCGACCGATACAGAGCGACGCACATTTGCATCGCAGTCCCTTACTTTAGGGTGAACGCGCGCACGCTTCGCCCTCGCATCGCATAGCGATGCGAGAAACCTCCATCAGCACTCGCTGGCGGATGACAGGATCTATGATGGTTTGGCTGGATCTAACCACGTCGGGGTTTTTTCTGGGAATACTGACTGCCCCCGGTTTCGGTTTACGAGGATACGATCGGTCGGGAATGATCGGCACCCCGTTGGCCTGCATGGACGCCACGAGGTTTCAATAGGCCTGAATTCGACGGTCAGGATCGGCGGTTGGTCCATCGGTCTTTCTTTAAGCCCACGGCGACACTCGTGGTGATTTTATCCTTCGCAAGTTTGCGGCGCACTTCGCCCCGCGCGCGACGTTCCTCCCATTGCTTCTGGGCTTCATGTTCGACCGGCGCCGCCAGGTTGCGGGTCACGACGGTGGCCTGGTGCTCTTGGGCAATCACTTCGAGCCGAATACCTGAGAAATTCTTCAGTTCCCAGCCGTTTTTCGGAATATCGTAGGGCGTTTCGACGCCCCAGCGCAAATGGCACACTGCTTCGACTGGCTGGTAACGCAGCAAGGCGGCCGGCCATTGGTCAACGCGATCTTGATCACGCGAAGAAGTCGCCTTCGGCGTAATCGATTTGCGGACAAAATTCGCTTCGAGCCAGGAATCGGGAAGCTTGTGCGCGGGCACTAGCGCATTGACGCCCGGTTGCATGATGTTCGAGACATGGCCTTGGATAAAGACCGAAGCCAGGTCCGGACCGGGTCCGGTCCGGAAGTCATGGCGACACTCCGCAATATCGCCATCGGCTTAATCTGACGTATGAAATTACCCCATAGCCAACGCACACTAGAGCATCTCGGGCGTCGGCCGCGCCCAGGGTGTGCCGGACTCTTGAGCTAGCTCCTTCGTCGCCTTCATCCATCGTGGCCTGCATTGTTCCGGCAGCGCGGCGGGCACTTGGCTATGCTCTCAACGCCTAGACCACACTGGACCTCACTGCCACTACGGCCCCAACACCGCTCCATTCCATCGCCAAGGCCCATTGGTTGCCATTGCAAGATAAATACTTGGAAGGAACCTTGATGGGTCGAATGAGGAAGCCAAGGTGGTCAGCGCAGTCTGACCAAGGCGAGCGCATGCAAAGGTTCTCGGAATTGCGGTGGAGTTCAGGCCCAAGCTCCGCCCTTTAGGGCGGGGTAGTTGATTCTCGAATTACTATGGCCGATTCGTAAAATAATATGGGTAAGGACACCCTGTTGGATTAAAGGAATGCTTTTTAGCAGGTCTCTATCCGACTGGGTCGAGGTCTAGGGATTTCGGCCCTAGGTCTCAGTTATCGAGGAGACAGGCCTGTTCTGACCTACCTTTTAAGGCATTCACCCTGCTAGTGTCCGTGGCTGGATCCGACCGATTGATGACAGAGCGTCAGAGGGAGTATGGTACAATGGGGGGAACGTCGCGCGC
>JAMCVM010000204.1 GCA_023475835.1 Bacillota bacterium | reverse complement strand
TTCCTCCTAAGAGACGTCGGGTTTTCAGCCTGTACGAATTGATTTTTTGCTTCCCTTCAGAAGAGCCCCACCCAATTGGATTCGACGCTCGTGGCCGCCACCGACCTGGGCTTAAGCATCGCAAGTTAGGGCATTCGGTGCATCCGATGGATGCCTAACCCCAACTTAATTTAGGACGGGGGCTTAGGCTTGGGTAAACCCGTAACTGCCCAGCCAGGTTGCGACGAGTTCGGTCCAGGCTTGAGCCCCTTGATTTTCTGGGTCCAAGCCCAGGCCGTGTCGTCCGCGTTGAAAAACGTGCAATGCAAACGGAATCTCATGCTTCGCCAGTTCTTCGGCGTACTTTAGAGCATGATGCACCGGCACAGTAGTGTCTTCGGCCGTATGCCACACAAAGGTGGGAGGGTTCGCGTGGGAAACCAAGTCAGGTATCGAACACTGTCGCCAGATATCGCTATCTTGGCCCGCGCCATCGCCGAACAAATTTCTGGCGGTTCCGTGGGCTTTGGGCCCTTCGATGATGGTCACCGCATAAGCCAAAATTGAAAGGTTCGGTCGGGCGTCCTGGCTGTCCACCGCGTCCAGGTCACTTGGCACTGAGGTCCCTTTCTGGGGCGGATTGGACAACATCGCAGCCAGATGCCCTCCCGCGGAAAACCCGATGACACCCACTCGCTCCGGGTCGACTCCTAGTTCCCGGGCCCGGTGGCGAATCCAACGCATCGCCCGTTGACCATCTATCAGTGGTACCGGAAAGCGATATGGAGTCAATCGATACGAAAGCACGAAGGCCGAAATGCCAAGTTGGTTCAGCCAGAGCGCTACTGGCTCCCCTTCGTGGGCGGCCAGATGGGCATATCCGCCACCGGGGCAGACCAATATCGCGGGACCTGGCTTTGACGTCTCTACGACATACGGCGTAATCGTGGGAATGTCCCCAGCCTCACTTCCCTTGGCCAATGGAGCATCTCCGGACCATAGCCTAATTTCTTGCATCGCGTACCCTCCCCCTCTGAAGTTACCCAAAACGTTCACGTGTTCTGTACTAGGCCTTTGGAATGGTCCTCGTGGTACGACACGATCAAGCCTTAATGCAAGCCACGACTAAATCCTATGCCGACCAACACCAGCATGGCCACGATATAGATGCGAAGGCCCCAAAATGCCCACTGAATAAAGCCACTAGGCGTAACCCGGGTCAATACCACCGGCGTCTCCTCAGCCTCATCGACGACTTTTAATAGATTTCGCTCCATCGCATCTCTCCTCCTTCTTTAAAACCACCTGGGAACCACGACTGATAGTCCGTACATCCCGTTGAGTACAACCAAGAGTCCAACAATCGCCACGGCCACAATGTTTTGCCAGGGTCGGTTGATGTGCACCCCCATAATTTCGCGGTCATTCAACAACAATAGCAAGAAAAGTAAAGCCGCTGGCATGAAAATTGACGCCACCACTTGTACCGTCAAATTAAGAAAACTGAGCGGAGCATTAGGAATCAAAACCACCGCCGCGGCCACCATGGCCCCCAACAGCCCAGGCAGATAAAAGCGCCACGCCGCTCGTGCGGGCAGGTTAATACTCTTAGGCCAGTGAAATGCTTCTCCCATGGCCCAGGACGTACTGGCGGTGAGCGCTATGGTGGCAATGGTTCCGGCTTCCACCAAGCCTAAAGCAAAGAGGTCTTGCCCAGTTCGACCCAAACGCAGGCCGACGGCGGTAATGATTTGGGTGATACTGTCGGCACTCGCTCCCCGATGTCCATGGAGTAGGGTTCCGGTCAACACGATAATCGCTACCGCCACTAATACCATGGCGACACTACCCAGTGCTGTGTCCCATTGTCCGTGACGAACATCCTTCACGGTTAGGCCCTTATCGACCACAGATGACTGCTGAAAAAATAGCATCCAAGGCGCGATGGTGGTCCCGAAGTTAGCCAAAACGACGAACAAAAATGCCGCTTGAAATCCGCCTGGGACGGTCCAATGCCCGAGCGCAAAAACCACCACGCCCCAGTGCGGATGGGCCATGAGCGCTAAGGGAACAAACACTAAATTACCCAACGCAATCCAAAGGGACACGCGTTCCCAAGCGTAATACCGAAGAAACAACAAAATAATGGCATCCATCACAATGGCAGCGGCGGCACTCACAACTGGCGGCACACCAAATACGGACATCCCCACGGTGATGCCAATAAACTCGGTCACTAAGGTGAGGACGTTGGCGGCGACTAAGTCAATCAGCGAAAACCAACCCCAAAACGGACCGTACCGCCCCCAAATCATTTCCGCATGTCCGCGATGCGTCACCGCGCCCAACCGCACCGTCATCTCTTGCACCGCGAAGGCAATAAATCCTCCAAGAATTAGCGCAGGGACAAAAAAACCGATACCGTACATGGCGCCGGTTTGAGCATACGTGACAACTCCACCCGCGTCATTGTCTGCAATCATGACTAAAATACCGGGACCAATTAGGGTGAACAGCAGGGCTAGGCGCTTACTCCAACTGGTCGACCGTCGTAGAGAATCCACACGCTCCCGATCATGCGCTCGAATCTGTTCTTCGTCAGCGGTCAGGACTGCAACCCGCGTCTTTGCCATGTGCCATCCTCCTCTCGCTGCCTCACGCAGCGACAGAGGCACATTCAGCCTGAGACGCCGAGAAAGGCAACACGAAATTGTAATATTTCCGAGACTTGTTTGCGGCCCCATTCGGCCACCGATTTATGACCTCCAGGATCGGAACTCATCCGTTGCTCCCTCCTCGATGTCCCGCCGACGATTGTTCGACGAGTCACTTGTTACTCTTATTGTATGGCCGAGTTCGAATGTGTGTCAACCGATTTTGAACAGTTTCATCCAAATTTCGGCGATATTTCGCTGCAATCGGATATTTTACTGGTTGAATCGGTGTAAATCGCGATGTCTCTCGCCCAGGCGAACCACTACGGCTTTGTTGGTAAAAAACCATCGGCAAATTATCGGCATTCAATCTGCCTAGGGACGGATGAAATGCTAAATCCAAGGGGCACGCTAGCGCAAAGGGACCCCCTTTCGAACGAAACGGAGTCTCCCATCCTGGCCGTGATTTCTACTGACAATGTCGACCCTGACGGCATAGGCATTCATCTGGCGTAAGATTGAGCCTCGCCCTCTCTCGCCCTATCTCGCTTTCTCTCGCTCTCTCTCGCTATCTCTGTCATCTCTGGATGTCTTTACCTAGCTCTAAGCTCTTAGTCCCTTTAGAGGCTGCGCCTTTAGTACCCCGAGTAAAAAGCATAAAGGTGTAAGACGGTCTTAAGGGCTGCCATTCCCGTTTTGGCCCAGTGGACTCTAGACCCACATGAATATCGAGCTAATACAGGATTTCCGGGTCTATGTGGCGAAAGTAGTTTAAAGCGGCAATCTCATCTCTATCTTGATTCAGAAGGCCTCTTTGGTTTTTGTGTCGACCTAAAGAGGCGGCTTAAGGTGGTCCTTGGGTTGAAGAGGTTCGATTGGGTTCCGCAATTGGTTTTATGATCAGGTGGCAAACTTTAAGAGGTCGTCCATGGGTGATGGGAATTCAGTCGCCTAGCCAAACATTTTAGGGTCCTCTCTTGGTCTGAGCGATGGACAGCAAAGCGAACGTTGAGTTCCCGCAAATTGCACAGGGATGGTGATACCGTGTCGACGACCGTACTGATTGGAGGATTTTGGCATGAATCGGATACGTTCAATCCGATGGAGGCGACTCCATTCAGTTTTGATTGGGTAGACGGCCAAGATATTTTTTCTTGGTTAAGTGCCGACGGATCACAAAACGAGCTAGCCGGTGTGGTGGCCGAGTTGTCCCAACACGGAGTGGTCGTCGAACCGACTCTGGCGGTCTCTGCCCCGGTGGCTGGCCCCATTCCGGATGAGGTCTTCGTCCGCTACCTAAAAAGCCTTTCAGAGCCCTTGCGGCGTCTTCGCGGCACCAAACTCGACGGTGTTATATTTGGATTGCACGGAAGTTCGACCGTCAGTGGCCACCCCGACGCCCAACTGGAAGTGGTCCAGTTGCTGCGCACCTATGTCGGAAATGACATCCCTATGGTGGTCACGTTCGACCTACACGCCAGTCCTAGCCCTGAACTACAAAAAGCGGTCGATGGGATCGTCGCCTATCACACCGCGCCCCATCGTGACATGGTCAGCACTGGTCAACGGGCTGCGCGTCTTTTCCTTCGTCTCGCATCTCTACCGACCAAGCCCACCCTGATATCGTTGACCATTCCCCTTCTATTGCCGGGAGAATTTGGTCAAACCGATATGGCGCCGATGCATCAAATCATGGCCCAAGTTCTTCGTCTTTCTCACCTTGATGATGCTGTCCTCGAAGCATCCCTGCTTCAAGGCTATCCCTGGGCCGATAATCCCCATGCCATGGTCAATTTGATCGTCGTCGCCCGAGGCGCTTCGTCGGCGTTAATTGAGACGCTTGAAACCATCGCCCGAAGTATCTTTTCCGTGCGTCAACGCCTGTACCGTTCGGTTCCTGTCTTGAGCGTCGCCGAAGCCATGGATTTCGTGGTGCATCGCGATCCTCGGATACTCTTATATCTATGTGACAGCGGCGACAATCCCACTGCCGGCGCGCTCGAAGACCGGGTCGATTTGCTCGAGGCGGCCATCCACGGTCAGATCCGCGGATTCGTCTTTGCTCCCATTGTCGCGCCTTTGACCGTAGCCCTGGCCAAATCACACCTAGGCTCGACCCTCTCCGTCTCCTTAGGCGGCCAGTTGGCCGACGTTGGCCCTCGTGTGGACGTCGACGCGACCGTCGTGGGACGCTTTGATAACGACGAGTTGGGTGGAGACACGCTCATCTTAAATATCCGGGGCAACTTGGTCGTCGCCACCACGCGCCGTGTCCCCATGCATTCCCCAAAGTGGCTCGACGATCTTGGCATCGATCCGAAAGACCCGGCCAACGTCTTTGTGCTCAAAAGCGGATACCTTTTTCCTGACTACCAAGATTTACTAACTTCAGTGGACCCTGCCATCTCGTTCTTAGTCGCTACGTCCGGAGCTTCCAGCCTCGATTTAAATACCTTTTCGTATCAGCGCGTACCCCGCCCGATCTATCCTCTCGACGACTCGGGGCACTGGTCGCTTACGCTCACGATCACGCATGGCGGCCACATTGAGCAGATGACTCCCATCGTGCTTTAGGCCCCCCCTTGCGAAGGCCTACCTTCCGATAGCAGTTACTTGCTCTTTATCGGACGCCCATCCAACGAAGTGGCTCCTATATTCATTGCGCACGGATCACATTTTGGGTTTTAGGTGGTGACGGCAAAGGGTTTGTCGAGGTTTGAGACTAGTGGTTTTCTGCGCTAACCTCGGAGAAAAATTGGGGTCGATTCCCAGTGTCGTGCCAGGAGGCCCTTCGATGATCCCCATCACCTGCCGTGCCGAGGAATTATGGGAACGGCAATATGAGTGCTTCCATCATCCTCACCCCCGAATTCAAATGAAAATGGCGGCGGTGCTACGGACGGACAGTGCTCGCCCAGCATCGCCACCTCGGCGCAGCGAGGCTGGGCGGTACTGAGACCACGGTTCGGACGTATGGGAAGGCGTATCGAGACGGCGGCATCGACGCGTTAAAACAGTTTGACGTCCGTGGGAGCACCAGTGCCCTAGATGCTCATTTCGACACCCTTCGCGCCGCGTTTGAGCAGAATATATTCGGTAGACCGGTTTGGAGTATCGGCATCTTTTCAAGCTGAAATGGGCTTTTTATACCGTTATGAGGCTGGCTCGGTTTCGTCACTAGTACGGCGCGACGTTATACTGGCCGCGCGTCGAAATTTTCGTTGTATCAAGAACGGCCTGTTGCTTTTGACCGTTGTTTAGCAAGGTATGGGGACGAACAATACTTTGTTGGCACACTGTGAAGTTTGACCGGCGCGCAGTATACCCTGATCCGGAACGGTGTGAGGAGTCGTTGGAATACCACATCGGTCACACGTGGCTACGGTGGATTCAGGAACCGAGCGATCCCTGGCTTTATCTCTCGCGACCCGACTGGATCCTACCACGTCACCCGATCCAGACTTTCGCCGTGTTGTGCCGCTGAGCGTTGACGATTCCCATCGGGGCCGTCGTACCCTCACTACCGATGGTCGACCAGTTTCCATTCGATTTCCTGAGAACGCTAGCGGTCGTAGGATTCACGCCAGACTGGCGGCGAACCCTTATGGCCGCCAGCCATCCCATTCCCACCTGAGCTAACGCCGTTGTGTCGGTGGTGACGGCGTGGCTCTTGGCGGTCGGGGAAGAGTGGACGTTTTCACCGACCCCGTGGACGTACGAGGGAAAACCCTGTGTGCTCATGAATGGCAACCCCGCCTAGACCCATGAGGAGTGGCCGACCCGTCCCCATGCATGGGTCATCGATCTCGTCGCCCGATGCCGCAAGATATCCGGAGTCACTACTGAACATGCGCTTCCAGTGGCCTGCCACA
>JAMCVM010000236.1 GCA_023475835.1 Bacillota bacterium | reverse complement strand
CGGAGACGGCTAGGAGCAAAACTGCGGCCTCCGAAAGAGCGAACAATTCCAGACGTGTTCAGGAATGTGCAGATCTAGGAGATTTCTGCATGGGTCTGTGTAAATATGCTTAAGCACGTTATAGCGGATTGAGGCAAACGATCCTCCGTGTCGGCTGGCCCTATCTCCCAAGGGGCCAGTCGGCTCCCTGCCGGAGGAAAGCGGACCGACGACCGCTTGGGGAGTGGGGTCACGCCGGTTTTGGGGATGCCCGGGGGCCTAGGGAGACCGGGATGGAAAGCAACGATGACACCGATGATTTTTGTCCGCGCGTGTGCGGCTACGAAGGGCGGGAACAAGGTCTATCCCTCCCCGAAAGTCGTTGGGCCAACCGCATGGGCTCTAAAACTAAATTGGGCATCAGCCTTCTCTTTATACTACGCGCGGAACACACTTGACGATTTGGCCGCGAAGCCGGGATCGCTCCGACATCCCACTAAACAAGGTCTTCGTGTATCCGATTACTCTCCTAAAAAACGAAAACTTTGACCCGCCGGCACTATAACCCTGCGAACCGTCCGGGTGAACGTCCGAAAACAGCATCCTTTTGAAAGAGATAGCCCGTGACGGGAACCAGAACCGCCGCTCACTTGCCGCGGTTGAGCACCTTGGAAGCTGCGGGATGATTCGCGTCACGCTTCCACCGCGCTTTTAGCGTCTCAAACAGTTTCTTGCGCTTGTGACTCTGGTTGGAGTAAACCCTCGCTGAAAAAATTGTGATCATCGAACGCACATCTTGGGCCACTTTCTCTTCGAAAGAAGGTTCTTTGCCTGGGTTGACGACGAGTTCGATGTCCTTCATCTCACAGGTAGCGATCACCCATTCAGCCCCGAAGCGTCTCCATCGATCGTGATGAATGAGTACGAGGCGGTCTACATTCCACGCGACGATGCTCTCCAAGAGATTTTGGAGACCGCGCTGGTGGTAAATTCGTTTTCGATTCCGAGATCCGAGAGGATTTCGAATAACCGTCTGTTAGCGAAACTGAACCTCTCCAACATCCGGGCCTGCCGTTCCCGATCCGCTTGCTGGCCTTGGCTTTATACCCGAGCATATCATACCGTCACTGGCCGCCCGCAGTCCTCTCGATCCGCAATAGCCCTCCTTCACGTTCCCGGCGGAGGAAGGTGGACGTCGATACCCCCAGGAATGGTGCCCTGTCGACTATGATTGTCACCTTGCTCAGATTAATATCACATTAGAAAGTTTAGATAATGTTAGAGCACGCTGTGAAAACCCCAGCCAACATATCCCAAGCGCCCTTGACATAGCTATCGACAAACTCAAAAAGGAGGAAAATCGATGGCATTGAAGCGCGACCCATGGTCCGGGCCTGTGGTGCAGGCGGTGGAACGCATTCATCAGATCCGGCGCGAGATGCATCAGTTGGAGTTGGAAGAGGGGGTGTTGCGCGAGGCGGTGCTTACGGCGTTGGACGGCGTGTCGGAAGACGAGTTTCCCGTCCGTTTGGGCTCCCACGACGTTCGAGTGCAGTTTCGCAGCGGGCGGCTGGACGAGACTGCGGCTTATGCCCGTTTGTCCACACTCGGGTTAATCGGGGAACTGGCCCTGGTGGCAGAAATTGTGGATCAGGTGGCGGTGGCAACCTGGGAGGATACCCTTAAGCAGGTGAGTATGAGTGTGACGTCGCGCCAACGCCTGACCCAAGCATTTCACACGGCGATTTCGTACCGGGCCAAAGTGGATATTGAGCAGTTGAAGCGTTGGCGCGACGCGAAACGTCTGAGCGAAGCCGATTACCGTCTGTGTTTTCGCGACGGGCGATCAGTGGTGCGCGCACTGACCATTCGCTAAATGGGAGTCAGGGAGAAGGATCGACGGTGACTCGGGGTCGGTCCTTCCTCTGGGATAGTGGCCGGGAACCTCTTTTGGACTGTACGGAGAAATTTTCCTGTTTTGGGGCAATTCCGGTACAATGAAGAAAAGAAGCCATGACTCATGGTAAAGCAAAAGGAGGGGTCTTCGCTGGCAACCTGGTTCAGAGAATCGGCCTCGGATGGTCATGCCCTTGAGTGGAAAGTGCAAAAACGTCTTTACCGAGGAAGGTCGGAATATCAAACCATTGAGGTGGTCGAACTTGAAACCTTTGGCACCGCATTGGTCCTGGACGGTATCATGCAAACGACTACGGGCGACGAGTTGATTTATCACGAGATGTTGGCTCACGTCCCTTTGCTGGCCCATCGCGGACCACGGCGCGTTCTCATCATTGGTGGCGGCGATGGGGGGGTAGCCCGGGAAGTGTTGCGTCATCGCGAAGTGGATGAAGTGGTGATGGTAGAAATTGATCGCATGGTGGTTGAGGTGGCCATGAAATATTTGCCCGGGCACACGAAAGCGCTGGGGGACTCTCGGCTCGTCATCCATTATGCGGACGGGGCTCAGTTTCTGAAGGATGAGAAGAACCAATCGCGCTTTGACGTGGTTTTGGTGGATTCTACCGATCCCGAAGGTACCGGTCCGGGACGCTGGCTCTATACCGAAGCTTTTCACGATGACGTGGTCCGCACATTGGCACCTGGTGGCATCTTCGCTCAGCAAACAGGCACCCCATTTTTCAACCCAGAGGTGTTGGCCGGTGTGGCCTCCAGCCTTAGTCAGAGATTTCCCTGGGTGGGGGTCTATTGGGCAGTGGTGCCCACCTATCCCGGCGGTTTTTTTACGTTTAGCACCGGTTCTTTGGGGCCTGCCGTGTGTGCGCCCCAACGTCGTTGGGACGGAAAGACCTATTGGTATACCGAGGACATTCACCGCCAAGCGTTTGTTTTACCCGCCGAACTGGGGCGCACGCTACCGCGGGGGATTAATCGGCCGGCGGTAGAATCGATGACGCGTTAAACGGAGCCCATCCGGACTCGAATGGCTTGAGGCAAAGCCTGTAGCGTAATCGGAAGATGGCCCAAGATCTCTCCGTCGGCATGCACCCAGAGTTCCGAAGGGCCGGCTACGGTTACGGTTTTGGCTTCAAACGTGCGTACTCGGCGGGAACCAAGGTGCTTTCCCTGAATGACATGAAGGAGCATGGGAAGCACCTCTAGGCGTGACAAGGATTCAATCCAGACCAAAGAAAGCGTGCCGTCGTGAAGATTGGCGTTGGGACAAATTTGCATCCCGCTGGCGTAGTACGGCGTATTGCCTGCCGCGAGAACGAAGGAATTCACCGTCTCGGGGGGGTGGCCATCGATGCTCACGGTGATTGGACGCGAGCGATAGAAGAAGAGATGATATAAGATGGCGCGAAGAAATACTCCGCGGCCGCTTCCTGCTTTTGATCGTTGGTTGACCCAGCCAGCCACCTCAGCATCAAACCCGACGCCCGAGACCGTAAGAAAGTATTCGTCTCCGGCTTGACCTAAGTCGATGGCTGTAGGGGTGCCCGTGGTCGCCACCTCCAACATCGCTAGGGGCTCCTTCGGGTAGCCGAGGACTCGCACGAAATCATTGCCGGTGCCAGCGGGGATCACCGCAAAAATGGCTTTGCCTTCGGGCATCAACCCGTTGATGATTTCGTGATGCGTCCCGTCGCCTCCGAGCGAAATGACGGTGCATTCGCTGTCGTGGGCGAATTGACGAGCCAGTTCCGTCGCGTGGCGGGGCCCTTCGGTCGTGAATACCTCGACCTCAAGCGCTTGGAGCCGTGGTCGAAGGGCGTTGTAGACGGCCGTGGCCTTGCCGTTGCCGGCGGTCGGATTGTAGATTAGACACGTGCGCATAAGTAAAAGACGCTCCTCTAGGACGCCGCGATGAATTGCCGGCAGTGGGCAATTTCTTCGGCGTACTGATCTTGTTTTTCTACGGGAGTTTCGAGATAAAAGGGAATCGCATCAAGGCGGGGATCGGTTAAAATCGCCTGAATCATCGCATCTCCCATTTCTCCCTGGCCGATGAGTTGATGGCGGTCTTTTCTTGCGCCAAAGGCGACTTTGCTGTCGTTGAGATGAATGGCTTTGAGCCGGGAAAAGTATTCCGGGTGGGCAAACCCTGCGAACCCCCGGGGATTTTCGGGGCTTAAAATGCCTGCGGCAAATGCATGCTGGATGTCGAGGCAAAAGCCGACTTGGCTGGCTTGAAAGGGTTCGGCGATGGATAAGAGTTGGTCTAAAGCCCATCCAATCTCTGAGCCCTGGCCCGCTGTGTTTTCTAACAAAACCATGACGTCTGAAGGGGGATCCTCGCTTAAAATCCGGGTGAGCGCCTGGTGCATGCGGTCAATCCCGTAATCAAGCCCCTCGCCTTTAGGCTTCCCACAATGGACAACGACGCCATGACTGCCGCGAGCATGGGCAATGACCAGATCTTTCTTCAGCGCGTCCAAGGAGAGTTCAAACAACTCATCATCGGGTGAGGATAAGTTAATCAGGTACGGCGCATGGCCGACTGAGATGAGATCCAGGGCTTGCATGATTTCCTTGCCTTGCCGTGCGTCTTCTTCGTTGAGCGGCTTTTGACCGCGAAATCCTCGCGGATTTTTGGTGAAATATTGAAAACAGTTAGCGCCCAACTTGGGCGCTTCGCGGACGGTGGCGGGGTATCCTTTGGCCACGCTCAAATGACAACCGATACGCATGGCAGTTTCCTTCTTTCTCTCAGTTGTCCTCTATCTTTACCGAGCCTTTCGTCTACGTCAAGCGTTATTCTCGAACGTACTCACAAATGGTCAGGGGAGGGGGGAGTGGACCCGGAGCGCATTAGCCTGCCCTATAGCCGGTGCTGACGTTTTAGGGTTGGTTTGACGCAAAGATCGAGATATTCTAGGCATGCGCGTTCTGGATGACCCGGGTAGCAGGTGAAAACTCGCGGGCTAACGGCAGATTGCCCGCTGGTGTTAGACAAGGAGGGATGGCCATGGTTAAGAAGCCGGGGTGGTGGTGCTTAACGACCACATTGGCTCTTTTCACAGTCTTAATCACCGAGGGATTTAACCTGAAGGACCGCGTGGTGAGCCCAGCTCGGGTGGTGACCGTGCCCTATCCTCCAGGGCAGATGCTGGCCTTAGATCCGATGGACTGGTCAGCCAATATTTTAGTCGACCAGGGGACGATCTTCGAGGGGCTGTACGGATATAATCGGACGAACCAGGTAGTGCCGAAAGTGGCTTTGCAATCGGTACCTTCGGATGGGGGCCGGGTATGGACCATCGACTTGCGCAGAAATGCCCGCTGGTCCAATGGCAAGCCGGTCACGGCCTATGATTTCTATTACGCTTGGATGCGCATTTTAAATCCTAGGGACAGCCAGGGTGCCATATTTGCCGGCATCACGAATGACATCGAGAATGGGTATGCATATCACGCCGGCGCGGTTTCCGCGAATGCGGTGGGGCTGAAGGTGCTCGGACCCTACCGGCTTCGGGTTACCCTGAACCACAAAACGAACATTGCCGGCCTGTTGGTACAGTCGGCGTCCATGCCCGTCTACCCACCGGGGGTCAAAGCCCATCCTTCCAACTGGTATGATCCCCGTTATTTCGTTGGAGATGGTCCGTATGTCGTGCATTCGTTTGTTCCCAATGGCAAGATCGTATTGACTCGCAACCGGGAATATGTCGGCCATTCGGGAGAATTTAATGTTGGCAACGTCGGCCAAATTGATTTGATTCCGGAGCCCGCAGTAGCTACGCAATCGTATCTGGCCAACCATTTGGATGTGGCTGGGATCGATTCCGGTGCCACCTATCACTACGCCATGACTCATGTTCCGGGTCAAGTGCATCGGTCGCCTGAAGCTGCAATCTGGTACTTGGGATACGATCACTCGGTGATGCCGTCTGCGCTCGAAAACCTCCAAGTCCGGCAAGCGATCGCCTTGGCCATGAACCGAAAGCCCATCGTGTCGCCGGTGATGAATAATCTGGTGGGTCAGACCGCGGTGTTTTCCTATCCCGGGTTTCCTACCGCGTCTCTCGAAACCAACCCCTATCCCTATAATGTGGCGTTGGCGAGAACACTGTTGACCCGGGCGGGGTACTCGGGAGGGCACAGTCTGCCAAAGATTGTGCTCTACACCGACTCCTCGGCACTCGGTACGGCCCAAGACAGCACCGTGTTGACCGCTGAAGCGGTCGCGCAACAATTGCATCGCGCGCTAAATGTGCGGGTGGGCATTGTTTCCGTCAATGCTGCCGTTTATAGCCAAATGGAGTACGGCGGAATTGAACCGGGGATATTGCCAGGATACACTTTAGACGAAGCCGTGGCCAATTGGAACCAAGAAAGCAATTGGCCCCTAGGTTCTGACCAATGGGTCTCGCTCGCGCTTTCGGGGACTATTGGCTCATCGGCGTTTCAACACCATGCCGAACTTTGGAACTTTTATGCCTACGATCCGCACGATGTCACCTTGTGGGGGAATCCCACGAGTCCCGCGGAGGGCCTAAGATATCGCCAGTGGCGGCCGTTGATTGCCGCTGCGGAAAAGGATATTGCCTATTTAACTGCGTGGGTCAGCAGGCAACCGGTCGCCTATCGAGAGGCGCTCGATCCGTCTGGGAAAGTCTCTCTTAGCGGCTCTCTCAAGAGGTTTGAGCAGGCTTATGCAAAAATGAAGACCGCCCAGGAAAAACACGAGGCCTGGGTCCGCTTGTGGAAATGGGTGGGGACATATAAGGGTCAAGCTAGCGATCGGCCCGAACTCGGTCTCAATGCCGAGGTGTACGTCGATCAAAATGAACCCCGGTTAGAATATGAAGTGAGGATGTGGACGGCGGAATTGAATAATACCGATCAGTGGGCCAATGCTGCTCGTTTGAGTGCTCGGATTGCTCAGGCGATGGTTGACTCCGGCTACGCCATCCCTCTTTACTATGATGAAGCGGTTTATTTGCAAAAACCGAACCTCCGCGGAGTCCAGGCGAATCCTTGGGCCGAACTCGGATTTTATCAGTTCCAGTATCTTCAAATCTCCTCCGAGAAGCGATCACGCTAGAGTGGACAGCAAAGCGGTAGTGGCGGCCCCGAGGACGGTGAGCGGCTAGAGTACATTTTCGAGGAAGGAGTGCGTAAATTACATGGCCATGTCCGAGTATTGGAAGGACCTGCGTTGCCATCTGGGACATTCTTTGCTGTTGTTGCCGGTGGTGGCGGCGGTGATTGAAGATGACCGCGGGAAAATTTTAATTCAACGGCGCAGCGACAATCTTCAATGGGGCCTTCCCGGCGGACTCATCGAGCCTGGGGAACCGCCGGCGAAGGCCGTAGTCCGCGAAGTGCGAGAAGAGACGGGGCTTTTGGTTCGACCGCTGCGAGTGTTGGCCGTATTTGGAGGCGCAAGAGCCCGATTTCTATATCCAAACGGCGATCAGACGGAGCCGACCATTGTGATATTTTTCTGCAAGGTGGTGGGGGGGAGTTTGGCCATGAACGACGGAGAGTCGGTTGAGCTTTCATGGAAGCGGCGGGACCGGGTCCAAGAGATTTCTGGATTTCTGGGTACGACGTTAGCGGAATTGATGGCCACCCCCTTCGAATGGGACGAAAGCTGGCTGGAGGAGATCGGCCAGAAATAGGGCTCAGGGGGGCGCACCAGATCAAACTCAAGAATCCTTGATGTTCAAGAGGAAATCGGGCTTGGAACTCGAATGTCTAAAAGACATTAATCCGCGCTCAAGGTGGCGGTGAGGGAGAGTGCAACGTGATCGGGCAGGACTTGCGGTACTTAATTCCCGCGGCGATGGACCACGTTTATCTCAATGCCGCCGTGATCGGGCCTACCCCGATGTCGGCACTGACGGCAGCCACAGCGGCTGAACTGGAGTGGCAGGAGGTCGGTCCGGGACACCTTCCCTTTTATCAAGGAGTTCGGGTGGAGGCCTCTCGATTTCAACAAAGGTTGCAGTCTTTGTTCCCGGGCGGCTCAGTCCATTTGGCCTATACCCATCGCCAAGCGCTCATGATCGTGTTTTACGGCATGCAGTGGGCCCCGGGCGATGCGATTGTGACCACTGATCAAGAAGACGCCACCATGCTTGGCGCTATCTTGGAAGTAGCTCGGCGCTTTCGCTTGCGAGTGTCGATACTTAAGGTCGGGCAAGGAGATTATTTAGATCAGTTGGAGGCGGCGCTCGATGCTTCAACGCGTTTGGTGGCCGTGTCCCACGTCAGCGCCGAAACCGGGTGGGCATTGGCCATGGCCGATGTGGCGGAAAGACTGAAGCCTTGGCCTCGGGTCAGGCTGTTAGTGGACGGAGCGCACGCGTGGGGCCATATTGATCTGGATATTGAGGCGACGGGAGCCGATTTTTATGTCCTCTGCGGCCACAAATGGTTGATGGCACCGCCGCCTGCAGCGGCGCTGTGGGTGCGTCACTTTAGAGCGGGAGAACTATTGACCATCAGTCCAGACGAAGATCGCGAGCAACGCTTGACTCGTTTGCAAGCGTTAGACTGGACCATTCAAGGTACCCAACTTAGCGCTCCGGCCATTCAGCCTTGGCCCCGGTTGGTCGGCTGGGGAGTCTGCGTGGATTATTTCGAAGAGGAGGGATTTGGCCAACACACGGCCTATCACTTTGAGTTGGCGAATGAACTTAGAACCGCGATAAAAGACCTCAAGCAGGTCGAAGTGCTGGACCCCAAAGACCCCTCGATGCGCACCAGCCTAGTGGTCATACGCTCTCGAGTGCTAGCGACGAAGGATTTCGCCGAAAGGCTTTGGTCGCAAAATATTTTTGTGCATCCACTGTCCGGAGAACGGGGGATTCGCGCCAGTTGGGCGAGTTTTAACACCCAAGACGATGTCCAAAGTTTGCTGCAAGGCATCGAGGCGGCCCATTTTACGGCCTAAGCCTCCGAGTCGTCGGCTAAGGCCTTGAGACGGTCGTTGACGAGCCACGCGAAGTCGACATCGAGGTCGTTAGGATCGATAGCCAGGCCGGTATATCGCTGCCAGAGTTCCTCACTTGTGGCGGCGGTTTCAAGCAAGGTAGAACGCCAGGCGGGATCGGCTAAAAAGCGAGCGATGGACTCAAAACTCATGGGAGCCTTGGCTTGGAGCAAGACCACAGCGATCCCTTCGAGCACGGCCAAGGCCGATGGGGTAGCCCGTTCCGGATATAGCAGGGAGACAATGTCTAAAATCGCTTGAACGGCCTCTCTTCTGCTGGGCAAATTGGGTCCAAATCCCATGTTGCGGTTCACCTCCAGTTTCCGTGAAGCATTCACCATGCAGGATCTCTCTCCATAGACTTTACGGAGGGAGAGTGAAGCGCTTTGGAACAAAGTCGTCTGACCCGTCCGCTGATTTTCGGTATGGTAACCGTCGTCCTGCGGGATGGGAGACTCCGACGGCGGCGTCGTAACCTGTACCGATCCTATTGCGGTCAAGGCTTTATGGTCACCGTCCCAGGCGACGTGCTGGCTTTGCCTGAGTCGGTCATTCGGCGGTCGATGGTGCGCGTCCGTCGCCATTGGCGGCGATGGTTGGCAGCGGAGGCGGGATTTGCCCTAGTGTTAGGACCCGTGGCAACTTTGCCGGCCTCCGTGTCATTGCTCTTTATTGTATCCGCCTGGCTAATCGAATCGGCTTGGGTCCAGGGTATTGATCTTACCCAAGGCTATGGTCGCGATCAAGTGGCGAGCGTGCTCAGCCGCGAATTGGCCGCGATCTGGCGCGGACAGGGTCGCCCTCTCGGGTCTGGATATCGTTTGATGGCGGTAGGATGGGGGTTGGAATGGGTATGGGCCGACCAGGTGGTGAGCGAGTGTCTCAGAGTGTTTCATGACCAAGCCGCCGCCGCAAGAATATCGGCGGCAATGTCTTCGACCGATTCGATGCCGACCGCGATCCGAACCGTTCCGTCTGAAATCCCCATCGCTTGCCGAGCCTCGGCAGACTGAGAACGGTGTGAAGCGATGAGCGGGTACAGCGCTAAAGTGTATATGTCGCCTACCGTGGTGGCAGGAACCACTAATTGAAGGGCTTCTAGAAATTTGAAGACCATCGCTTTGTCCCCAGGCAGATCCAGGGTCACCACGGCGCCGAGCAATCCTTGGGGGAAAACCGTTTGGGCTTGACGGTATTCGGGGTGGTGAGTCAGTCCGGGATAGTGAACCTGTTTAAACCGGCCGGATTGATGGAGGCGCAGGGCCAACTGGCTCGCATTTTGACACTGGCGCGGGAAGCGCAAACCCAAGGTTTTGAGCCCGCGATGAATGAGCCAGGCTTCAAATGGACCTAATATCGTGCCCATCAGTTTTTGCTGACTATAGAGCCGGTCTTGATGTTCTCGGCGGGTCACCAGGATGCCGCCTATGGCATCGCCGTGGCCGCCGAGATATTTGGTGGCGCTATGGACGACGAAATCGGCTCCATAACTCAAGGGTTTAGCCATCAGCGGGGTGGTAAAGGTATTGTCAATGATCACTCGGGCTTGGTGTTGATGCGCCATTTGAGTCAGAGCGGGGCCGTCGACTAGGCGAAGCAAGGGATTGGAAATGAGTTCGAATAAGACGAGGCGAGGACGATAGCGAATAAACACCTGATTGACGCGGTCTAGGTCGGTTAAGTCTTCTTCGATAGCGTCTATTCCCATGGGTGCAAACAATTGCTCGACTAGATTGAGACTGGCACCGTATAAATCGCGGCTGAGGAGCACGCGATCGCCGGGTCGTAGAGACAGAGCCATCAGCGAAGCGTGGACGGCCGCCATGCCCGAGGCGTAGGCAAAGGCCACCTCTCCCTCCTCCAATTCCCTGACCGCCTCCGCCAAAGCGTCTACGCTCGGGTTGTGATGTCGGCCATACGTATAGCCCGGAGCCCCCCCTAAGATGGCATCCATAGTGGCCAACGGCGCGATATAGGTATTGCTCATGGAGATAGGGTGAACGGTGGGGATTCCCGGCAACACTTCGCCGCGTTCCCCGGCATGAACCAGTTTAGTGTCGATATTCCAGTGTGGATTCATCGGCATTCCCTTCTTAAAATCCTGTGTGTTCATCTCGAGAGTCAAACCGGAGTCGCGGCGTTAGCGACTGCGTTCGAACCGTCGTTCCAACACGCTTCGAAGCAACACCACTTGGGTAAACGTGCCCTGGGCTAGTCGCCCTCGGGGACCATCGGCGTAGACGCTCGCGGTGACTCGATTGTCTTCCGCCGATAAGAATTCAGCGGTGGCGGTGAAATGTTCACCCACGTGACAAGGCAGGAGATGGACTATCTCAATGCGATAGCCGACTGCATCCTCATCGGCGGTGAGATGGGGCAAAATGAGTTTTCGCCCCGCCCATTCCATCCATTCGACCAGATGGGCAGTGCCTAGCACGGAATGAATGGTGCGTCCCCCCAAACGGGCCACCATCTCATCTGTGACTTCGGTTTCTACCGTGGCGGCCATGCCGCGTACCAACCCGTGTTTCACAACAGCCCGCTCCTCACACCCTAGGTTCTCTCTCATTATAGCTTTCGCGGTCGCGAGCAGGTAGTCAATTGACGCAACCGGAGGGCAAGGCTACTCTGTTGAGGGTGGCAGCAAACGGAACCCTCTTTGAAACATCAGCAAGAAAAACAAGAAAAATCACCCAGGATAGGGAGCAAGGGAGGATATTTTGGTGCCTGATGCGTGGCCCTTATACCAAGTCATCGGTCCTGAGGCTAATCACCCCGACCGGGTAAAACCAGAGATCGCCGTGAAGATCTTTAACGACATGGTGCTGTTGCGGACATTTGATGAAAAGACCATTAACTTGCAGCGACAAGGCCGCGTAGGGACGTTTCCCCCTTCTTTGGGGCAAGAGGCGGCCGAAATTGGGTCCGCCTGGGCGTTGGAGCCCGAGGATTGGATGGCTCCGTCCTACCGCGACCATGGGGCATTGTATGTGCACGGTGTGCCCTTTAGCCACGTAGTCTTATTTGCTATGGGCAAGGGCAGTAGCATTGACGGAGTGGCACGAGTGCTGCCCAGTTCCATTCCAATTAGTTCGCATTTGCCCCACGCGGTGGGCTTAGCCATGGCAGCTGAGCGGCTGAACCAAGCCCATATCGCTATCGCCTACTTTGGCGATGGGGGAACTTCAGAAGGAGACTTCCATGAGGCTTTAAATTTTGCCGGCGTGTTTCGCGCGCCTGTGATCTTTTTTTGCCAGAATAATGGCTGGGCGATTTCCGTGCCCGTCAGCCAGCAAACGGCTACTCCGACATTGGTTCAAAAGGCCAGCGCCTACGGTGTCTTCGGTGCACGCGTGGATGGCAACGACGCCTTAGCCTGCTATCAGGTGGTGCAAGAAGCGAGAGCCCGTGCCTTAGCGGGAGACGGCCCGACGTTGATTGAAGCCTTGACCTATCGCATTGGCCCCCACACCACCGCCGATGATCCTGCCCGCTATCGGCCGCTGGAGGAGTTGGAACAGTGGACCGGGGCTAAAGATCCCATTGTGCGATTGCAAGAATATCTCGAAGGCTTGGGCATTTTAGCTCCGGGCGAGGCGCTTCGAATCCGTCAAGATGCCACGGTGTTTGTTAACCAGGCGGTCGACGACGCGTTAAATTCTGCTCCGGTTGAGATTCACTCCATGTTTGAGCATGTCTACCAGACCATTCCCCGCGGGCTGGCTTTACAACGTGAGGAATTGGAACGCATTCATGGGGCCATGGCGGGGAAGGGAGGCCTTCATGGCTGAGATGAACGCGGTGACTGCCATTAACCAGACCCTGTCGGAACTCATGGCGGAGGATGCTCGGGTCGTCCTTTTGGGAGAAGATGTGGGCAAAAATGGAGGCGTGTTTCGCGTTACCGAGGGGCTTTGGAATCGCTTTGGGGCGCGACGTGTGGTAGACACTCCGCTCGCGGAGTCCGCCATTGTGGGCTCGGCGATTGGTATGGCGATTGGAGGCCTGAGGCCCATTGCAGAAATTCAATTTATGGGCTTCTTATATCCGGCCCTGAACCAAATATTTTCGCACATGGGCCGAATTGGTCAACGTAGTTCCGGGAAGTTTCGAGTCCCGTTGGTGGTTCGTATTCCCTATGGGGGCGGGATTCGAGCACCAGAACAGCACGCGGATTCCGCTGAAGCCATGTTGGTGCACACACCCGGCATCAAAGTGGTGGTGCCGAGTACCCCCTATGACGCGAAAGGTCTTTTATACGCGGCGGTGGAAGATCCCGATCCGGTAATCTTTTTGGAACCGATCAAACTCTATCGCCTGGGACGAATGGAAGTGCCTCAAGGGAGGGTGAACGTGCCTATTGGGCCAGCCCGGGTGGCGCGTTCGGGCGATGACGTCTCTGTGATTACCTGGGGGGCGATGAATCATCTGGCCATGGAGGTGGCCGAAGATCTTGCCCGAACCGCGGGCATTTCCGTCGAAATCATCGATCTGCGCACTCTCAAACCCATGGACACGGAGACCATAGCGGAGTCGGTGCAAAAGACCGGACGGGCGATAGTGCTGCATGAGGCGCCGCGCACGGCCGGTTTGGGGGGAGAAGTGGTTGCCAGTATTCAGGAGGATGCTTTTTGGTGGTTAAAGACGCCGGTGCGTCGGGTGACGGCCGCGGATGTGCCCTATCCTCCGTTTGCCTGGGAAGATTGGTATATGCCGACCAAAGAACGATTAGCTGGTGCGATTCGTGAAGCGCTGGCGGATTAGGAGGCGCCTATGGAATTCAAATTGCCCGATGTGGGCGAGGGAACAACTGAAGGAGAAATCGTCCGCTGGTTAGTCGAGGTCGGTCAACGGGTGACACTGGACCAGGCTTTGGTTGAAATCGAAACGGACAAGGCGGTAGTCGAATTGCCATCGCCCCGGGCAGGGGTCATTGTCAAGCGGCTTGGCGAAGAGGGGGAAGTGGTCCCGGTTGGGGCCACCTTGGTGGTTATCGAGGATGACCCAGGGCAGGCTCAGGCTGGTATTAGGCGCTCTTTAGAGGTCGAGGCCACGGGCGTAGGAACGCCTGATGGGCCGGAGGCAGCAGCGAGACGAAAAGACGCCCAGTCAGTGCAAGCGGCGCCCTATACCCGGAAAATCGCTCGGGAAAGTGGGGTGGCGCTTGAGACCTTGGTCGGATCAGGGCCGAAGGGGCGCATTGTGCCGCAAGATGTTCGCCAGGCGCTCGGCACGACGAAGACGTCTCCAGGGCTTGGCACCGGTTCGGGGGGGCCGACGAATGTGCAAGAAATCCCGATGCGTGGGCTGCGTAAAAGCGTCGCCGATCATCTAAGCCAAACCTGGCGCGATGTCCCTCAGGTCAGTGTGGTGGAGAAATACGATTTTTCGGATCTGGTGCGCCTTCGCCAAGAACTGAAAGAGGCTCCCGAAGCTTCGGGAGTGCGTTTGACCTACCTGGCCTTTTTGATCAAAGCATTGACCCGGGCGCTCGAGCAATATCCTGATTTCAATGCACGTTGGCAAGGGGAGCGACTTTTTCGTCATAGCACCGTCGATATCGGCATCGCTGTGCATAGTGAACAGGGCCTGGCGGTTCCCGTAGTGCGCGGTGCTGACCAATTAAGTCTGCTTGAGATTTCCCGCGAAGTGGAGCGCTTGGCGAAAGGAGCGCGCCAGCGGTCGTTGAAGCCCGAGGAATTGACCGGGTCTACGATTACCGTAACCGCGGGCGGAGCCTTGGGAGGGCTCTTTGCGACTCCAATTATTCACTCCCCCGAAGTCGCTATCATCGGCATGTATCGCATCCAACTCGAGCCGATTATTCGAGATGGGGCCGTGGTTGCCGCTTCGGTAGGATATCTCAGCCTGACCTTTGACCATAGGGCGGTCGACGGAATGGCCGCTTCCGGCTTTCTTAATGCCCTCGGTGAGGCGCTTTCGCAACCGACGCGTTGGTTGTTGAATCTCAGCTAAGGCTCGAGCAGCCATGCTCTGAAAGCGCCATGACGTCGCCTGGTTTAGATCTCCTCATAGAGGCAGTACCGGGAAACATGGGGGCATAGGGCTTATTTTGCCGAGAACTGCTGGCTGCTTTTTTCCTATCTGGCCGAAGTGCGGCGGTCAAGGATGCGGTCCAACCTGCTCTGTTGGTGATTTTTGGGTGCGGTAAAAAGAACCTTAGGTTGCCTGTCGGATTGGTTCCGAGGGTGTGGATGAGACTGGGGGGACTGGGCTAAAAAGATCGGCCCCGCTGACGATGCCCGCGGATGGGCTCGCCTAGAAGGACTAAGCGCGCATGATCCCAACAGACTGGCCCAAGGGACGGCTCACCGCCGCTGGCCCGCCTACGAAATGATGAGGGCGACGAAGGCTGTGTGGGCCAAAAAGGGGATGGCCTTGCCAAGCTTGACGCCTTCGCAAGGCGACTAAACGTTGACGATCCTACCTGTGCGGGTTGATGGCCAATGCCTCGGTAGGCGGGAGATGCTGAGGCGTGGGCAGGGATTAACAACCAGAGAGGGCAGGGGTTACCTGCCCTCTCTGGTTAGCGGCGAAGGGCACGCGCTTTGACGGCCTTCACGACCTGATCGGGAGTCATGCCGTCGGCATCGATGACAGGGGCCTTGGTATCCGTCATTTCGACGCCTAAGAATCTATGCTCCATTCCATCGACCACCACCGCGTCTGCGGTCCGCATGGTCTCGGGGTTGAGCTCTACGACGTCAAAGCCGGCCGCCCGCAATTGGTCGCCAAACGGGCTTAAGTCTGGTCCCACGGCAACCATTGGTAGTTCCACGTAAGCACCTCCTCGATTCTAGTCTGACCGGAATCGCATGAGATCTTGCAGAGATCCCACAGGCTTTCTTGGCAAGTATCGACAAGCCCCGTATACTCATGCATAGTGGGCTCATGCATAGTGGGTTTTTTGACAGCCACCAACAACCAGACGAATTTGGAGGAGGATGGTCAATGCCGACTATTTTTACCAGAATTGTTGCCGGCGAAATTCCGAGTTTCAAGTTGATGGAGAACGAGCAGTTTTATGCGTTTTTGGATATCCGTCCGATTAACCCGGGGCATACTTTGGTGGTGCCTAAGATTGAAGTGGACGAATTCTTCGATCTCGAACCCACATGGCTGGAAGGCTTGATGCCGTTTGCTCAGCCCATCGCCAAGGCATTGAAGACGGTCACAGGTCAGCGCATCGGGATGCTGGTCGCGGGATTCGAAGTGCCCCATGCGCACCTTCACCTCATCCCAATTCAAACGGAAGCGGACTTGGATTTCGCCCGCGCGCGTCCTGCCGATCCCGACTCCCTGAAAGCGATCCAGCAGCAAATTGTGGAGGCCCTGGCCTGAAGCTGAGAAACCTCGCACGGCGTCGTCGAAACAGGGCCTTTGGGGACCACCGGGGTCGGATATCGAAACCACGCGGATTGTCGGCTTCTGAATCTCACGGTTGGGAACGCAGGCAACTGACGTTTTGGATGCAGGGGGGTGGCTCCGTCCGATTCTTTGGGATTGGGTCTGATTTTCCCCGGCGGAACGGTGGGCGGTGAAGGTGCTTTTTGACACTCCCCTCTCTGCAGGGCGGGGATTCTTACGAGGAACCCCCTCAGGTGCGCTTTGCTTGCAAAGGGTCAGCCAAACACCCGCTATCCAGTCGCCCGAAGGTCGCTCGTTACTTGACGCGGTGGTTAGACTTCGCTCACCACCTTAGATCGTCGAAGCCTGTTTACGTCGGGCCTTGACGACGCGATCTATTTTACGTCTCCTACGATTGCGAGAGACAACTGCACGAACGTATCCGGTTACCAAAGAGCGAACGTGCATATTTTAGCAACAGATCGATTCGACGCCAACGCTTGGTATCTCCGCCCTAAACGGCGGAGTTTTACGGCCCATGTGATAAAAGTCGCTTGACGAGGAAATGCGGTACAATGAGAGGCATTACGTTAGCTAATTTCATTTGTTGAGGTAGGGACAGCCCTTGCAGCCAATATTATTCGTGTTTACGGGTCCATCGGGAGTGGGCAAAGGTTCGGTCATGCGAGCGTTATTAGAGCGCGATGCCGAGCTTAGCAAGGTGGTTACCTATACCACTCGACCGCCGAGAGATGGAGAAATCGATGGCTTTGACTATCGTTTCGTCTCTTTACCGGAGTTCAAACAGATGGTTGAGGACGGTCGCGTGTACGAGCACGAGCGCGTTTACCAAGATTATTATTACGGATCGCCCCGAGATTTGTTTGTGGAAGGGCGAGACGGAATCATCGAACTGGATTATAAGGGGCAGATGAAATATCAATCCCGGCATGACTCGGTGGTGTCGCTCTTTTTACTTCCGCCGGATCTCCAAGAGCTTAAACGCAGGATTTTGGCACGTTCTGAAGTATCGAATCTCGATGCCCGCTTGGCTAATGCGATAGAGCAGATGCGCCATGCTCAAAGCTATGATTATGTGGTGAAAAACGATGACTTTGAAGCCTGCCTAGCCGCGGTTGAACGCATCATTCAAGTCGAGCGCATTCGCCGTCAGGGAAGGATGCATCTCCAGGTCATGGCTAAGGAAATTGCGATGAATGCTTAGCGGGGGCGACGAGCGACAGACCCGGGGGCCGTCGCTGTCTTTTTTTTATCGGGTTGGCGGGGCGCTGGCTTGACCTGCGGTCGATATTGCCAAAGTTGGGCGATGGGGGACCCGTTGGCGGTAGTGCCCCCTCCGACCCAAAGGCGGCCATCCAGCACGAAAGCGCTGTCAGCCTGTACGGCTTGGGGAAGCTTTGGTCCGGGATGGATCGCCGAGCCCGAGGGTAGGATGACAAATGTGTCAGCGGTTTCCCCGCTGGGGGTAGAGCCCCCTAAAATCCAAAGGTCATGGTGATATTCGGTGATGGCGCCGTTGGCTAATCCCAGTGGCAACTGGGCGACCGCAGTGACCTGGCCGGATTGAAGATTGACGGTATACACGGCCGAAGAATAGCCGCCGGCCTCGGAGTATCCGCCGATGACCCACAACATGCCCCGATAGACTGCGGCCATCGGATGTGAAAGGGCTTCAGGCAATCGACTCCAGGGTTTGGGATGGGAGCCAAGGCGGATGCGATAAATGATGTCGGTGCTGGCTTTGGCGGTTTGGCCGCCCACGACATAGGCGGTCGCTCCTGCCGACGCTGTGGCCATGGCCGAAAGTGGGGTGCGTAACCACTGATTCGGAGGGTCGCTTAGACTGCCGTTCAGCGATACCGGTTGAATACGGGACGACGGTTTATCCACGGCATCGATTCCGCCGACGTATTGAACCCGTCCTGAAAGGTCAATGGTGTTGCCATTCGCGTGCGGACTGATCATGCGGCCATCGGCAACGACGCCGGTATTAGTCAAGGTGTAGACAATGGGATTAATCCGACGGCCCTTGGTGTATCCGCCGACGAGGGCGACCGCTCCTGGAGGGGTTGCGACTACGGAAAACTCGGTCAAGGGAATCGGGAGATTCACGGAGGCTGGATTGAAGCTGCCTTTAATGGTCGAGACAATGAGCGGGGTGTGCAATGGCGCGGGATGGGACGTATGCGGCGGTTTCGCCGACGGCTTAAAAGACCCGAAAAGACTAGCCACGGCGAAACTCAAAGCGGCTAGGACGATCACGGAGAAGACAAAAAATCGAGGCCGAAGACGAAATTTTCGCTTGCTCAAGGCGACTTCCCGGCTATCAATTCTTGGATTCGATGCACCTGGATATTGGCCATCTGGTGTGAGCCAACGACGGTTCCCTGTAGCCATCCATTATGCATTTGATAGGGCACGATCTTTTGAGTGATCTCTCGCCGTTCACCTGGAATCACATGGGTGACTTGAATTGGAGAGTGCAACAGAATGGCGGATTCGATCTCCTTCTGGATCTTTTCATAATTTGGCACCTTCATGTTGGCCGAAGCCACATTGGCACTGATGGGGTAAAAGTGTTCGGAGTATCTATCATCGAAATACGGAGACCACATAGGCACATCCGTGTCGCTATCTTCGCGGCGCTCAACCCCAGGCCGTTCGATCTGGGATCGGACGAGAATACCTGCCTTATTTAACAATCGAATGGATTCCTGAGCAGCCTGAGGCCGGATGACCAAATCCGTCTCTGATAAGCGAAAGATGACTCGCTTGCCCAGACGATGCTCCACTTCTTGCGAGTCCCTCGGCGTCGCACTATGAATCAATGTGGCCTGAATGACCCGATGGCGGGTTAATAACCGGCGCCAATCGTCGATGTTGGTTCCTACATTGGCGGGAATCCCTGACTTGGTCATCGCTTCCAAGGTCTCCACCACGTGGTCTAGCTCCATCCCTAGGTCTAAGCTGCGTTCTAGTCCATGACTATCGATTTGATATACCGACATGCGGTCCGTGCGGACTAAAGTCGTCATTTTATCCCACGCCCAGCGCTCCGACCAAGGCGCGTCTGGAGGTACTAAGACTTCGCCGGTAGGCTCGACTACGGCTTGTCCCGATCGAGTGGATGCGAACTTCTCAAGTACCCCATAGTAGGCCGAATCCGTAAGCCGGCCACGCTCTTGATTCCCTTCCCATACGCCCCAGGTTACCAAACGACTGATGTGCCGTTCCAAGGTTTGTCGAAAAGTGGGTGAGGTCACACCATAAGCGGCCAGCCAGGCCATAAACTGCTCGAGGTCTAACCACTGATCCGGCTTTAAGAAAGCGCAAGTAGCGATCAGCACTTGGCGCAAGTAGGTATCTGCGCCCCGTTCATAGCTATAACTAAACCAGGTTTGGTATCGCTCCGCCACCGTGAGTTCGAAGAATTCGGCGATTCCGGTTTCATTGGCGACGATGGAACGGCCTGCGTCTTGGTACTCCAGCAATTGGGTTTGCAGGGCAAAGCTCACAAGTTGTTGCAGTTTCTGTGAGGCCTGACCCAGGTCTAAGTGTGGCCAAAGTTTTTGGACCAATTTGCTTTCGACGCGTTTATAGATCGCGCCTTGCTGGGTCAGGGCAATGGGATCGGTGCGAGCGAAACTTAGAATTTGATAGATATCTTGCAGAAATGGGCACCAGTCTGCAGCAGCAGTCTCCTTCCGAGGAGTCGTTTCTTTCGATGCTAAAGGCCGGTCCAACGTGGCCATGGCCGTTCGCGACCAAGCGAAATTATCATACTCCCAGGGGAGGCTAAAATGTCGGACATAGTTTCGGTCTTCGATCGAAAAAATCAAGCCAGTCGGGGCCAGTTCCTCCAGCGTTTGCCGAAACTCAGGGCGGCGAAACGCCTGTTGCCAGGACACCGCACCCCCACGGAGCAATACCTCGGTGAGAAAATCTCGGGCAGAATGGCTCAAATGCTCAAAGATGACGCTCACTCGCTCCGTATCGAGCAACGCTTGAAACAAACTGGACAAAAAGCCATCCGATCCGATTTTCACGTGTAAACGTTGACCTAAAGCCTCCAATTCGGATGGGGGAGTCAATTGAAGAATTCGCACCAGGCTGGGACCAATGGTTAAAATCATTGCGATTTCTCCTGAATGCTGGTCGGGAACATAATGACCGCAGCCGGGGTGGAATCGAGAGGAAGACCGTGTTCGTCAGCATGGGCAATGTCATAGCGATATCCTTGCTCGCATAAGAAGAGTTGGCGTTTTTGGGCAAAGTCTTGTTCACGGGTATCTTCCGACACGATGCTATAGAACAGGGCGGTTTTGCCATCGGCCTTAGGCCGCAAGATTCTGCCCAGTCGTTGGGCCTCTTCTTGACGAGAACCAAACGTTCCACTGACTTGGATGGCCACATTAGCGTCGGGGAGGTCGATGGCAAAGTTGGCCACTTTAGAAACCACCAGCACCGGAATATCGCCATCCCGAAACGCTTGATACAGACGTTCACGCTCTTTAACCGGCGTCTTCCCCGTAAGAATCGGCGCGTCTAGCTTTGCACTTAATTCATCCAACTGACGGAGATATTGACCGATGACCAAGATGTGATCGCCTTGATGCTCATCAACCAAAGTTTCCACCACAGGAAGCTTGGCAGGGTTTTCAGCGGCAATTCGCACGCGTTCTGCATCTTCACTTAAAGCGTAGGCCTCGCGACCCGCGTCGGACAGTCGGACCCGAATCTCGTGACATCGGGCCGAGGCAATCCAACCCTGCGCTTCGAGTTGCTTCCAGGGCATGTCGAAGCGCTTGGGTCCAATCAGAGCAAACACTTCGTCGGCGCGACCGTCTTCGCGAATCAAGGTAGCGGTTAGCCCTAACCTGCGCCTTGCCTGCAAACTGGCGGTTAGGCGAAAGACTGGAGCGGGCAAGAGATGAACTTCGTCGTAGATAATAAGGCCCCAATCGTGCTCATCTAAGGTTTCAAAATGATGAAAGACGCCATGCTCACGATGGCTCAACAACTGGTAAGTGGTGAGCGTTACAGGGCGAATGTCTTTTTTTGAAGCCGAATACTCCCCGATGTCGTCTGGAGTCAAAGTGGTTTTGTCTAAGAGTTCTTGTCGCCATTGGTGCAGTGCGGCTACAGAGGTCGTAAGAATTAGGGTGTGGCACTGGGCTCGAATCAAAGCCCCGATGCCCACGACCGTCTTCCCGGCACCACACGGGAGCACCACAATGCCATTGCCCCGAAGCGCATCGCCCTGTCCCCAAAACGCACTGACCGCTGCGCGTTGGTAGTCGCGAATGACCAAGGGCTCATCGTGCAAGGTTCTATCGCGAAATGCCACTTCGAGAGGTGCGCCTGAACGGTAGCCTGCTTGGTCGTCGACGGGCCAGCCTAGTTTGGCTAGGGCTTGTTTCAAAAGTCCGCGCATTTCGGGAGCAATGCGGAATCCGGGCGAAATACTTGAAGACAAGTAGGGCATCACCGATTTCTGGCGGGAAATCAGGGTCAAAAGCGGACCATCTTCGCTTGTGAGCCAAAGGCCATCGCCATCGGGAGCGGGTTTTAGACGAAGTCGACCATATCTTCGCGCTTGATCGACGACAAAGGATTCCACCTCACTCGGGACGGGATATTCCGCATACCGATCCATCCGCGCTAAAATCTCCGTGTCACTGATCCCTGCAGCGACAGCATTCCACAAAGAAAGGCTTGAAAGACGATAGGTATGAATGTGTTCTGGACTTTTAACCAATTCCGCAAACCCTACTAAAGCATCGCGGGCTTCATCGAACAATGGATTGTCCACTTCCAAAAGCAAGGTCAGATCGCTCTGAACAACAAGAGGCAAACGGGCCACTCTGAAGTCCCCCTGTGCATAGATTAACTTATGCGCATTGTACTCCATTTTCAGTGATAGAGCTAGATTTAGTGACGCCGTCAAGGAAGTTAAACCCCGGACTGACCTGAGAGAGACTCAGACTCTGGTACCAGAAAGATTGCCATTTTTGGGTCGACCCCCGAGTCGAGTCGAATCGAGTTCAGAACCGAATTTCAAGATGTTTAGAGGCAGAAGAGGGTTCTGCTGCCAATCGCTACGGTTTGGCTATCGGGGATTTGTGGCCGATTTGTTGGGGGCCGTGGGTGGCCGAGAGGCTAAGTCATCCAGAGGGCGGAATGCAAGACGTTAGATCCATCGCCGGACGTGCTGCCGATAACGGGTATACGACTTCCCAAATTTTTGTGCAAGATAGTGTTCTTCGGGAAGGATGACGCCGTAGTGCACGACTCCTACAGTCAGGATTAAACTGAGGCATAACCAGATAGAATTGAAGTACAGAGCGACGCCCAGCGACGAGATGGTCATGGCCAAATAGATCGGATTTCGGCTGTAGGCAAACGGTCCGGTTTGGACCAAGGCGGTGGTGGGACGATTGGGATCGAGGCTGGTATCTTTGCCCTTCATCGTATAAACAGCCCAAAGGCTGATGGCAATGCCGAGAAGCACGGCTAAAACGCCAAAGCCATGGAGATGCCAAGGGGCGAGGGGCCAGGGAGAAACCCATTGCGCTAGGCCGCCTAGTCCCAGACCCAGAGCGAATAGGATAGGCGTTGGGGCAATCACGCGCGGATGATCTTCAGCCGACTCGGGCATAGGTAGGTGCTCCTTTCGAGAGAACGGGTGAATCAGGGGCCGACCCTCAGCTTGCAAGTCCTGACACCCTCATGGTGGCCGTCTCCAAAACCCAAAGAATCCGTGTGGCATCCGAGTTTTAGGTGGACGATGGAAAACGATCAGGCCGTGCATTCGATCCGCGCGGACGAAAATGCCTTTCCACCATGCTAAATCTATATTAACAAATTCTGGAGCAGCAGGGGGGTCGGGCGATGATCGAAAACGCGACGGCGTCATGGTCACACCGTCGCGTTAAGATGGGAGAGGTACATCCAAACTGATTCGAGCAAGAAGCGTTACGAAGCCTCGGGAATGCTGGGTTTGACCGGAGCCTTAGACACCGTCCGCGAAATTTGTGGCGAAATGAGAAGCCATAGGGTACGACTCGCGACGACGAGCCAAAAGGCGACCAGAAGGCCAAAAAAGACAAGTGCGGCATCTTTTAGCAGGACCATTTGGAACGCTTTTAACAAAAGGTCTGTCCCTGCGGCAAAGACTCCCAAGGGGAAGGTCAACCCCCACCAACCCAGATTAAACGGAAGACTCAGGCGGTAGGCGTAGTGAATCGTCAAGGCGATGCTTTGTAAGAACCACCAGATGCCGAAGCCCCAGAGCACCAAGGCAAGCAGCATGGCGCTACCTTTTAATCCCGTGGCCAGCGCGGGGAAGACCAATTGACTGTCGTTGCCCAGTAAGACGAGTCCCATAATGCCGGTGCCGAGTGTCCCGAGGCTGATCCAGGTCGAAATCGCCATGTCGGCTGGTGGGAGATTATGCACGGCAAATCGCAGGAACAGCACCCCGAGCAATAATACCGCTAAGGGGACGCTCATTGCCCAAAGCGAAGTGCTTACGATAAACAGGGTTTGCTGTAAACCGGCCGCTGCTAAGTGCGGCAGTAACAGCGCGCCGGAGGCGGCCGCTACTTCGGCTGGAACTATGGGCATGAGCCAAATGGCGGTCATCGTGTTCAATTCGTGCTGATGCCGGGTAAACATGAAATAGGGCACGACTAACGCCGAGGCCAGAGCGATGACGGCATTAATTATCCACAATACGCCCGCTAGGTGATAGGCGTCGGTGCCGATGAGTGCGGGCCCCATGTCGATGAACCCATTCACTACGGTGGTGAGTGCCATCGGAATCGCGCCGAAAAACATCGACTGTTGGGGATGATGGAAAATGTCTCTGAACCCACGCCAATCGGTGATCGCTCGGTAGAGTAAGAGCAGAGTAAATAAGAGGACCAAGGCCATGTTGCCTATCCAAAATCCCGTGCCCACATGCTTTAACCAGATCGGAGCCCCGGGCAGCAAAAAGGCATCGAGGGCTACGATGCCGGTGCCCATGGCTACTGTAAACCAATTGGGAGTAAACGATTTCATATCAGGACCATCCTTTCTTGGCTCGCTTCGCCGTGAGTCTCATGATAGGGTGGAACCGGGGTCTTGGCGTTCGGCGATGACGAACGCTAAAACGGAATCAACGAATCGATAGGGAGGGCCGCTTCAATGGACGTCCGCTTACGGATTTTTCTAGCCGTGGCTTACCTTCGCCAGTTGACCAAAGCCAGTCGCTATCTTCACTTGGCGCCTTCTTCAGTGTCCGAGCAGTTGTCCTCTTTGGAGCACGATCTGGGTACCGTCTTGTTTACCCGCAGTCACCGGGGAATGGAGTTAACGCTGGCGGGGGATCAATTGTATCGAGCCGCGCAGAGAATTGAGGGCGAATGGAACGCTGTGCTTCGAGATTTCGAACGAATGGCCAAAGGCATGAGTCAAATTCGCCTCGCCGCTAGTCAGACCGCTACCGAACTGTATCTCCCGAATGCCTTGGGCAGGTTTCGGCGGCAATTTCCTGACGCACCTTTGCATGTTCTGATGGTGAATAGCCGGACGGTGATGGAGGAAGTTGCTGCTGGCAGAGTCGATTTGGGATTGGTGGAAGGAGGGGGCATTCCTTCGACACTGGTTTCGACGCCACTTTGGCGCGACCATCTGGCGTTGATCGTGGCGGATCAGCATCGGTTGGCCGGTCAAGAGGTCGTTCCGCTGGATGAGTTGTTCGAACTGGACTGGATCTTGCGGGAAGCGGGTTCAGGGACCCGGGCCATTTTTGAACAAGCCTTAGCGGTCGCGGGATTCCCCGAGGACGGGTTGAAAATTATCATGGAGTTGTCGTCACTCCGAGCAATTTTGGCCATGGTGGCGAATAATGTCGGAGTGAGCGTGCTGTCGCTGGCGATTGTTGACGCTCAACCGATCACGGTGCATGGCATTTGTGCTTTGCCCATCGCGGCGATGAATCTGAGCCGATCCATTCAATTGGTAACCCGTGCTGAACGGCAACCGAACTCGCTGCTCGATGGTTTGGTCGAAGTGTTGGTCCAAGATGCGGAGATCTATAATCGAAGGCACGCCGAGACGTAGTCGAATCCGTGCGATGAGTCCGACCGAATCGCGGCCCCATAAAATAGGACAGGAAATCCGTCTCCTCCACGCGGGGTCGTGCTAGGATAGGTATTAGAAAAGGCCACGGACGGACTGGATGGTTCGCCGGGTGCGGTGACGGGCGGACCTTGCCAAGAGACGCACACGTACGTGTCTAGGCTGTCCCCGGCATAGGAGCGCATAGGAATGCTGTGGATTTTTTCTAAGACTCTCTTTGCCGTGCGAATGGTGGCTGAATCAGCACTTAAGGCTGTCGAGAAAGGAGCAGCGGGAATAGGGGCGAGAGGGGTGGTTTGCGCCGGTTAGGCCTTTCACGTCGTCTAAGCAAGACCAAGAATTCCCGTACCCAGTGGATGAAGAATGTGGAAATGCAGTTGGACGGAGATTGGCTCACTATTCGGGTGGATCTGTCGCAGAGTTTTGGACCTTCGACGTCAGGCAAGACCATTATTATTGCTAGCACTGAAGGCAATATTGCGGTGGGGGCTGACCGGGAAGAAAAGATTGGACTTAATGTCTATCGTCCCCGTCCTTCCGGGAGGCGAGAACAGTGAGACAAGACCCGCCGTCATGGGCTCAGAGTCGATCGGTCGAAGGGTGGGACACTCCGCTGGGGATAAGGCCGCAAAGATAAGACCGACGGCGATGGGGCTGAACCGTTAGAAATCGGAGGGATAAACGGGCAACTCGTCGTACGGCTCTGACCTTGACCCATAGCGAATGACGAACACGCTCAGGGGGTGCCTCATGGTGTTGACGCAACTCAATACGTTCGTTCGCATCGTGGATGCGGGCGGCATTACTCGGGCGGCGGAGCAGATTGGGCTGACCCAACCGGCGGTGACCAAGCAGTTAAGATCGCTGGAAACAGAATTTTCCACGCCGCTTTTGGTCAGAAAGGGCCGGCGGATCCAATTGACTCCCGCCGGCCAGGTTCTTTATCATTACGCTAAGCGCATCCAAAACTTGATGGACCAAGCGTCCGAAGCGGTACAGGAGTTGGGGCGCCCAGGGCAGGGCGAGATTCATGTGGGTGCCGTGTCGACGGTAGCCTTATCCACCTTGCCGACGGTGTTGTCAACTTTCACTCAAGCCTTCCCTGGGGTGCGGGTGCACGTTCACATTGGAGAGATCCAACAAACCTTGGACGGCGTGATTCGCGGAGAGTTAGCGCTCGCCATCATCACCGTCCCGATGGTCCATCCCCAAGTGGATTCTATTCCGCTGTTTTCGGATCCGGTGCGGCTGGTCGTGGCTCCTTCGCGCCTGGCGCAACTGCCTAGCCCCCTGGGTTTGGCTGATTTGTCGAATCTAGACTTTATTTCCTATCAAAATCCCTCGCGCTTTCGGTCGTTTGTAGACGGAGTTTTAGAACAACACGGGGTGATCGCTAGGGTATTGATGGAATTCAACAGCCACGAGGTGGTCACCAGTATGGTCAAGGTGGGGCTAGGCGTGGCCATGGTACCCGATTCCGTGGTTCGTCAAGATATCGCGCAGGGAGACCTTATCTCCTTGGATGTCGCGGGGTTGCCGCCCATCCAACGAACCACCTCACTGGTGGTGGCCAAAGATCCCCATCGGTCGCATCCATTGACCGCGCTCATGCGTACGGTCTTCGATCGCTATCATGTTCCCGCGGCCCTGTGGCCGCCATGGTATCAGCCCGTCGATGCACCCTAGGATTTAAACGAGGCAACATACCTGATAAGAAAAGAGGCGCAACCTTGCGCATAGGCCTGATTGCCCATGACCGCAAAAAAGAAGAGTTGGTGGCATTCATTGGGCGCCATCGAGACGTTTTTTGCCAGCACACATTGTACGCCACAGGACACACTGGTCAATTGTTGACCGATCGCCTGGGCCTTTCTGTTCATTGCTTTATGGCGGGACCGGAGGGGGGCGACCAGCAGATGGGCAGTAAGATCGCCGAAGGCGAAATGGACTGGCTGTTTTTCTTGCGCGACCCATTATTTGCCCATCCGCACGAACCTGACGTTTCTGCCCTACTGCGGATTAGTGATGTCCGAGGCATTCCGGTAGCGACCAACCTAGCGACGGCGGAGGCGCTGGTGGCGAGCCTTAGAGCAGCCGGCCCTGCGTCATAGGGGTAAATAACTGCTAAAACAAATCACAAGGTATCTATGTACATCGCATCATAAGGTGTATAATTTACTTGATTGCGTGGCGGGGATGTTCCCCGCCGGAGTAAGCCAGCTACCGGACTGCGTGACCGGCTAAGGGGAAACGCCGCTGGGAAATCCGCCGTGCATCGCACGGAGTACCCGCGTCGGTGCCCACTTTACCCGCAAGGGGACGGGACAGGCAAGAAGGTGGCGGTTGGGGGCCGAATCCCCCCTGTCGCCGGAAGGAAGCTGAGTACCCGAGCAAAGCCGCCTGGGGGCTTTGCGATGACGGGAACGGCCACGGCTACCGGCAGGACTTTCGAGGTGGTGGTTCCGACCCTGCGGATTAGCGTCAGTAGACGCTATATCCACGCATACCCCAAAGCAGGATGGGGAGGATGCCGGAGACGGCTAGGAGCAACACTGCGGCCTCCGAAAGAGCGAACAATTCCAGACGTGTTCAGGAATGTGCAGATCTAGGAGATTTCTGCATGGGTCTGTGTAAATATGCTTAAGCAC
>JAMCVM010000007.1 GCA_023475835.1 Bacillota bacterium | reverse complement strand
TACGCTACGACAAGCATCACCTTCCCGGGTTAAGATCCGGTCCCATGGCAGCGAATGTCTCTGAATTCACGGCGCAAGGCACCGTGGGGTCGCACTTCACGGTTTGATGCCCAAGCTGGGAGCGTCTCAACACGTTGCTACATAGAGGGGTTCCCAACATGATGGCGTTTTCCTAAAACGGAAACGATGACGCGCGCGCAGTATCCCGTTCGAATCAGAAGCGGACAGACGGTCGCAAGGGGAACCTCTCGCGCAGGGTGTGCGTCTTTTGCCAGTGTAGAGAGTGCTCTGAAAGACTCTTCAATAGACTGCGTCGTGATTAACAATGGGGGGAAGAATCACATGTCGAGATTCGATGAAAGAATCCGTCAGACCAAATGGCTGCAACCGGTGCAGTCACGATTAGGCACCATTTTAGCCAACGCCTCAGTCCGTAAATTCGATCCCGAAGGAAGTCTTGAGTCTGCGGATCCGGGTCCGACCGATCCATACGCGGAAGGGCTCGGTGTGCAGTTCCCTAAGGTTAACGAAGAGGAACGGATCACCTCGGAACTGGTAGTGTCCGCGCGCCATCTCAACCGTCAGGGCGTGGTCCATGGGGGAGTCTTATTTACGATGGCGGAAGCGGTACTCACCTTATCCGGCCATCGTCTCGGCGTGCCTGCCAGTACTTTGGACGTTTCGCTATCGTTGCTTGCTCCGGCGCGCACCAACGATTGCTTGAGCGCGAGTGCAGAAACTATGGTGGTGCGACGACGGATTATCGTCTATAAGGTGACTATTGTGAATCAACACCAGGATCTCATCGCCGTCGGTCAGGCTACAGTACTTCGCATGGTCTAGTGAGTCCCAGCGGGGAGCCTTGAGCCACTGCTCATGGACTTGTCACGAAGGGGGACATCCAGAGGCGAACCCTACCCGGGCGATCGTAAGAGTCCCTGGGGGTCATCGGATACAGAGATGCTCGTCATCATGTGGATGATGCCATGGGAGGCGGGAGAGTACTTCAATCCGCAAACCTGGCGAGAGATGCGACCGCGCCAACCTTTAGCAAAGATGGGTCGCAGGAAGAAATCTCTGGTCGTAGATGGATAGTGGAGATTACGGGAACAAATTTTATCTACGGCGAAGCAGGAGGGTGGCGTTTCTTTGCGAGATACTTTTTGAGAAATGATAAGGAGGGTGAGCATGGCCATGTTGCCCGCGACTACTGTCGTCGCCCCGTTTGCCGCAGGGTTTGCCCACGCCACGGCCAATATGCGGGGCTTCTATCCGAAAATATGGGCCTCACGCCCTTCTGGCGTCGACGCATACACCGCGCCGCACGTGCGTTTATCGATTGGGCTAGTTTGCCGGACGATACCGCAACGGCGATGTTTTTCTTTTACAATCCGTTCCGCGCTTGGGCTGACACAACTTTGGCTTCGTCAGGGTCCGGTGCCTTGAATAACTTCGGGTTTGGACCGCCCTACTATCGCAGTTTTACGTTTTACATTGGCGGCCAAAGCCAATATATTTCCGCTTCGACCGAAGAACTCTATGTCACCAGGGTAGGCATTGCTCCCAATGGTTCGCTCTGGCCGACGCCCATCATCAATTTTCGCGCGCTGAAAACTCGTCCGATGGGAAGCAGTAAGGCATTCGCAACCCAAGCCGGATACGGGCGGTTGCCGTAGTAACCGCGTGGCCCCCTTTATCGCCGGCTCCGCGCCAAAGTTGCTCGAGGTGGTGGGGCTATTTCTAGAACCTCAGAGGAAAGGATTGACCCCAGACGCCTGCTCCCCTATCTCGTGAGCGAGGTGACCGACGCGATATGGGTCCATGCCAGATTCTCATTCAGGGCAGATCCCGGTTGGCGTGCTGCAAATAGCCTCGAATCCGGCTATCAGCCGTTGATGGCGAGGGATTTCAGCCGCCACGAAAAAAAGGCCGTCGGTCGGGCCTCCCATTGTTGTCCCCGGCTTTTGACCGGCGTTGGCTTCCTCCCCGTGTCCCCAGTCCGGGGGAACTGCATTCGATTGAGGCTACTCCTCTGACCTATCGCACCTTGACCTCAACGTGCGGTCCGGATCCAATTGGCAGTATGATAGCAGCGGATATCATCGATTTAGAAAGGTGGACAAGCGATGCAACCGCAACCGCTGCGCTGGGGCATTTTAGGGGCGGCCAATATTGCCGAACGGGCCGTGATTCCGGGGATTCAGGCTTCTCTATGGGGTCGCGTGGCGGCCATAGCGAGCCGCGATGGGGACAAGGCGCAAAGCATGGCCGAGCGCCTTGAAATCCCGGTCTGGTACGGCACCTATGAAGACCTCCTATCGGATCCGAACATTGACGCGATTTATATTCCGCTGCCCAATCACTTGCATGCCGAATGGACGGTGCGCGCTGCTCAGGCGGGCAAGCACGTGTTGTGTGAAAAACCGGCAGCCTTGAGCGCGGTTGAAGCACTGCGCATGGTAGAGGCCTGTGAAAGCGCGGAGGTGAAGTTTGCCGAGGCGTTTATGTACCGATATCATCCGCGCTACACAAAAATTCGGCAATTGATTGCCGAAGGGGCCATTGGAGAATTGCGTGGCATGCATGCCACGTTTACTTTCAACAACGCCCAAGATCAGGGCAATATTCGCTATCAGCGGCAGATGGGAGGCGGTTCGCTCTATGACGTGGGCTGCTATCCGATTAGTGCCGCCCGTTTAGTATTCGGCACCGAACCGAAAGCGGCTACTGTGACCGCGTTGATATCAGACGCTCACGACGGGGTCGACATGATGGCTTCAGGCTTGCTCGAGTTTCCCGACCAGTTGGCGCTGACCTTCGACTGTGGAATGTGGGCGGACTTTCGCAATCACTTGGAAATTTTGGGAACGGACGGCCGGATCGAAGTACCCCACGCCTTTTTGGGACCGGCAAATTTTCGAGTCTGGTCGCGCGGAGAGGAGCGTGAAGAAGAATTCCCCGAACTAAATCCCTATACCCTTCAGGCTGACCGTTTCGCCCAAAGCATTCTGCACCAAGAGCCTTTGGCCTTTGACCCCATGGACGCGGTACGCAACATGGCGGCCCTGGATGCTTGTCTCGCCTCGGCCTACCAAGGGGATCGCAGGCTAGTGCAGCGGACGGATTGAACGACATCCGCGAGAGAAAATAAGGGCAGCTTGGATCGCGTATTGGTCGAGCGTTCCGATTGCGGGATCTTTCTGACGAAATGGGCGAGAACTGTGGATATGGTGGCACGCGTCGTAGGGCAGGTAAAGTCTACGGATCCATTCCTACGGTCTGTCCTCGTCGGTCATGGTTTCAGTTGCGACCACACCGGCGTGGCGCGGTCCATCGTTCCGCTTGACAGGATCGACAGCGGGTGAGTGTGCTTGCGGACGGATTTAACTAATCCTACGGTAAACGCCCGAGTATCATATTCGATGCGGCGAGGATGATAGATGGCCGCGATTTGGCGGATGGCTGCTTCTAAGTCCACCAAGGCGTGTTGCCAGTCACCGGGGGTCAGTTGAGGAAAGTACTGACCTTTCCACATGGTTAAGCGCACGGTGAATTTGGTGAGCCAGGCAACCGTTTGCGAGCGTTCGCCGAGATGATTTTCGGAAAGAGCCAGTAGGAGAGCTTTCGGATCATGAAGGCTGGGGTTCCAGAAAATTAAGTCGAGATTCAGGCTGGAGTTTCCCGAAGAGATTGCGGGCTTTTCATCATGGAGTTGAAGCATAGGTGCTGTCTCCTTCTTAAGCTGGGAAGTACGAATTCTGCTGGCAGGGGCGATGGGGGAAAATCGCAGCTATCGTTAGCGGCGGTGGCCGGCAACCGCTCCGGTGGGAACCAACGGATGGTTTGCTTGTCGGTGGTCAAATTCTCTGTGAGTTCCCGGGGTTAACGGATCGGGAATTTCTGATCATAATCGCCAGGATGCGGTGATCGTTGCTGTCTGGCCTCAACCCTCAGGCCGAGCGACCGAACGTGGTGAGTACGCCTAGGAGCCAACCTCGAGAGATTACCGGATTTTCGAACCTAATCCCTGTTTTCTAACCTATTTCTCTGGGATGGCTTGGCCCCAGAAATTCTAAAAAAGCCAGACGGAATAAAGGAAAGCTAGACCAATGATGCCTTTTACAAACATAAATTCAAGCCCTGGCCGTGTAGAAAAAGTCATCAGACGACACATCACTGGCAAGAAGCGCCACCAATCGCCAATGGACCCCGAGGGTCTGTCAGATACGCTCTTGACCTCTTAAGTATACGCTAAACTGCAAAGAGTTCCTACCATTTTTCGTAATATTACGAAATAACCGCCGAATAGAGGCGCTGCACTGGCGAAATCGCCGTAAGCGGAGGGTTTAATTTCGATGTCGTCTGAAATTTGGCCAACGACTCCCAGCCAAGGTCAAACTAAGCATTCGGCCATTTACTCAATCAACCGTCGGGGGGCCCTCCACAGGTAGTGTCTCATAGGCTAAAAATGGGTCAGGGATATCGATCGTACAGGCTTCGGTGTCACTGACCCCGACGTACAGAGTGGCCCGTCCGCGCCGTCGGTTCCGGAGTCCTCCGCTAAACACCACGTCCTCCAGGTCCGAGCGTTTGGCAGGACCGGTGGGAAAATTCTTGCGCTCGGCAATAATCTGGGGGGAGGTAGTGGACTGGGTGATGGGATTGGTGGCAAAGGTATAGGCATAATAATGGAGATGACCGTCGCTACTGCGATAGGCGATATGGCCTAAGACCGCAAGGACCCCGTTGGACAAGGAGTGAGCCTCGCCCACCCCGCCCCATTCGTTTTCGGCGAACTGTCCGCGGAATAGTTCTGCATTCAAAATGGTGGCTTCGGATAAATCCTCTAAGCGCTCGATGATGAAAAAGCCGATATCCGCGCCGGGCTCTGTCGCGTCCATCGGGCGGGTGAATACACCGATGCGTCCGTCGTGGAGTTCCACCAAGCGGATGTCTTTCATTCCGCGGGGGCCCACGGCAAACGGTTCGAGCGTCGCGATGGATGCACCCCGATAAAAGACCGTACGCCAGCCCACGATGGTCTTAGGATTGGCCACCAGGGTTTCTACTTCGACGCCGCCAAAGACTAATTGATGATGAATGCGGGTCACAAACGGATCTTGCATCACGAATCGACGGGTCCTGGGCCGAGGAATCCATACTCGGTTGCGTTTATGGAAAAAGACGACTTCGGCGATTTCTTCGTCGCGCGGTTCCACTCGGCCTGCGAACACCGTCTGGCCTTCATCGACGAAGGGAGCAGAAATATTGTATACGTCGCGGGCGGTGCCATCGACGATAGGGATTTTGGCCCCGGCCCCGGGCGGTGTCTTTTGACGGAACTCGTGGAGGAGAGCTTCACAGGTTTTAGCTTCGGTGCGCTGGTTCCAAATGATGATCGCCCTCTTTTTGGGAAAATATCTGAATGGGCCAAGGTGCGGGCCAATGGGCTGGCTGGTTAGAAAAATTAGGAAATGATAGCCTCGCATCCTGGTGGAAAGGTCTTTAACACTCGGAACCACGACCTGAAAAAGGGCCTGGGTGAGGCGACTGTCCTCCAGTTGTGGGGAGTTGCCGCCATGCCCTAGAGATATTCATGGCGGCCCTCGGCCTTCAAACGATCGACTAACTCGCGAACGGCCTGGGACTGTTCTTTAGGGCAGATTAGCAGCGCATCCTTGGTGTCGGCAATAATCAGGCCGTCGATGCCAATCGTCGCAATCAAGCGGTCGCTGCTATAAATGATCGAGTTCTGAGTGCGGATGCCGATGTGATCAGCCTGGACGATATTGCCGGACGAATCGGGAGGAAAAATGGCGCCGAAGGCTTCCCAGGTGCCCACGTCATTCCAGTCAAAATCTCCGACCACCACTAAGACTTCGTCACTGCGCTCGAGAATGCCGTAGTCGATGGAGATGCTGGGCAATTCCGCATAAATGGCGTCAACGGATGCGCGTTCGGCGGACGTGCCCAGGTGCTGGGCGATGGGCGACATCAACCGGTACAGGCGGGGAAGATAACGGTGAAAGTTTTCGACCATGACGGACGCGTTGCCGATGAGGATACCGCTATTCCACAGATAATGATGACTGGCGAGATATGCGGTCGCCGTCGGAAGATCGGGCTTTTCGACGAATTCTTCGACCGCATAGACTAATCCACCTTCGCTTTGGATAGGGTCCTCTTGGTAACGCATATAGCCGTAGCCGGTGGCGGCAAACACGGGACGTATGCCAATGGTGACCAGCCGAGGAGAGGTCGTGGCCGCTTGACAGGCAAGTTCCAAAGCTGCCCTGAACTGAACGGTATCGGTAATGTAATGGTCGGCAGGAAAGACCGCGAGGATGGCGTCGGGATCGGTTTTCTGCACGGTCAAGGCAGCGTAGAGGATGCTCGCGGCAGTGCTACGCGCGGCAGGCTCGACGAGAATGTTGGCTTTGGGGACGCCAGGATGAACAATGTCGCTTAAAAGCTCGGCTTGTGATTGATTGGTGACCACATAGGTGTGCTCGAGGGGAATGACGG
>JAMCVM010000097.1 GCA_023475835.1 Bacillota bacterium | reverse complement strand
CTAGTCCTTTATCGTCCACCAGACGATGGCGGCGATGGGAAATGACAGCAGCCCGTAGGCGAAGAAGGGAGCGAACCAAATGATCAGGGCTAAAAGCGAGCCCGCGATGGGCGACACGACCTTGCCCAAGCCGTTGGCTGCTTCTAATTTACCCAATGCGCCGGCTCGGCTTTTGCCTTGGAACATGTCGCCTACCACGGTCATAGCCAGTTGATAGGTGCCACCGGCACCTATCCCTTGCAACAGGCGAGAAGCCATAATCCAGCCAAAAGGGTGGGGGAACACCCACGAGGATACTCCCGCTGCGAGCCCCCCGGCACCATAGACGATGAGCGCGGGGACAATGACCACTCGGCGTCCGACGTGATCGGAAAGGGCACCGGCAAGAGGGATGACGATACCCGCTGGAATCGAAAACACCGTAATGATTAGGCCGACTTGAAATAGACTAAGATGCATGACCGTCATCATCTTGGGCAAAACCGGAACTAGCATGGAATTGCCCAAGACCATGATAAAGGGGACTAATGCCAAAATCAGCAGCTTTTGCTGATGCCCCCTGGAGGGTTCTTGGCGCCTGTCTTCAGAAGAAATCGTCTGTGATCGTTGATCCATGACCGAGCCTCCGCTATCTTGTCGTCCTCACCCAGATACGCTTCCCCGTGTCGGCTTTCCCATGTGGTCTAAATTGCTCCGTCACCTCCATGTTTTGGTCTGAATAGTATGGAGAGGACCGTAAAATTCCCATCGGAGGTTTTGCTGATGCCCGCTCACCAGAACAAAGCATGGTACGACATTTTGGATTTTCCAAACATGGATCGGCTGCCCAAGCCGAGACAATCCGGGATTACGATGGTGATTGACAAAGGACTAGGAATGACCGAGACTCATGATTTGTTGGAACTAGCGTCCGATTATGTCGACCATTTGAAACTCACGTTTGGGACGTCGGCATTTTATGACCGCCGGCTCTTAACTCAAAAGATCGAGTTGGTCAAATCCTACGGGGTCCATATTTTCCCCGGAGGGACCTTTCTTGAACTGGCATTGTTGCAAGGTCGACTCGTTGAGTTTTTGGATCGCGCTCGGAGCCTGGGCTTTACCGGGGTTGAAGTCTCCGATGGTACCATCAATATTGATGAAGAAACCCGAATCCATACCATTCAACTAGCTCGGGCCTACGGCTTTGAATTAGTGGTCAGTGAAGTGGGTAAAAAGGACCCTCGCGATCTTAGCCCGGAAGCCGAACTTTGGCGCCAGGTGATTTTGGACCTGGAAGCCGGGTCGGACTTGGTCATCGTCGAGGGTCGTGAAAGCGGCCAAGGCGTGGTAATTTATGATGAGTCAGGCAACATTTTAGAAGACGAGTTGGAAGCTATTGACAGCCATCTCGGAGAACAAAGAGACCGCTTGCTCTGGGAAGCTCCGAAGAAGTCGCAGCAGTTGGAACTGATCATGCGGTTTGGATCCAATGTCAACTTAGGCAACGTGCAACCGCAAGATGTTTTGGCTCTGGAAGCGCTTAGGGTGGGCGTGCGCGGCGATACGCTGCGGCAGTACTATTTGGAGATGGCTGGGGTTGGACCCGTGACCATTAAAGGGGTTCAAGACAAATTGAGGGGTGGCGATCAGGTCGGATCGGTCGGTTGAAGTTTATGCGACGTGGCAACTGATGGGCGCGAGCAATGTGAGCGAAAAGGCGGTGGTCGTGGTCGACACCTTGCGTGCCACCACGACCATGAATACGATGTTGGCCAATGGAGCCAGCGCGGTGATGCCTGTGGCCGGGGTGGATGAAGCCAGAGCGATCAAACTGAGCAGCGACGAGGTGCTCTTAGTAGGCGAGCGCCACAATGTGCCACCGCCGGATTTTGACGGAGGCAATTCGCCCTTGGAATACCCCCGATCACGGGTGGATGGCCGTAGGGTGGTGTTGACCACGACCAACGGGACTCAGGCCGTGGCGCGGTGTCAGGACAGTGCAGAGATGGCGGCCGGGGCTCTGATTAACGCGTCGGCGGTTCGAGCCTGGCTGAACCAAACCGGATTGGACGGCGTCATCGTGATGGCCGGCAGTGAAGGGCGCTTGGCTTTGGAAGATTGGTTGGCTGCAGGTGCCATCTTAAGCGGATTGACCCGCTATAATTGGACCGATGACGCTCGGGCAGCTTATTTGGCCTGGCAGGCTGCCCGCCCGCAATTAGAGGAAACCATGCTGGCCTCGATGCATGGGGCCGCGCTCGTGGCCCAAGGCATGGCCGAAGACGTAAAGTATTGCGCTCAAGTTGACATAGTGTCTAGTGTTGCCGTGCGTGGGCACGATGGATGGTTTCGAATTTCATAAGGCAAGTGAGTGTGCGTTTTGGCCGGCCCCTAGGGGTCGGTCTTTTTTTTTCGAAGGGCTCATAGCCATGATGACAGAGTGGACAGGAGGACAGCCATGTTTAGTACGGAAAACGTGGGGTTGCTGGTGCTGTTAGTGCTCGGCCTCTGGGCGCGTTCTAACTTGGTGGCCTCGTCGGCAGCCATCTTGTTGGCGATTCGGTTCACCCGAATGACCTTTTTGTTTCCGTTGCTCGAAAAGAGAGGAGTGGAACTGGGTTTACTGTTTTTGACGTTGGCCATGCTGGTTCCCTTTGCTATGGGCCAGGTGCAAATACGATCGATCCTTCACACCTTATGGAGCGTGCCAGGGATTTTGGCCGTCGTTGGCGGAGCGGTAGCCACCAATCTCAACGGGCGCGGGCTCAGCATGCTGGCAACCCATAATGAACTGATGGTGAGCTTAATCGTCGGCTCGATCCTTGGCATTGTGATTTGGGGAGGAATTCCGGTGGGGCCGCTGATGGCTGCTGGAGTGACCTATGTCTTGCTCGAATTCTTTAAATGGGGCTGGCATTGGTGGCGCTAACGGCCTTCCGTGCAGCCTGCACGTCCAACAGAAGCCAAATAGCCATGGAGAACGAAGTAAAAAGATAGAGCACCAGGTAGGAGTTCTCGGAAAGAAAGAGATCCAGCTAGCAGCAGATGGTAGGGAACGAGCCAGGTCAGGGAGGGAAAGAATCGTGGACGACAATCTCTATCTCAAAGGCATGGTTATCATTCGGTTATTGTCGGCAACGTTGGAATTCACCGGTGCATTTTTGATGTGGAGATTTCAGCGTCTTGACACTGCGGTGCGAATTAACGGGTTTTTGGGACTGGTCGGTCCTTTGATCTTGACCAGCACCATGCTCTTGGGAGTGGCCGGATTGGCCCTGGGCAAAATGCCTGTGGGCAAAATATTTTGGATTGGCACCGGAGTCTTGTGTATACTCTGGGGGACTAGCCGATGATTTGGACGTTTTCGTTGAAGCCAGTGCGCCGTCATTGGCGCCTTTGGCTGGTGCTGATCATCTTGATGGTTGGTGCTCCCGCGTGGTGGCGGGAGGTGGAGGCCGGGGCCCGGGGAGGAACCAACCCCAATCTGGTGTGGTATGTGAAAACCCATCAAAAAGTCGTGGCGCTGACCTTCGATGACGGCCCGTCAAAGGTGTTCACACCGAAAATTTTGAGCATTTTGAACCAAGCTCATGCCAAGGCGACATTCTTTATGTTAGGCCAGGCCGTCACCGCCCATCCGGCTCTAGTCCGGGAAGTGTCGCGCATGGGAATGGAAATTGGTAATCACACCTACGCGCATATTAATCTGAAAGTCCACTCCCCCGCTCAAGACAGGCTGGACTTGATTCGCAGCCAAGACGCGATCCAAGCGATTACGGGAAAGCTGCCTACGCTGATGCGGCCCCCTTATGGCGCTTATAACGCCGCACTCATTAAGGTCGCGCGCAGCCTCAACCTGCGCGTGATTTTATGGTCGTGGACGGAGGACCCGAGAGACTGGGCCAACCCCGGAGTTGCTGCGATTGTCTCTCGGGTGGTCAATCACATTCAGCCCGGGGACATCGTCCTGTTTCATGACGGAGGCGGCGACCGGAGTCAAACTGTTGAAGCGCTGAGCCTCATCGTGAAAGATCTAAGTGCCCAAGGGTATCGGATGGTCACGGTAAGTCATCTGCTAAACGACGCCGAGCCCAACAGCCACTCGCCTCAAACGTAAGCGCAACCTTGGATCTCGGGTTGGATCACGGAGCAACATTACCTGAGACCACGCGCTTCCTGTCTTTTCCGGGAGGAAGCTTTTTCTGGCTACGATTGGGTTGAAGATTGGGCTCGGTCTGATGGAATCCGGATGAGCATGGACCGCTTCTACCAACCCAGGGTTCGTCGAACAACCACTGCAGATGAAGCGACTCCCCTTTAGCGCATGAGGCGTCCGCTGGGAGCGTCACCGCGGTGCAAGAAGGCAATGGATGCCGATCCGACTTTACCCGAACCCATATCCTGACGTCATCGGGGATCGGGCAGACAGCGAGCGGCTCACGATATAAGGCCCTGCGCCAGAGATTGAGGATACGACGAACCGGGCTGGGCTTGATCACGGCAGGTGGAACGGAGTAGGGAAGGCACACTCTTAGTGGCACTGATCCGAGGGGAAAGGGGACGAATTGTGCGTGGAAGCATCCGGGCCGCGATATGCCTGGAACCAGGAGGGCGTTTAGGGATTGGTTTTGATTCGTCGACAGGCCTTTTACGGGCGGACGGATCGGGTTTGTCACCCGACGCCTCGCCGGTGGAGGACGCTCGGTGGTGTGAACTTTTGGCGGAGGATCGGCCAGGATGCCCACCGCTGTGTCCTGGTGTGGAGTGCTAAGTGCGTTCACCGTCGGATGGGGTCGCAGACCTTTGCAAGAAAATGCGACAGTACCAAAAAAGGGGGCAAGGGTGGCCGTTCTAATCCATCCTGAAATCCAACTGGTGGAAGGGTAGCGGCGCAATACCAGAGTCAAAGGGGTGGACGCGCGTCAAGGCAGGGGGTCGCTTGTACCGAAACTGCCAGGATTTGTCCTCGATATTCATTTCCCAATTTAAATCGTACGAGGACTGAGATGGCGGATCGATCCGGGTGACATCCGACCGAAAGCCCTCTTAACCGACCAGGGGCGAGGAAAGAAGGAAAGAAGGAAAGAAGGAAAGAAGGAAAGAAGGAAAGAAGGAAAGAAGGAAAGAATTGATCGATGGTACCTTAGTGGTCTTCGGACGATAAAACGGTTCGAGTTCACCCACGGGTTCGTGGATCTCAGCGGTGAGGATGAGTTCTCTGGGCATACCCTCTAGCTCTGCACCTGAAAGTACAAAACACGACAATGCGGTTGACTGAACAAAAACATAGGGGCGCTCATTGGCGCCTAATATAAAAATGCGCTGGATGATCGGGTGTCGAATGCCCACTAAAGATTGGGAATTGTGTCTGAGAATGCTATACTCGGGAACAGGTGATCGGACATGCGCATCGTCGGGGGTACGGCGTCCGGTCGTAGAATTGTGGCGCCGATGGGCTCTGAGACCCGGCCCACCAGTGAACGGGTCAGGGAAGCATTATTTAACAGCTTAGCGAGGGACATCCAAGGCGCGCGGGTGTTGGACCTCTATGGCGGATCAGGCGCCTTAAGTCTGGAAGCGTTGTCATGGGGGGCGAAATCTGCGGTGGTCTGCGAGCCGGCGCGAAGAGCCGCCGAAGTGATTCGACGCAACGCGAGGGTCTTAGGCATGGATACCCAGGTGAAACTTTTAGTGACAACGGCCGAAAAAGCTCTGGTCATGCTGCGTCCACAAAGCGAGTGCTTTGACTTGATTTTGTGCGATCCCCCTTGGAAACAGGGAGTGAGCCCCGAGGTATCGGAGAGCCTTCGGACCGTCATGGCGGGTACCGGCTGGATTGTGGTGGAGCATGTCTCTACGGAACCTGGCCCGAGGATTGCAGGAGCCTCCGTGGTGCGTGACCGTCGCTACGGGACGACCAGTCTGAGCTACTATCGCCTCGAGCAGAATACAGATCCAGAGGGGGCCCAACGCTATTGAAAACTCTGCCCAAAGCGGTCTATCCGGGATCATTTGATCCTTTGCACAATGGTCACTTGGATGTTATCGAACGCATTAGTGGGATGTTCGACGAAGTCACGGTGACAGTGTTTGTCAATGCCTCCAAGACCGCGTTGTTTTCAGCCGACGAACGCACGGCCATGGTGAAGGCGGCAACCGAGCATATTCCCAACCTGCATGTTGATCAGAGTCAGGATCTGCTGGTGCGTTACGTCCGCCAGATCGGGGCTCGGGTGATCGTGCGCGGTTTACGGGCGGTGTTGGATTTCGATTACGAATTTCAGTTTGCGTTAATGAACAAAAGGATGGCGCCGGATATTGATACCCTATTTATTCTGACCAGCGAACATTATTCCTATTTAAGTTCGACCATCGTCAAGGAGCTAGCCAGTTACGGAGCCGACGTGGCCGATTTGGTACCTCCGGCGTGCCAGCGTCGATTGATAGAAAAATTTGGAGTAGGAAAGAGGTTGGAGCGCGATGGTGAATGAATCTTACGTGTCGGAAGTCGCCACATTAATCGAACGATTGGAAGCTCTGGTGAAAGACGCTCGCCACCTGCCCTGGACCGGCAAGATTTTAGTCGATGAGCACGAATTGTCCACACTGTTAGCTCAAGTGCGGCATGCCATGCCCGAGGAAATTCGCCATGCCCACTATATCCTTAACGAACGGAGTCGGATTTTGGAGGAAGCCAAAGAGGAGGCTGATCAAATCAAAGCGTCGGCGTTGACGGAGCGCGAGCATCTAGCCGACAGTTCGGCGGTGGTGCAAGCATCACGGCAAAAGGCGGCGGAAATTGTTCAACAGGCCCAAACGTTGGCCAAAGAAATTCATCAAGGATCGCGGCAATACGCTGATGATGTCTTAGCATCTTTGGAAACTCAACTGATGGAATTGTTGGCCTCCGTCAAAAAAGACCGAACCGACTTACATGATGAACACCCAAACTAATCTCCCCATGCGATGAGCCAGAAGGGCTTTTAAGCACGAACGAACATCAGGACTGAAATCACGAACCGACGGGGCATCGCCCAAAGACCGGTGTCAAAAAATTCCTTTCACGCCTCCACCGGCACGCCTCAACCGACGATGGTCACGAATCGGTGATGGAGTTGAATGGTGCCAGCTAGATGGATGAATCATGGAACCAGGAACCACAACAGGTAGGGAAAGTCCTGACAGGGCTCACCAACAGCGCCTCGCCTCGAACGGGGGCCTAGTTCGTGGCTTTAGGGGCAGCTGATGCAATCTTTGAGAAGGCCGGGGATTAGCTTCGCATTCGGGGAAGCCTACGATGACCAGTTGGACTAAGATGAGAGACGGGGATAAAATCACCACCGCCTCGTCCCAGGGCCAGGTGAGCACTACCAAGAGTGAGTGCTGCTTCAGATTCCGGTGCAGATCCATGGGCATCCGCGCCCACAAGAGGAAGTGCAGGCCAAGCCAAAGGCCCGGACTCTTCTCATCTGTGGGCCTCTTTGTATGCGGCCGGCAGGCGGTGATTTCGGGCTCAGCGCCGATCGAACGGGAATGCGAAGCGCTCCATACCAAGCCGATGCGTGAGCCGAGGGAGCATTCATCGAACGCACGAGGGTAAGGTGAACATGGTTTGGACGAGGTGGCCATACATTTCCAACAGAGGCTTGGGGAGGACGCCAATGACGACTGGGGTAGGGCGAGGGGTGGCCTTGGCGCTTTCATCCGGTGGAGCTCGGGGATTCGTTCACATTGGGGTGTTAAAGGCGTTAGATCGCCATCGCATTCCCATCGTTGGAATCGCCGGCTCGAGCATGGGAGCTTTGATCGGCGCTCTGTATTGCAGTGGATATACCGGAGAGGAATTGGAGCAATTGGCCGGGTCGATTCGCCGAAGTCATTACATGGACATTTCGGTGTCGCAAATGGGATTGGTGGCCGGAAAAAAGTTGCATTCGTTAGTGCTGAAGTTAACCCATGGGAAAAATCTCGAGGATCTCAAAATTCCCTTGAAGGTGGTTGCAGTCGACATCGAACGCGGGGAAGAAGTCATTATCAGTCACGGACGGATTGCCGATGCGGTTCGAGCCAGCGCATCCATCCCGGGAATGTTTAGCCCCGTGCATCGAGGTAATCGACTCTTGGTGGATGGCGGCGTCTTGAATCGAGTGCCAGCCGATCTCGCCCGAGAGTTTGATGCCAATGGCGTCGTTGCCGTGGATGTGGGCATCGATTTAGCCTCGCGGATGACTTCCATGTTCGATGTGCTGTTTCAAGCCTTTGACATTATGGCCCGGGAACTCAGGCGCTATCAAACCATATCGGCCGATGTGCTGATTCAGCCGCGACTCGATCTCACCCGGGATCAGGATCGAATCCAGAGATTTATCCAGGCCGGCGAAGCAGCGACCGAGGCGGCCATGGCTCAAATTCATCGGCTGGTCGACGATGGGATATCATCTAAGGGGTCCATGGGTGTGTGAAATTTGCCACCGCGCAGGGAGGTTAATCAAATGGGGGTTGTCAGTTCGACCAATTGGTGGAAAACAGGAGCGTGGAGCCTAGTTTTGGTGTTGATGGCGATGGCTGTGCTTTGGATTATCCCGACCGCAGACGTGGTCATTGCGCCCGGCATCACCGGGAATTTGGCATCGATGGTGAAAGTCCGAAACGGCCACCCGCCCGGCCGGGGCAAAATGATGATGGTGGCGGTCAGTATTTTGTCGGCGAACGCGCTCGTCTATTTATACGCCCACTTTGATCCAGCGCTCGAACTGCTATCCAAACGAAGTGCCATGGGTAATATGACCATGCAACAGTACCAGCAATATAATCTAGGCCAGATGCAGTTGAGTCAAGATACGGCGGAGGTCGTGGGAGAGCGTTTGGCCGGATTGCCGGCCCGAGCTATCCCTATGCCCGGGGCCCTGGTAGCGGGTGTGTTCAATGGCCCGGCTGCAGGCAAACTTCGGGTGGGCGACGCCATCGTCGCGATTGGTCCGTATCGGGTGAGCAATTACACCCATGTACGGTCGATCCTGCATCGGTTTCAATTTGGCGATATTGTGACCTTCACGGTAATCCGGGATGGGCGCAAATTGGAGATCCCGATTCGCACGACCCGAATGGCTGGCGATCCCGATCCGGCAGTCGGTGTGTCATTGGCTCGGAGGATCGATTACGTCATCCCCCGGCGGGTGCTGATAAAGAGCCAGGGCATTGGCGGACCGAGTGCTGGGATGATGTTTTCCCTGGAAATTTATGACCAAATCACAGGCCGAGACGTGGCCAAAGGTCGAATGATTGCCGGTACCGGAGAACTCAGCGCCAACGGTTCGGTGACCAAAATTGGCGGTGTCGGGCAAAAGGTTATTACCGTGGAACACGCTGGTGCCACGATCTTCTTATGTCCTCTCGGCAACTACCCGCAAGCCATGGCCATGAAGCGTGCCATGGGCTACCATCATCTCAAAATTTATCCTGTCGCTAATGTGCAGCAAGCCCTCGAAGATCTGAGTCGATAGCCCTTCCATCGGTTACATAAACTGCCAAGCGTGCGCCCATACTAGCCACATCCTATTTTATGCGATGGAGGCAACATGATGGGCGCATCCCAGGACCAGTCGGCAAGTACCCAACTTAGGCAGATGATTCGCGAGGAATTGAGCCAGATGCAGAGTGATAGCGCTTCGAATGAATCGGACGCGAAGCAAAATGCTCTGCGCGGACCCACCCCTGAACAAGGCCAGTCGTCCTCGGGCAGTCAGACCCTGACCGCCAGTCAAGTCCAGCAAATGATTCAACAAGCCATCGCAGAACAGTCGGAGGCGAGCGGCCAAGGAGCGTCTTCTGGGTCTGGGAAAGAGCGCGGGTCCTCGAGCCATGGCACTCAAACCGCCGCTTCCTCGGGGCAGGAGCAAGGGACAAAGAAAGCCAAGGGAGGCCTCGGTCTCAACCAAATCAGACGAATGGTAGGACAGACGATGCAAAGCCCATCGGCGAGCCCAAACTCCTCAGCCAATGATCAGTCAAGCAGCGGCCAGGGGGCATCGCAGTCCCAAGGGCAGTCATCGTCGCAGTCGGGATCAGCCTCTAGAGCACCCTGGCCGGCTTCTAAGCCAACCGCTTCAGATCCCACGACAGCCTCGGGCCAAGCCCACAAAAAGGCTAGCGTGCAATCCAAAGAGGGATCTTCGTCATCAAGTTCGCCGGCCCAAGACGTGGCTCAGGTATTGACTCAAGCGCAGTATGAATTGAGTCAGGAATTGGAAGCCAATTTGAAGAAGCTGCGGGGAGTGATCCAACAGAGTCAAGAGATCGCCAAGAAAATTGAATTAGTTTTGGGCCAAGGCAGCAAGGGAAGCGGACAAGGCCAATGACGGTGACGGCGGTATTGGTTCGCGGCGCTCAAGTCTTCGCCCCCGAGCCGCTGGGTCTGGTCGATGTGTTGTCCGTCGGAGAACGGATTGTCGCCATCGGATCGGAGTTAGAATTGCCGTCTTGGGCGGACGGCGTAGAACTTGACGGTCGGGGGGCCTTGTTGATGCCGGGACTCATCGACCAGCATGTCCATATTGCCGGAGGCGGCGGCGAAGGTGGTCCGCAAAACCGCACCCCAGAAATCCGCTTGACCGACCTGACCACGGCGGGCATCACGACCGTAGTGGGGGTATTGGGAACGGATGGAACTACGCGCTCGGTGGCTGAACTGTTGGCTAAGGCACGGGCTCTGGAATATGAGGGAATTACGGCTTGGATCTATACCGGGGCGTATGATGTGCCGACGCGCACGGTGACAGGATCGGCACGCCGAGATATTGTGTTGCTGGATCGAGTCTTGGGAGTGGGCGAAGTCGCCTTAAGTGATCAGCGTGGCAGTCATCCCAGTCCCCAAGCTTTAGCGGAACTGGCGACCGAGGCACGCGTTGGTGGACTGTTGTCGGGGAAGGCAGGGGTGCTGCACCTGCACTTGGGGAGTGGCCGGCGCCACCTCCAGGCGCTCATCGAGCTGGTGGATCAGCACGATATCCCTATTGACACCTTTGTTCCTACGCATCTGAATCGGGCGCGGGGCCTCTTAGCCGATGCAGTCCAATACGGCAAACGGGGAGGATGGCTTGACATTACCAGTGGAATTGTCCCCGATGCCGAGGACCGCGAGGCCGTCGACCCGGCTGAAGCGTTAATCGACTTATCCCGGCAGGGCATTGCCTGGGAGCATTTAAGTATGAGTTCCGATGCACAAGGATCAGCGCCCAAGTTCGACGCTCAAGGAGCACTGACGGGGATGGGCATCGGTCGAGCAGACAGCTTATGGCAAGCAGTCCGCCGATTAGTCACCGATCATGCCCTGACTTGGTCTGAAGCGCTGAGACCGGTCACGACGACACCGGCTAGAATTCTAAAATTAGCGAATGTAGGCCGAGTCGCAGTGGGATGGCAAGCCGATTTTCTTTTGGTCCGAGATCGAGAGATTGAAAGTGTCATCGCCCGGGGCCAATGGATGGTTGGGCAAGGAAAACCTAAGCGATTTGGCACCTTTGAGAACGGAAAATCGCCTTAATGTTGGGCAGACGCCGTCATTGGGACCGCTATCGTCAAATTGCCGAAGTCCTCACCCGCTATGGATTGAAAATGATTGTGGATACTCTTGGGATGCGCTACAGGCAGTGGGGGTGGTTCAAGAAGCCGCGCATCATGCCGGGTCTGGACGACTGGAGTGATCGGATCTGTCAGGCCCTGGCGGAACTAGGACCCACCTATATTAAATTGGGTCAACTGGCTTCGACGCGTTCCGACTTGCTGCCGGAGCGCTTGGTGCGAGCGTTGGCGACCCTTCAGGACGACGTCCAAGCGGTGGCCTTTGATCAGGTTCAAAAAATTGTTGAGGCGGCCTGGAACCAGCCGTACCACACATACCTGGCCTATTTGGATCCTACGCCGCTGGCAACCGCCTCAGTGGGCCAGGTCCATAGCGGGCGCCTGGCGGATGGTCGAGAGGTGGTCATTAAGGTTCGGCGCCCCGGAATCGTCGCCCAGAGCCACGCGGACTTCGCTATTTTGCGGGACCTGGCGCAATGGGCCGAACGCCATAGTGATTGGGGCAAGCAATATCAGATTCGACGCTTGGTCGACGATCTCATCAAAACCTTGCAAGCGGAGTTAGATTTTGGCATTGAAGCCACCAATACCCAAACCGCTCGCGAGAACCTTCGGCGAAATCCGTGGGCGATTGTTCCGGAAGTGATTTGGGAGCTGAGCCGAGAAGATGTGCTGGTCTTAACCCGCATACAAGGGATAAAGATTAGTGATCGCGAGCAATTGAAGGCGCTGGGCCTAAGTCCCGGTGCAGTGGCTTCCCATCTGATCGAAGCACTCTACCAACAGGTATTTGAAGATGGATTTTTTCACGCCGACCCGCATCCCGGAAATGTCCACGTGAACGCGGAAGGTGGCGTCATATGGCTCGATTGGGGGATGGTCGGAACCTTTTCCCCTGCAATGCAGCGACGATCAGTGGACCTCATCATGGGCTTGATTCAGCAACGATCGGACCGAGTGGCTGAGTCGCTGATTCAACTCTCGCAGGCGTCCAGTACGGTCAATGAGCAAGAGCTCTTGACTCAAGTGGAAATCTTGCGTCACCGATATTATGATGCCTCGTTGCAAGACTTTGCGATAGGCCAAGCCCTATGGGACTTGTTGGGGCTCGCCCAACGGTTTCAAATTCAGATTCCGAGTGACTATGCCCTGTTGGCCAAGACCGCCATCTTGGCCGATGGGCTCGTTAGGCAGCTAGACCCTACGGCGTCATTGGTCGAACTGTCAAAACCTTTCGCCAGCCGGATGCTCATGCACCAACTCGACCCCAGGCATTGGTGGCTGTCTTTTGGCGAAGACATCGGGCGTTGGACGGATTTACTGCTGAACTTCCCCGAAGATTTGAGCGGAGCGCTAAAGACCATGAGCCGCGGTGAAATCCATATGGTGATGGAACATAAAAATGTGGAGAGAATCTTGAACCACTGGGAACGGTTGGTGAACCGGATTGGGCTCAGTTTTATCCTTGGCTCTATCATTTTAGGCACCGCGATAGTGGTTCATAATGGGATTCTGGACCGACTGTTGCACTTTGACGTTGGCGAATACGTATTTATTCTGGCGCTGTTGTTGGCCCTCGGGATGATTATTCACACTCTCAGAAAAGGCCGGTGGTAGTCTGATGACCAAGGCGAGTGAAACAAACCCTATTCGCACACAATCTGCCGCTTTCCGCGAACAAGGATGGCAACGCAAAAGGTTGGTGCCGTTTTGCCGTCATATTCAGCCGTTTTTGCAGAGAATCCGTCTCAAAGGCTCCATACCGCCCGGGGTTTTCCCCGCGATCGACCATTCCCAATCGCACTGTGCAAGCAGCTTAAGCGCTCTTCGTCTTGAGGAACTACCCCTGGCTTCCTAATAGTAGCCATTGAGGCGGTTCGATGGCTGCCAAAGATACGATGATGAACGCTCTGACTCCGGCCTCGTCTTATGGAGCCCTGGAGGCCGCCCGGATCTTCCCTGTAGATATTGAAGCCCGCTTTGCTGAGCGAGTGGCCTGCCAATACGCTCCGGTTGGATACGGCCTGGCGGATGACCGATGACACGATTTTTCATTGAGAGTATCAGAGTGCCCAAGAAACGTCACGCTACCTATTTTTCGAGGATAATGAGGGCTAGCGCGTCTAGCGCATCCCTATTGCACCGAGATTCGAACCGTCGTGCTGTATCATAAAGACATAGGCTGGGCTCCCCGTCGTCTGCATAGCAGGGCGGCGACCTATTCGGGGGAAAATGTGTATTGGTCCGAACTCCACCGCGAAGATGCGTAAACGCGGTGGCAAACCATTAACCCGCAGGCCAGTGGAATGCGCAAGACCGATTGCGCCTTGCTCTGGCGTTGAACATGTTGGTCCTGGGTGAAACCGGATTGACAGTTCCCCAACGTACCTAGATATGAAAGGAGCTAAGACAGGGGTCAACGCTGGCCGAAGAATGGTGTTCAGAAGGGCGGGAAGAAGGCCGAGACGAAGGCAAACGGGGCCAAGCATTGGCTGTTGTGAGGAAATGACCTCACCCTGGGCAAGTCCGTCGAAAAACTGGCCGAGCTGACCGGGTTGTTTTTAGGCGGTCTCGTAGAAGCTCCAGGAGACACGCGAGCCAGGCCCGAGGCTGAGGTTTTCAGCGGAGCGGCTGGGAGAGATCCTGGGGCTATTGAGTTTTTCGGGCGCGTGCGTATGTCGGGTCTCCTCAGCCCGTAAAGCCTCGGTGATGCCATGACTAGTTACTTAGGACTCACGAGAATTAAGTGGAAAGAAGTCCTGGAGAAGGAGGGTGGGCGCCCCACTCAGATTGTTTTGAGAAGCGGCCCGTTTATGATCGATTTCCGACTTCCTGATTGGTGGTTGTCGGCCCAGTTGCGCGATGATCGGTCTAGTTATGGATCGGGGCATAATCATCGCGAAGAGCTCGACCGATGGATACAGATTGACAAGGAGGGATCGGTCGCTTTATACTACCAACGCTTGGCGAGGTGGAGTTGCTTGAAAGTACGAGTCAGCGATGTTAAAAAATGGGCAGGCCGAGAAGAGCACATCAGCCTATCGGAACCGTGGCCCGAGATAGTCAAAGAACGCTTGGAAGCTGAGATGGAACAGCCGGCAAGGGTGCAGGTGGTGGTTCGCAACGTGACCAGTGGGCTGTTGGTAGAAGTCTCGGGTGAGGGGTATGTGCATGTCCCTTGTTCTCGGTGCCTCGAAGATGCTCGGCTGATCCTCGCCTTTTCGGACAGTCAGGAGTTTCGAGAGGAATCCGGACCCCAGGATCCAACCTTGGACTATGAGCGTTTTATCGGTGATCACATAATTTTAGATGCCATGGTGTCTGATGCGGTCGCGCTCGAACTGCCGTTAGTGCCTTTGTGCAGGGCTGAATGCCGAGGGCTTTGTCCACAGTGCGGGGTGAACCGCAATCGTGACGAGTGTTCGTGTCAGGTGTTGACCGAATCGCGCTGGGATTTGTTGAAGACTTGGAAGGCGAGCCCAGGCACTCGCGACAACCATAAGGTGGAGTCTGAACAACGTTGAGATTTTATGTTTGAGGAGGTTGAGTGAAATGGCGGTTCCGAAACGGCGATTGCCGAGGTCTCGCACCCATAAACGACGGTCGACCTGGAAATTAGTTGCCCCACAATGGGTGAATTGTGTGCGTTGCCACCAGGACCGACTGCCGCATCACGTGTGTCCGCATTGCGGGTACTACGATGGGCGGATTGTGGTGGTTCACAAAGAAGCTTAAGTCGCTCGAAATTCCATGGTCAACCATGGAATTTTTTGTGAGTTCATTTATCAGGTAGTGATATGATGAACTCACATCACTTAGGGGGAACGCTTTGCTTCGCGAAGAACGACATCAGCAGTTGTTGCGATTTTTGACCGAAGATCCTTTGCAGACCGACGAGCGTTTAGCCGAGCGGCTGGGAGTGAGTGTGCCTACTGTTCGGCTCGATCGCATGACGCTGGGCGTGCCTGCGTTGCGTAGGCGGTCACAAGAGTTGGCCAAACAGGTGCTCAAGGCGTCGCCGCTGAGCGAGGATCTAAACGCATTCGGGGAGTTGACCGCGCTAGAGCGGGGGCTTTCCGTTCAGGCCAAGATTGCTATCAAGCCTCAAATGGCCGTGGGAGTTGGCGGATCGGTGCCGTCATACTTCCTGTTGGCTCACGCAGAACGTTTGGTCTACAGTGTGGTCGGTGGGGAGGTCGTTTTGACCGCCGTGGTGAACGCCAAATGTTATCGGCCGGTGCGATCGGGAGAAATTTTGGCGTCTTATGCTCGAGTGATTCGCCATCAGCACGGTCGGGTGGTGGTGTTGGTGGAAATGACGTCCAGTCAGACCCGGGTATTTCGTGCCAAATATGCGGTCAACGTCATTGACCAAGATTGACCAAGATCTTGCGGGTTCCCAGTGAGGACGTGATGTGTTTGCGAATCGGTTTGGATGCAATGGGCGGCGATCATGCACCGGAAGCTCCCGTGCGTGGTGCGATCATGGCGATTGAGGCAAATCCTGACCTCTATGTGACTTTGGTCGGAGACGAAGCCAAGATTCATGGGTATCTTGGTGCCCACCGCGACCATCCTCAAATTGTGGTGCATCCCGCCAGTGAAGTCATCACCATGGATGATGAGCCGGTGGCTTCGGTTCGAAAAAAGCCGCATTCATCGATGGTCGAAGCGATGAAGATTCTCAAAGCTGGTGCTGTGGATGCGGTAATTTCGGCTGGCAATACCGGAGCGCTGATGGCATCCGGTCTCTTGTATTTAGGGCGAATGCGCGGCGTCGATCGGCCGGCACTCACGGCTTTGTTTCCCAGCGTCAAAACCTGGGGGGTCTTGGTGTTGGATGTTGGCGCTAATCTTGACCCTAAGCCACTACACCTCGTGCAGTACGGACTGATAGGAGCCCTCTACTGTCAGGAGGCCCTGGACATTCAACGGCCGAAAGTGGGGCTCTTAAACGTGGGCACCGAGGTGCAGAAAGGGCCGAAAGAGCTCAGGGAAGCACACGCCCGACTGGCACAACTAGAATCTATTGACTTCGTTGGCAATGTCGAGGCCCGGGAACTGTTGCAGGGCAAAGCCGATGTGGTCGTCTGTGGAGGCTTTGTTGGTAATATCGCCTTAAAGTTGACGGAGGGCGTGGCGCGCGATCTATTTCATGAACTGCGAGAGGCCTTTAATGCTTCCTGGGTCACACGACTGGCTGGGCTGGCGATGCAACCAAAACTTCGCGAACTGGTGCGGACGATGGATTATCAAGCGGTGGGGGGGGCACCTTTGCTGGGATTAGATGGCATTGTCTACAAGTGCCACGGTGCTAGCGAAGACCGTGCTTTTCGTTCGGCATTGTCGATGGCTCATGCATACCTGGCCCGCGGGTCGCAGACCCGCATTCGAGATCGACTGGCAGCCGAATCATTCTCGTACGGCGAGGGGGAATCGTAGATGGGGGTGGCGGTCGTGACGGATTCTACCTGTGACCTGACCCCGGCGTTTCTTCGTCAATTGGGAATCTACATGGTGCCGTTGATGGTGACCATTGAGGGAGCGACCTATCGCGATCAGTTGGATATCACTTCCGAACGCTATCTAGAAATGTTAGCCAACACTCGGAGTATGCCTAAAACCGCGGCCCCATCACCGGGAGTGCTGGCCTCTTCCTACCGACAGGCGTTAGCGGATGGGGCGTCGGAAGTGGTGGCAATTCATCTCTCGGCCCAGTTAAGCGCCACCGTGCGTGCAGCCATCACTGCCCAGGCGTTGGTCGGAGAGGCCGTGGAGGTCATCGACAGTGCCAGTGCTAGCCTAGGAATTGGGTTGTTGGTTTGGTGGGCGGCTTTAAGTGCCCGATCCGGGGCGAGCGGCGAAGAAGTCGCCGCCGAAGTGCGCAGTTTATTGGAACGCGTCGAATTGGGATTTAGTCCGTTGACCTTGGAATATCTGGCCCGCGGGGGCCGCATCGGCGGTGGGGCCCGATGGGTGGGGACTCTGTTGGATATGAAGCCGGTGTTAAAGTGTGAGCACGGCTCGATTCAGACCTACAAAAAGGTGCGAGGTGGCCGTCAGGTGGTGCCAGCGATTATGCAATCGCTGCGAGCTAAGGTTCCTCCAGGGTCTTCGGTGTTGGCCGGCGTGATGCATGCGAACAATGTAGACGAAGCTCACCGTCTGGAAGAAGCAATGCGGAGTATTTGGGTGATCGAAGGCATGCTGAGTAGCGTCTGTGGGCCAGTGTTGGCCACCCACGGCGGGCCCGGCGCCTTTGGCGGCGTGGTAGTGCCACTAAATTCGGATGAAACCCTGCGCTGGCGGCGTTGGACCAATTCATCCAAGGAGGGTCCATCGAAATGAATGCAGGTGTCTTATTTCCCGGCCAGGGATCACAGTATGTGGGCATGGGAAGGGACTTATATGATCAATATAAGATGGCCCGAGACGCCTTTGAAGAGGCGGATAATGCCCTCGACTTTCCATTGTCAACCTTGATTTTTGACGGGCCAGCCGCGAAATTGGAGGAAACTGAATGGCAGCAGCCAGCGATTTTAACCGTCAGCATCGCCGCCTGGCGTGTGTTTTGTGAGCGCCTGCCCATGTTTTCGCCGTCGCTGGCGTTGGGCCTGTCGCTGGGAGAGTATTCGGCCTACGTAGCCAGTGGGGTATTGGAGTTTCCAGACGCGGTGCGTCTGACCAGGCTTCGTGGTCATGCCATGCAGAACGCTGTGCCGGCCTCGGTAGGAGGCATGATGGCGGTGTTGGGGCTCGCGACGGAAAAGGTCGAAGAGCTCTGTATGCTGGCGGGAGGGCCGGGCATCGTCGAGCCCGCAAACTTCAACGCTCCGGGACAAGTGGTAGCCTCCGGGCTTAACCAGGGTTTAGAAAATCTTGCCCAGTTGGTGGCGCTGGCCCAGGGCAGGACCATCCGTCTTTCGGTCAGTGCGCCCTTTCACTCGAGTCTTCTCGCTCCGGCAGGCGCGGTGCTAGCCGAAGCCTTGGCCCAGACCGCGTTGAAACCTGCCAAATTTGCCGTGGTAGCCAATGTCGATGCCGCGGTGTGCCTGCTTCCCGAGGACGTGGTTCCCCGATTGGTTGAGCAAGTGTCGCATCCGGTCCGTTTTGAGGCGGGGGTGCGCGCAGCGTTGGCTATGGGGGTAGAGCGTTTCTTCGAGTTTGGCCCCGGGCACAGTCTGGCAACTTTGGTGAAGAAGATTGACCGAAAAATTCCCGTGAGCAGCATTGAGAATGTTCAAGGAATGCTGAAAGCACTTGAACTCCTTGAGGCGGCGAAGCTATAATAGCTTGGAATTCGGGGTCGTTAAAATGGATTGACTCAGGGTTCGTCTGGCTGCGCTGAACTCGATAGGCAAGACGATGATATTCCATGGCATTGCAAGATAGGATGGGATAAGGTGGAGTGGAAGGGGCGAGTGGTACTCATCACTGGGGCATCGCGTGGAATTGGTCGGGCGATTGCCGAGTGCATGGCGGACCGAGACGTCGCTATTGCCCTGAACTATCGTTCCGATGAGATGCAAGCCCGAGTGACATTGGAGCACATCGTGGCGAAGGGCGCGGACGGTGCGTTGTTTCAGGCGGATGTTAGCCAAAGCGATCAAGCCAAAGCGCTGGTGGACGATGTTCTGAAACGATTTGGACGGATTGACGTTTTAGTGAATAATGCAGGTATCACCAGAGACACGTTGCTGTTGCGCATGTCTGATGAACAGTGGTTGCAGGTGATGGAAACCAACTTAAACGGTGCCTTTTACTGTACGCGGGCGGCAACCAAGGCGATGATGAAGGCCCGTTTCGGTCGCATCGTGAACATTGCATCCATAGCTGGGGTGGCTGGCAACGCCGGTCAAGCCAACTATTCGGCCGCCAAAGCGGGATTGATCGGATTTACTAAAGCGGTGGCTAGAGAACTGGCGTCGCGCAACATTACGGTGAATGCGGTGGCACCGGGCTTGGTCGACACCGATATGACCAGTAAAATGGGGCGGGCCGCATATGATACATTGATTCAGTCGGTACCATTGGGACGCGCTGGGAGACCGGAGGAGATCGGTGAAGCGGTGCGTTTCTTGGCTAGTTCGGATTACATCACGGGGCAGACTCTCGTTGTTGACGGCGGTTTGGTGATGGAATAACCATGGAGGTGGAAGATAGTGGCAGAAAAGGAAAAGGTTTTCGAAAAAGTTAAAGGGATCATCGTGGATCAATTAGGGGTGGAAGAAGAAGAGGTCACCCTAGAAGCCTCGTTCATTGAAGACTTAGGCGCCGATTCTTTAGATATTGTGGAGTTGATTATGGCGTTGGAAGAAGAGTTTGGTTTAGAAATTCCTGATGACGAGGCTGAGAAGATTGCGACGGTCAATGATGCGGTGGAATATATCGGAGAGAATTCCTAATTCCCACCAGCAAGAACTGCCGGCATCAGAGAAAGGCGGGAGTAAGGGTGCAAGCACAGCGTGTTGTAGTGACCGGAATGGGGGTGGTTACCCCCGTTGGGACCGGCGTCGAATCTTTTTGGCAAGGTATCACTAGCGGCAAGAGCGCGGTCGGACCCGTGACCCAATTCGATGCCAGTGCGTTTCCTACACGGATTGCTGCTGAAGTCCGCGATTTCGATCCCGCCAAATATATGGACCGCAAGGACGTGAGGCGTGCCGATCGGTTTGTTCAATTGGCCGTGGCTGCTTCGCAAGAAGCTTGGAAGGACGCTAATTTGTCTGAGATCAATCCCGAGCGCTCTGGAGTCTTGGTTGGAACCGGTATCGGGGGGATGGGCACCCTGATTCAACAGTATGATATTTTGCGCGAACGAGGACCGGAGCGCGTGAGTCCGTTTTTTATTCCCATGATGATCGCGAACATAGCCGGTGGACAGTTGGCGATGCGTTATGGCTTATTAGGTCCTAATGCGACCGTGGTCACTGCATGTGCATCGTCGGGCAATGCCATAGGCGATGCTATGCGCACGATTCAATGGGGGGAAGCCGACCTGATGTTGACTGGCGGCACCGAGGCGGTGATTTTGCCCATCGCCTTTGCTGGATTTTGTGCGATGAAGGCTATGTCCACGCGCAACGAAGAACCGGAAAAGGCGTCGCGCCCGTTCGATCGCGAGCGCGACGGGTTCGTCATGGGCGAAGGGGCAGGGTTTTTAGTGTTGGAAAGCTTAATCCATGCTCAGGCCCGAAATGCCCCAGTGTATGCGGAATTGACGGGATATGGACGCTCCGCCGACGCCTACCATATCGTGGAACCCCATCCTGAGGGCATCGGTGCAGCCTTTTCGATGCGCCAAGCTCTCCGCGATGCCCACTTAGCCGCCGGGGACATCGATTACGTCAATGCCCACGGAACTTCAACGTCCAAAGGTGATTTGGCGGAAACGCTGGCGATTAAAGACGTCTTCCAAGATCGAGCCTACCGGGTTGCGGTGTCATCGACCAAGTCGTCGACCGGCCATCTTTTGGGAGCCGCTGGGGCGGTGGAACTCATCGCCTCAATTTTGGCCATCCGCCATCAAACTCTGCCCCCGACGGTCAATCTAGACGAGCCGTCGGCGGAGTGTGATTTAGATTATGTGCCGAATCAGGCTCGACCAGCCCGCATTCGGCGAATTATGTCAAACGCCTTCGGATTTGGTGGTCAGAACGCAACTTTGATTGCGGAGGAGTTTAAGCAAGATGCCCAATGAGCCGAGACCCTTATCGAGTTGGGTGGACAATCCGGTTTTGCTCCGTCAAGCGTTGACGCACTCATCGTACGCCAATGAGGGGCAGCGTCGAGAGACGCACAACGAACGCTTGGAATTTTTGGGAGACTCGGTACTGCAACTGGTGGTGACGGAATGGTTGTATCAAGCCAATCCGTCATGGCCTGAGGGTCGACTAAGCCAAGCCCGGGCGGCCATCGTCTGTGAACCAACGTTGGCCGAAGCGGCCGAACGATTGCAGATGGGGGCACACTTGTATTTGGGTCGCGGCGAAGAACGAAGCGGTGGACGGCACAAGGCATCGTTATTGGCGGACGCGGTGGAAGCCCTTATCGGGGCGATCTATTTGGATGGAGGATTGGAGCGAGCCAAGGCATTTATTGCCGACTATCTCGATTTTGCGTTGACGACTGTCGAAGCTCGGGAAACCGGACGAGACCATAAAACCGCGCTAGGAGAGTATATTCGTAAGCGAGGCGGCGAAGTGCAATACGTGTTGGTTCAGGCGTACGGTCCGGATCACGACAAGACATTTGAAATTGAATTGCTGGTCAACGGACAAGCGATGGTTCGTGCCGTGGGTCGGAGCAAAAAGGAAGCCGAACAAAAATGCGCCAATCTCGGTTTGAAGAGGTTGCTGGAAGAAGGAGGGGCTTTGCCCGCTAACTATCGTGACGACTCCCCGGATTCTACCGGATTGCATTCCCATCCATCGTGACTTCTGACGATCGCTAGACGAGAGAAGTCAAATGGCGGACAGAAGGGTAAGCCAGGTCATTTTCGCAATCATTCATCAAGGAATTCGCCGGCAATCTTCTTCGGCGGGCGAGTGCAATTTCTTACCTTAGAGATTTTCCTTAGAGATTTTGCAAAAATAGCATCAAAAAAGCGTCAAACCGGAAGAACGCGGGCGTCCTAATCATTCATCCGCCGGTTTTCTTCTGGTTTTTTTGTGCGCCCGGTGGGGTGGATCATGAAAAAAGCGTCCCCCAAAAGGGGGGCATCTTGTCATAGCGAGCGGCACCCTCTCAATATTCGACCGTGGGAACCTTAAGGTCATTCACGACGACCGGGCTCGGCGAGCCCGGTGGCATCGAGAGGGGTACCTCAGGAGGGCTAGTACTCGAGGCGAGCCCGCTCAGTTGACCCTCACCGCCTGGGCGGAGACTCCGGCGGCCGATAAAAAATGGATGGTTGAGGGGTGAGTGCTTGGGAAGGTTTAAAGCGGGCGATGACCAACCCCCGGGTTGGACTCGAGCCCCGGCGGCGTCGTAGCCGTTGGGGGCAAGCCTGGGGATGTCTTGCCGTGGCCGCGTCCATGTTTCTGTGCGTGGCCAGCTGCTGATGGAGAGGAATTGGTCGTTGGGGTTAGCGGTGAGCAATACTTGGTCGGAGCCCAATACATAGAATCCCAGGGCAAGGGCACGCCGGGATGCCAGTCCGATTCGCGGCGGAGGAACACCGAAGAGACATAAGGGCCGCATCCTGGCTGCCACAGTTCGCCCGGATCGGCTGCGGAGACTTTCGCCAGATAATGGGTGTCGCCGACCGTGGTCGGCTGGGTGCCGTCAATAAACCAACCTCCTTGAACGTCGACCTTAGGGGTATAGGCGCTGGCTAATTCCCCGGAGGTGGTGCTGATGTGAGATACAAAGGTGACACCGCTCGGCGTGGGGAAAGGCGTGGGCGGGATTTTGAGGGCGGCGTTGGTTTGCTCCATAATTTGCCGCCAAATGGGGCCGGCGGCAGTGGCGCCATAGGCCGGGCCGTTGGTGGTATCTTGGGGGATTTCTCCGAGTTTGTCGCCTTCCCAGACTCCAACCACCAATTGCGGTTCGAATCCCATAAACCATGCATCCTCTTCGCCGTTGTTGGTGCCAGTCTTTCCCGCTGCAGGCCGACCAATCCCCAGTTGATAGCCGGTAGCATAGGCACCGGGACCGATACCCGGAATTTCCTTAGGGTCGAGGACCCATTGCATCATTTTGGTCATAATGAACGCGACTTGAGGGGTGGTGACGACCGTGCCTTGCGGCACATCTTGGTAGATGGTTGCGCCGTATTGATTAATCACTTTGGTCACCCAAATCGGTTTCATGCGCACCCCTCCGTTGGGAAAAGTGGCATATGCTTGGGTCATATCCAAGACGTTGACCCCGTGGTCAAGACCGCCAATGGCTGCACCAAGTTGTTCATCGTCGGGAGTGAGTGGCAGGCCGAATCGATTCTTAGCAAAGTTGAAGCCGTAGTTAAGGCCGATATCATGAAGCAATTTGACCGCCACGTCATTGTCGGATATCGCCAAGGCATTTCTGAAGTCCATATAGCCCCGGTATAAATGATTGTCGTTTTGGGGCCACCAGGCTTCCCCGTCGACGTTTTGAAAGATGGGAACGTCTTGAATCACCGAAAGCATGGTGTAGCCTTTGGCGAGCGCAGGCGTGTAGTCGATCAAGGGTTTGATCGATGATCCCGTCGAACGTTGGACTTCAGGCGACGTCGCGTAATTGAGTGGGAAAGCGCCAACATGGGTGCGACCGCCGATATCGGCTAAAATCTCTCCGCTTTGCGGATCTTCGACCACGACTGCGGCTTGATGGTTTGGAACGGCCAAACTCGAAGGGCCAAACAACTGATTCATCCAAGTATCGACCGCGTTTTGAGCGATGGTATAAATCGTGGGATCAAGGCCGGTATAAATCTTGAGACCGCCATCAAAAATTTGGTTCATGGAAAAGCCTTGTTGACGCAAGACGGTCACCACTTGATCGATATACCACGGGTAAGGATACATTTGCCCGTTGGGGGCGGTAGCGGTTAACGACTGCCCATTGGTCAAATGCAAGGGGGCGTTGTAAGCGGCATTTGCCGCCGATTGGCTCAACCCTCCATATTTCACCATCGATTGCAGGACGATGCGCTGGCGAGCCTTGGCCAAGCGCAAATTCACTAAAGGGTCATACAAGGAAGGGGCTTGTGGGAGACCGGCTATCAGACTGGATTGGGCCAAGGTCAATTGGCTGGGAGACTCGTTAAAATAGGCGCGAGCGGCCGCATAAATCCCCGTAGCACCATCTCCGAGATAGACGTCGTTCAGATACATGTCAAGAATCTGCTGTTTTGAGTAGATGCGCGCCAGTTCTAATCCGATGATAAACTCCTGCAGCTTTCGGGTGAGGGTCTTTTGGTCGCTCAAATAGAGATTCTTGGCCAATTGCTCGGTAATCGTACTGGCACCCTGTACTGCCGAATGGTGAATGATGTCGACTAAGGCGGCACGGACAATCGAGCGCACGTCGAAGCCCGGGTTGGTGTAGAAGTTGTGGTCCTCCGTGTCAATGAGGGCTTTTTGCATCGACGGGGCAATCTGATTTAACGGAGTATTGACACGGTTCACCGAACCATGAAGCGTAGCCACTTTATTCCCATAGCGGTCATACACCACCGAATCCTGACCTTGAGTATTGAGATTAATCATGCTGCTGAGCGCCGGCAGCGTGCGCCAGGCGTGATAGGTCAGGACCCCGACATATCCCACCACGGCGAGAACCGTCACTACAGCTATGGCGCTCACGACTCGAAGCCAGCTAACGCGTCTCTTCCCGGCCTTGGGCGGGGAGCCCGTAGATTTGGCCTTGGTGGCTTTTTGCGTAACCGCGCTTGATGCAGAGCGCGAAGACTTCCCTGGCCTCTTCGCACTCGCGCTAGCCTGGGGTTTGGAAGGACGAACGTTCGCCAGCGATTTGCCGCAATAACGGCAATAGGCGGAAGTTTTCGCGTTGATTTGACCACAACTGGGACAGCGCACCGACGACACCTCTTTTCGACAATCAAATCACCCAGATATCGCCGACCACGACGAAAACGATAGCGTCATTGTAACGTGAGCCTCAGTTCGGGTAAAGCCAGTGGGCGAAAAGCGGTCGGGCCCGGGGCAAACAAGGCAGGTGGAGAACTAAAGCGCCCTCAGCAGATCTAAGGCAGCAGATTTTGGCAAAGACGGCGATAGATACCACGCTCCCAATTTTCGCTAGCACCCTCAGCGCTGACCGCGCTGGGCTTCTTTGATAGTTCGTCCTCAATAGTGTTTGATCTGGATAGCGGCGTACCCCACCGAAGGGACCTCGGAAGCCTCGCCTTAAAGAAACGCATTTCGGTCAAAGGCCTAGTCGCCAGGGGAGTCCTGACGCTGCCCAGTGACTGGCTTTGCTGACGGTTGGCGACAACAAAAAACTGCCATTCGACATAGGTCCATGTCATTTTACAACAATCACGACGAGACAGCAAAATCGTTGACCCTGGTGCTGACATTTGCGCCGATCACCGTGCGCGTCGGGCTCTCCGATGGATGAAATGGCCCGGTCTTTCGGCCGCTTTATGGCCGAGCCTCTCGGCCGCGATCCGTGGCCGCTGTGACCGCCAGGAATTACTGCGTCGAAAGGCTTGCAGCAATTATTCGAGACTCCGAAACAGATAGCGAATCAGATAGCGGGGGGCCGCCGAAGCGTCGGCATGGTAGGTTTCTGGGATGACCAGATGTTGAGAGCCTTCGCTGGCGGAAAGGACCACCCGGATGAGCGTTGATCCGTCTTGATCGAAGGCGACGCACCATCCCCTAAGGTCTGTCTGACCATCGCGCACAGGCGCCAACAACAACCAATCGCCGGCCATAATGACCCATTGAGTGGGACCGTCGTACTGCCAGGCGTAGCGAATATCGCCAAAGGCGGCCATGCCGTGATACCGGTTTTCGGTCAAAAGCGGCGAACCATCGCGCGAAAAACCGCGAATGATAGGGAGCAAGCCGTAATGCGGTGATTGTTCTTGGGCGCTGTGGGGCTGATATTGGCCGCTGAGCACCGCCCGTTTGAAAGCGACCAAGCTAGAATAGTGCGCTTTGTCAATCCAGTAATACACGGTCTTTTCCTCGGAATAACCTAGCCGCCGAGCTATTTCTGCGGCAGTGAGAAACGGATCTTGCAGAATTAGACTTACAATTTTTTCTAACACGTCCATGCCATTGCCTCCTGGAAATTCTTATTACATACGAAGGCGGGTTTCGCCTTTACAGAAATCCTGTAAAGATTTCCCGATGCTTCGACTGCTCCCTACTATTTTCGCAGATACAGGAATTCCAAGACAATTCTAGAAGCCCAAATAGGACCGAAGAATCGATGATGGGGTTAGTGGCTCAGGCGCTTGCAGAAATTGCGGAGGATGTTAGGTTAAGAGCGCAGAGCGAGGAAAATCCAGGCGACGTCTAAAACGGGCAGGCGCTGCCCTTGAGGGGTGGATTTTTTCGGCGCTCGGGGCATTGAGCTCAGGTTAGACCCGTCGGGTATTGGAAGGGGCGAGCCTCCAATGGTACCATGAGAACATCATGCCAGAGGTTCGCCAAGGCTTGGGCAAAGGTGAATGGCGGGGGACAGGTTCAGAGTAAGGATGGGTGTGGGTGTACCTGAAACGAATGACTATGTATGGGTTCAAGTCTTTTGCGACAGAAACGGTGATCGAGTTTCCTCGTGGGATTACCGCTTTGGTCGGACCTAATGGCGGCGGTAAAAGCAATGTAGTCGATGCGCTGCGCTGGGCTTTGGGCGAACAACGACCTAGAGAATTGCGCGCCGAGCGTTGGCCTGACATTTTATTTGCCGGCGCGGGTGGCCTTTTGCCTGCGCGGTTAGCAGAGGTGGTACTGACCTTTGACGAAGCAAATTCCCATGATCCAGATTGGCCAGACAGGCTGACGGTTACGCGGCGTTATTACCGCAATGGCGAGTCCGAATATCTGTTAAACGGACGAGTGGTTCGCTTGAAAGATGTCACCGATCTGTTCTTGGACAGCGGCCTCGGCCGTTCCAACTACGCCATCATCAGTCAAGGAGGGGTGGAATCCGCGCTTTTGTTAAAGCCTAAAGAGCGTCTGGAACAGTTGGAGGAATCGTCAGGAGTGTCGCGTTACAGGCTTCGTCGACGCGAAACGATCCAACATTTAGCCGAGGTCGAAGTGAAGTTAACTCGACTTCGAGACCTCATTGCGGAGGTGGCTTTAGAGGCCGACGGGGTGAAGCGACGAGCCCAGGTCGAGGAGCGGCTGGATCAGTTGTCCGCTCGTGCCAACGAACTAAATGCTGAAGTGCGACGGACTCGGTTTGCCATTGACGAGGCGGAGGTCCGCCGTTTGACGGCAGAGTGTGCGGCCGAGGAGCAAGCAGCGGGACAAATTCGAGGCGAAATTTTTAAGCGCGAGCAAAAACAGCGAGAACTGGACGAAGAAGATGGGCAGCTAAGGGGCCAGTGGTCTAGTCTTCGGGAAGCGCTGGAGGCTGCCACTCAATCCGTCAGTGAAGCTGAGACCGGACTGGTCAAGGCAGAAGCGATTATTGCCGGATATGAGCGCGAATTGGAAAGTCTGCGGACTCGCGCAGATCAATTGTCGCAGTGGATCGGCGACTCCAACCCTAGTGTGGTGGAACCGGTGGGGCCGGTTGAGGAAGGGGGTTTTCTTGTCCGTGCTCAGCACTTTAAGTCTGAACTCGAGGAAATCCAACGCCGTCTTCGCGAACACCTTGACCAACGGGAACCTCTAGCGGCCCAACTCGCGGCCCTCGATCAAGCGTTGCTAGAGTTGAGTCAAGCCAAAAGTCGGTTTCAAGCTTGGTTGGGGATCGATGATAGCGACCGTTTGCAAGAGCTTTGGCGCCAGCGCTTAATGGAGCATAGGCGGCAGGCCGAGGAGATGCTTTCGCTGGGTCGTGACCGCGACCGATTTCTCGCTCTTCGCGCTGACATAGAAAGTCGCCAACGCGCCTTGCAAACCCAATTCAGGAAGTTGGAACAGAATTGGGCTCTGGCTTCCACCGAATGGCAAGCTCGGGCGCGAACGAGTCAAACCGGTCCTGGACTGTCTCCCGGGGTGCGGGCAGTGCTGGCACAGGCCAACCAAGGTGGGATTTTGGCCCCCAGAGGGATTCTCGGTTCGCTGGTCGAAACCGAACCAGAGTTTCGGGCCGCTT
>JAMCVM010000103.1 GCA_023475835.1 Bacillota bacterium | reverse complement strand
GGCACGGTCGACTGATTGCAGGGCTGTCCGCGGACTTCGTGGTGATGAACCGAGACCGCCGGGTCCTTCAAACCGTGCGTCGAGGACGACCCATTTATACTGCTCCGGCGTAATCCCTGCCGTGGGCCACGGGGATCGAGCATAGAGAGAGGCAATCTGGAGCGCGGCCAGACGCGCCTGACCCTCTTGACGGAGGATGTTAGCCTTCGCAGAGTGAGGTCACGGGCTGTGCTGTCGTTTACAGTCGAACGATTGTGCTTGACGAAAGATGCCGATGCTTGATATCTTGGCCAATGAGGATGGGAATTAGACGAGTTGAGACGATATTACTCGCGAAGATTCGTCGATTTTGGCAAAGTTCCGCGGTTTTTGATTCGATAGTCGCACCCATCTAGGTGAACCGTCCGAGCCGCCAGATTTTCAGAATGACAACGGCTGCAAGGGATTTGATTAAAGAATTCAGAACGGTGTGGGATTTCGTTGAAGTGCTAGTGAAATACTATGATGGGGTTCGGGCATTGTCGTGTCCGCATCTGCAGTGCAGGGGGCGGGTATTGGGTTTCGTGTGCCCGAGAGGCGCTTTCTCTTCTTGAAAGGGTGGATAGTCATGGGAACTTATTTGCACGTAGGGGTCGTGTACCGGGCGAAGTTTGGACGAAGCGATTGCCGGTCGTTGCACGTTGATGCCGACGTGCTTCAAAACCAGTTGAGTCGCGAACTGGACTTAAATCTCTTTACGATGCACGAGGCAGCAGACGGCATCGAATTTTTGATCAATGAATCGATATTAGTTGCTGAGTTTCCTGCCCTGTTGGCCGAGCAATTTGAGCGCTGTCGATTGGACGATGGTTTTCGCCGGATCGAGCGCGATAGAAAGCGTATGGACGCTGTGACATCGCATAGTACCAGTCTCAAAGATCTTGTCGATTTAGCTGAAGCTGAGGGCGAGGTAAACGATATTCTTCCCTTGGTCCACACTAAGATCTACGAGCCTTTGCCAATCGGGCATTACGACCGCATCGATTGCCGGATGCATATTTTGTCATTTTTCAGCGAAGGCAAATTTTTTATCGAAGACGAGCAGCCGTTTCTTTCCTACTTCGGTACCACCCTGCGTCGCGCGAGTGCCTATGCTTTAGGGGGAGCACTCAGGGCCTATATCGAATAGTGCATGGCGGATGCAAACCATAAAAGTGGCCGAGGGATGGAAAGCCTGGTCATTTAGCTGGCCCTAATCTCTGTGCGGCCTGGCGGAACGTGCTAAGGCGCACGCGATGGGTCCGACGGAGTCCGTGGTCGTTGTGCGGACAGAAAGTTGCGCGTTTCGAGTAGGCGATGAGACTGGATGGCGGCCATTTTGAATCCATGGGGATCTGGGGAATTAGGGTCAACTACCCCGGCCTAAAGGCCGGAGTCTCCGCCGCCGAATTCTGATGAACGTTTCAAACACTGTAGAGATGCAATTTGGTGCATGGATGGGATGGATGGTTGAGGTTAACGGTCCTTCCCGCAATCGCCGGAGGCATGGTGAATGCGAAGAGTCTAGCGAAAGGCCTGAGGGTCGAAGCGACAAACACAAGGATCCATCGTTTTGAGCGTTGCTCGCGGAAAACGATGGACCCTCGGCCGTCTCACTCATGGGCGCTGGGATGGCAACTGAAGGTCAGCCAGTGTTTCTCAACCCCAGGGCGATACCTTCCATACTCTGGGCGACCGCATTTAACCACTTGGCGTCGCCAGTTAAACGGTATTGGGTTAAAAACTCTATCTGTAGATAGTTCAGGATGTCGACGTGAGGATTTCGCCAAGCGATGGCTCGACTTAGCCGTGCTTGGTTGGAAAGCAACGTGGTATGACCGCTAATGGCCACGACGGCATCGTGCAAGCGTTGATATTCTCCCTCGATTAACGGCCAGAAGAATTCGACTAAAGCGGGCTTGGCGAGACTTTGATAAGCCTTAGCCACTGGAAGATTGGTTTTGACCAACGCCAGCTCTAGATTATGGATCAACGTGTTCATAAAGGGCCAGTCGTGGTACAGCCGTTGAGCCAAGGCTAAGTCTTCTGGCGAACCCACCACCTGGCTCAGAGCGGTGCCAGCGCCATACCAGCCAGGAATAAGCATGCGATTTTGGCTCCAAGAAAAGACCCAAGGAATTGCGCGCAAATCCTCCCACCGGAACTGTTCACGCCAGGAGGGCCGCGATCCCCAGTTGAGCGCCGACATCTCGCTAATAGGGGTGACGCTTAGGAAGTAATCCCAGAAGTCAGGATGGTCAATCAGCTCGCGATAGGTTTGGTGCGCTGCTTGGGCGAGCCGGTCCATGAGTTCAGTCGACCGCGTTCCCGGATCTTCGGGCGGGTAGAGCTGAACCGACGCCTGCGCCTGGGTCATCAGTTCCAAACTGCGCCACGCCATGTCAGGCAGCAAGAACTTTTGCGAGAGCACTTCCCCTTGATGGGTCATGCGCAAGGGTGCCTGAGCACTTTCCGCCGGCTGACCCCAAATCGCATAGGACGTCGGACCGCCGCCGCGGCCCAAAGCTCCGCCGCGCCCGTGAAAGAATCCGATGCGGATGTCATGGGCACGGCCCCATTGCCCCAGGGCCTTCTGAGCCTCAAAGATAGCCCACGAAGCTGCCATGGTGCCAGCGTCTTTGGTACTGTCAGAAAAGCCTAGCATGATTTCTTGGTAACGATTGCGGCTTTCCAAGTGGCGTTGATAGGCGGTGGACTTGGCCAGATCGGATAAAATCTGTGGCGCTCGGGTCAGATCATCCAACATTTCTAAGACGGGCATAATGTCAAAGCTAAGCCTGGGGTCGACGGATTTCATAATCGCCAACACACTCAAAAGATCACTGGCGCCATGCGCCATGGAAATTAAGTAATGAGGACAACTTTCGACTCCCCACATCCGTTGTTCAGCGGCCGCCAGCAAGAGCGTGTCCTTCAAGTCTTTGACTTCGTCGGACGCCGGAATCAAGGCACGGGGATGGGCAATTAAATCTTCGAGCACCATAATTCGCTCATCCTCATTCAAGTCACGGAAAGATTCGCCGATCATTTGGACGATGGCTTCTTCATGGATCCGTCGGTGTTGGCGGAGGTCTAACGACATCAGATGCCAGCCAAAGAGATCGATTTGACTGAGCAGAAGATTAAGCTCCTCCGGCCATGCCTTAGGGTCGTTCGACCATAAGCGGGCTAGGGCATCCACCTCCTGGCGAAATGCTTCAGCGTGAGGATAACCACCAGGCAAGCGCTGTTCACTGCGCTCGAGTTTGACCTTCATCAATCCGACTAATTGGCGCAGTGGTTCCAACGGGTAGCGTTTGGCGAGGTCCTGACGACGTTCGGCCAAATCGCCTTCGGTTGCGAGGTCCAACCAACGTTCTACAATTTCAGGATGGACGAGATAACGCTCGGCCGAAGATAAAGTACGCTCGCATTCGTCAAGGCTCTGGCGATAAAGTCGAAAGGCTTCTTCGCGTTGGCGGCGAAGCGTATACGCGGTGACTTCTACGTCAACAAAAGGATGTCCGTCGCGATCGCCTCCAATCCACGATCCAATCGTCCAACGAGCCGGAGGTAGGGCATGGTCGGCTAGCACTTGATTCAATTCGGCCAGCACATCGGGCAAGGTTTGAAATAAGGTGGAAGTGACATAAAGCAACCCGAGTTCGACCTCGTCCAGCACCGTGGGCCGATTGGGACGAAGGCTTGGCGTGCGCCAAATGACTCGCACCATGCGCTCAATGCGTTGGCGCCAGAGATTTTCAGCGATGAGTCCTTGCGGTTGTTCGGATAACAACCCGGCCAGCTTTCGAATGTGCTGAAGCACAGTTCGCCGGGTGCTCTCAGTGGGATGGGAGGTTAAGACCACGGCAGCGTGAGGCATTTGCGCTGGTCTGAGGGGAGTTTCTTCCTGCAAGCGTCGTGCCAAGACTTCGAAAGACCCTCGCGGGGGATTAGATTCATCAGCGCGGCGATTGGCTACGGTTCGCACTCGGGCCAGATCTTCCGCTAGATTTTGTAAGCGTAGGCGTTCGGTAAAATATCGCGCCATCACCTGCGAACGTTCGGCGGTTTCGATGCCTAGGTCCGAGAGGGAGCCGGGGTGAAACTTATCGGGATGTGCGCGCCACTGATTGCCCAGGTCAAGCCAGTGGGGGACGTAATCGGATAGCTTTAAGTCCTCATCCGATGCGACCGCCCGGTCTAGCGCTTCCCATAAAATGTCAACCGTTTCTTTCCAGTGATCATGTGCTTCCGTTTGTGCCACGTTAGGTACCCTCCCCGAAATGCTTGTTGTACAGGCGCCCATCTAAATTGCACTAAGCCAAACTTTCGGGCAGCCCCTAAAACCATGAAGATGCTTTCATCAGAATTCGGCGGCGGAGACTCCGGCCTTTAGGCCGGGGAGGAAGCCGCCTGCCCCCTTTCCGGATTCGAAGGGGTTTGGGTATAGACCCAGCCATTGCCACGCTGTAGCATACGACAATGGCGATGCGAAGTGGTGGGATGGACGCCGGTGCTCGTGACCACGCGGATCTGCCCACTCGCTTTCACGGTCGCCCGACCGATCCAGGTGCCCGAGTATTTCCCCCGAGGGATCACCGCTTGGACGAGATCCCCGGTCTGAAAGCCAAAATGCTGTTTGTGCCGCGAAAGATGGCGGGTGGGGAACCCGTGCTCGTCGGTGCGGCACCGCTGGCGATTGCCGCGTCCTTTTGCAGACCAGATCGGTATATACGTCGGCAGGCCCGTGAAGGTCATGGGGGTACTTTCCCCGACGCAGAGGGCGTCGTAGTAATGTTCCTTAGGCAAACCATGGTCAATCCGCTGCTTTTTGGTGCGACCACCCGAGCCCCCTTCCACCGGCAGGCCCGTTGCTTGGAGTTGTTCGTACAACCGCCATCGCGTCGCGTTCATGAACGCCGCATCCTTGAGGGGCTTCCGGGCCTGCGCTTGGATGTTCGGATGGCCGAACTCTGCCGCTGTTTGCTGATTCTTTCGGAGGTTGCAGGGTTTGCAGGCCATGGTCAGATTACTCAGCCGATTGCTCCCGCCTCGGCTCTTGGGTACGATGTGTTCGAATTGCAGGGGGACATCGGTGGCTCCACAGTACACGCAGGCGTGGCCCCACTTTTCTAGTAAGTACTCCCGCACTTCGTAGCCCAGAAGGGTGCCTTGCTGGTACTCCACCCCGGAGATGTCGGGACGATCCATCGCTTGGGTGTCGAACTTGACGTGTTCCACACTCAGGTGCGTAATCGGGGTGCGCTGTTGGATCTGGACCAACGCGTGGAGGGTCTGATCGACCCGTGCCTCTAAAGAGGGTGGGAGCCAGCCTTTGTCCCGCTTGCGGTTCTGAAACCGAGACGGCCGGTATCGGGTCTTCCGATGCCGCCGCCCTCGACGGAGATTCCCTCGGGCATCCAAGCGCGCCTTAATGCCCGCTTTATGGACGATTTCCCCGAGAAAAATGACCTTCGGGCCTTTGGCCCCTTCCAACACCATTGCCACCCCGGTCGTCTTGCTGCCGGGGTCGAACTTGACCCGGAGCGGCTGGAATGCCGAGGAGTCTATCGTGCGATCCTTTAAGCGAATCGTGAACGGGGCCATCCTGTGAATGACCGCTCGACCTCGCTTCAGCAACTGCCGCGCTCGCTTTTCGGTGCACGGCATCAAAGGATTCTTGTGTTGATCCAGCACAAACACCATGACGCGATCTCCTTTCGGAGTCCCGTAAGGGACTGGTACCGCTTTCTGTTACGAAAGTCTCTCCTCGCCAAAGTTCAGTCGGCTTGTCAGGTCCGTCACACCGCTCGCGCTACCCCTAGCTGGCTTTTAATGACGGGCGACAGGGCCTCAGACTGGAGAAGCATCCAAGGGTGTCATGACCGACCGAACGGAGCCTTGCATCTGCAGGGCCAAGGCTGGTCAACTCAGGAGCTTTCCCAAGCTCCGGCCTTTAGGCCGGGGTAGTTGACAGTACGGATTCAGTGTCCCATGGCCTCACCCACTAATGCGGAGTGAATGTCAAACGTCGTAGCGCCTTGGTGTGGAGCGTGGCCGACCAAACAGCCAAACAGTCACTCATCAACCCGGGCTTGACTCTCTTCGCAGGTACCATTTTCTTTTAAAGAAGGGAGTCGCGAACAGGTATGTTCTAGGGACCATGAATACGACCATTCTCCTACTAATCTTATCGGATCGTGTCATTATCGGCAAACAACCCAGATCCAGCTGGCCGCCACTGCTGACTCCGGTGAAGACCTGAGCCGATGGCGACTGGGTCGATGCGTGGAATCTACCAGAAGCCAGACGATGCCCCAAAGCGTCTAAGCGAACGGGGTCAACGAAGATGTCAATAGACCTAAAGACTGAAATCAAGGTCCCGTCAAAGTCTTGCAACCCCCTGTAATTTCGCCATTTTTTAAGGGAGTGGACATTTTCCGATCGATCGGTTATAGTGAACCTCTATCAGGAAAATTACGGACGAGATGATGGCCTTTGGTTTCTGTGGCCAGGG
>JAMCVM010000158.1 GCA_023475835.1 Bacillota bacterium | reverse complement strand
GCCCACGTGGACCAGTCGCTGGCTCATACGGGCCACATAAGGACCAATGCGTTCGATGGCCACCGCTTCGCCGCCGGCCATCACCGTTAACGTAGCGTTTTGGGCACCGACGTCGCCGCCGGTCACCGGCGCATCGCACCAGAAAACGCCTCGAGTTTGGGCCAATCCGCCGAGTTCTTTGGTCATCGCGGGAGACACAGTCGAATGATCTACGACAATGCTGCCTGGGCTCATCCCCGCCAAGACCCCGTCTTCACCCAAAGTGACGTGCCTGAGCGCCTCATCATTGCTCACCATGATGAAGCAAATCTGACTGGCGCTAGCGGCTTGCCGAGGAGTGTCCGCCACCCTGGCGCCCATCTCCTGAAGCGCTCGGGTTCTCTCCCGGGTGCGATTGTAGACGGTCAAGGGCTCGTCGCCGTAAAGGTTCTTAGCCATGGCCTGGCCCATAATGCCCAGGCCGACAAATCCCAATGCTTGGACCACACTCATCTCTCCTTAAAAATCTCCTCTGGTTATCTTAGCAGGTATTTCAGGCTCAGCGCCGACGGATAGCCGAACCGTTCTCGGACCACACTAGGCAGGCCGCTTTCCAGTCAGCGATGACTGGCAAAATGAGACCGGGAGGGATCGTCATGCCGTCCGAATTAGAAGTCCGTTGCACGGTGAGCAACTGCTATTTTTGGGCCCAAGACAACTTTTGCGCAGCCGACCAAATCTTGATTACCTCGGATCAATCATCGCCGCAATCGCCCGAAAGTCTGGCTGCTGATGCGAGTTTAAGTCAGATGGCGGAGACTCCGGTGCAAAACCGTGAGATCACTTGTTGCCACACCTTTCGTGCCCACTAAAAGTGAAGCGGCCCGAGCCAAGGTGGGAGTGGCCCCGAAGGCACTCCCACCTTGGCTGCACGGGCATTTCCCCCCTTCGCGCAAAGACGATCCGTGGCGGAGGATACGGTGCGCGGCCAGCGCTCAGGGGCGCGATGCGAGCGCTTCCATTCGTTGATGGACGCGGGACTTAGCCGCCCGGATTTGGCCCGTCACCGCATCCGGAGCCGTACCCAGGCTTTGACCGCGCGCCTTGACCAACTGGTCCGGGGACAAAGCCTCGATATCCGAGCGGCTGATTCCTGGCAGGTACTCGGCCAATTCTTGGTCGGAAATCGCGTCGAAACTCCGGCCCGTGGACTCCAATCGGCCCACCACACCTCCCACCTGATGGTAGGCTTGGCGAAATGGCATGCCTTGTTTCACCAAGAGATCGGCGATGTCGGTGGCACGGGTATAATCCTGACCGAGACGAGCCCCAATGCGCCGGCGATCGACGCTGAGCGTTTCCAACATGCCTTGGGCCACCGGCAAGAGCCCGCTTAAGGTGTCGACGGTATCAAACACGGCTTCTTTGTCTTCTTGCATATCCGAATCATAAGCCAGCGGCAGACCTTTCATGACCGTCAATAAGGTCATCAAATTCCCGTTCAGACGGCCCGCTTTGCCCCGCATCAGTTCGGCCACATCCGGGTTCTTTTTTTGCGGCATCATCGAAGAGCCGGTGGCGTAGGCGTCATCCATATGGACATAGCCAAATTCTTGGCTCGACCACAGCACAAGTTCTTCGCCCAAGCGGCTGAGATGCATCCCCAAAATCGCCGACCAGGACAAAAATTCCAGTAAAAAATCACGGTCCGAAACGGCATCTAACGAATTATGGTAGACCCCTGAAAATCCCAACAGTTGAGCGGTGTACTCGGGTTCCGTGGGATACGGAGTGCCCGCCAAGGCGCCCGCTCCCAGCGGCGAGGCATCGAGGCGTTCGCGCCAGTCATCGATTCGGCTTAAGTCGCGTTCCAACATGGCTACGTAGGCCATCCAATGATGGGCTAAGAGCACCGGTTGCGCCGCCTGCAGGTGTGTATAGCCGGGAACGATGACATCAAAATCGTTCTCGGCTCGATGAATCAAAGCCGACAGCAGGCCCAGCGTCTTGGCGGTTAAATCCCAGCCCACCGCGCGCATATATAAGTGCATGTCCAGACTCACCTGGTCATTGCGGCTGCGCGCGGTGTGCAGTTTCCCCGCGATCGGGCCAATTTGCGCAAACAATTGCCCCTCCACGTTCATGTGCACATCTTCCCAATCGAGTCGCGGTTCCAGTTCTCCTGCCTGCCACCGCGCAAGGATTTGATCGAGCCCTTGCGCAATCAACTCGCCCTCCTCGGCCGAAATCACGCCCTGGTGGACCAGCATGGCGCTATGCGCCTTCGATCCTTGAATATCGTAGGGCAAAAGCCGCCAGTCAAAACTGACCGAGGCCGTAAACGCCTTCGACGACTCGGTCTGTCCCTTCTGAAACCTTGGATTGCGGGCTTGGCTAGACATGATTCGCCGACTCCCCAGCAACCAGTGAATGACGCACGGCTAGGGGCAATCCGAAGAGGCGGATGAAGCCTTGCGCGTCTTTGTGGTCATATTGGCCTCCATCAAAAGTTGCCAAATCTTGGGAATACAAGGAGTAAGGCGACGTCACCTGGTCGGCATAAACGCTGCCCTTATATAAAACCAGCGTTACCTCGCCGGTAGCGGTGCGGTTGGTTTCCGCAAAAAAGGCCATCAAGGCCTCGCGCAGGGCAGAAAACCACCAGCCATCGTAAATCAATCGAGCCAGCCGAAGGGCGGCGGCCTCTTTAAAAGCCAAGGTTTCCCGGTCGAGGACCAGGCTGTCTAAAGCCGCCCGGGCAGCATATAAAATGGTGCCGCCGGGCGTCTCATAGACCCCGCGCGATTTCATACCCACCAACCGGTTTTCCACCATGGTGACTCGGCCCACCCCGTGCGCCGCTCCTCGGGCATTCACCGTCTCCATCAAGGTCACCGGGTCCATCGCCTGACCATTGACAGCCACCGGCATCCCTTGGTCAAAAGCCAGTTGGATGCGCTCTGGCGCATCGGGGGCCTTGACCGGATCCGTGGTCCAAGTGTAGACATCCTCGGGGGTAGGCGCCGACGGATCCTCTAAGACGCCTCCCTCGTGACTGACATGCCAGAGATTTTGGTCGCGGGAATAGGGTGAAGCCTTGGTCGCAGCCACGGCAATGTGATGCTGCGCGGCATACTCCATGGCCTCAAGGCGACCGGTAATCGTCCATTCCCGCCACGGTGCGATCACTTTCAAGTCGGGCGCCAATGCCATGACCCCGAGCTCAAACCGGACTTGATCGTTGCCCTTCCCGGTCGCCCCATGGCTAATCGCTCGCGCCCCCTTCTCTCGAGCGACCGCCACTAAGTGCTGCGCGATCAAGGGTCGCGCAATCGAAGTGCCGAGGAGATAAACCCCTTCATAGACCGCGCCTGCTGCCATCATGGGAAAAGCGAAATCGCGGAGAAATTCTTGGCGCAGATCGCGAATCACCACCTCCGCCGCCCCCGAGTTCATAGCTTTCTGGCGTACTGCTGCCAAGTCCTCACCTTGACCCAAATCGGCACAAAACGCCACCACCCGGACGTCATAGGTCTCCTTCAGCCAGGGAATGATAATCGACGTATCCAACCCTCCCGAATACGCCAAAACTACCGTGTCTCCTGCATTTACTCCACCTGTCACTGTGTTATCCCCCTTTGGCCTTAGCGATGATTCCGTAGGTCCCCTTGACATGCACCTCACGCGGAAGCCAGCGACCATCCCCGACCCCGATGCGTCCATCTGATACGAAGCCTTTGCCTAGCTCTCATTCGCCTGCGCTGATGCTCCTTTAGCTCTCTTCACTGACCTCGGTCAACGACTGGTCCAAAATGGCCATGGCTGCGAGGATCGCGGTTTCGTCAACGATCAATGGCGGGAGCATGCGAAGCACATTACCGCCCGCCGCGTTGACCAAAAGCCCGTGCGCCATCGCCCGTTCCACCACCTTGGTATTGGGCAGAGACAGCACCATCCCCCACATCAACCCACGACCACGAACCTCTAAAATCTCTTGCGGATGGCGAGCCTTCAAGTCCCAGAGATGGCGTTCAAGCACAGCACCTATTCGCTGCACGTGGTCCAGCCCCTCCTCCTCCAACCACGACACCACCACCCCCCCGACCGCAGTGGCCAGTGGGTTTCCCCCAAATGTGGTTCCGTGTTCGCCGGGTTTTAGTGCATCGGCCACCTCAGATCTCGCCAACACCGCACCTATCGGGATGCCAGCCCCTAATCCCTTGGCCAGCGTAATCACATCCGGTTGCACTTGAGGCTCATGCTCAAATCCGAACCAACTGCCGGTACGTCCCATCCCGGTCTGCACCGCATCGATCATCAACAAGGCACCGTAGCGATGGCACAGATCGGAGACTTGCCTTAAATAACCCGAATCGGGCACCACCACGCCCGATTCGCCCTGAATGGCCTCCATCACCACCCCAGCCGGGCGCTCTTTGCGGAGCACCACTTCCAAGGCATCCGGGTCATTGTATGCCACCGCTAAGAATCCATCGGGAAGCGGTCGAAACGGGTCTCGGTACTGAGGCGTCGGCGTCATCGCCATCGCCCCCATGGTCCGACCGTGAAACCCGCCTAGCATCGAAACCACCTGATAGCGTCCATCGGCTTTGCCGAATCGACGCAGCAACTTCAACCCGGCCTCGTTGGCCTCGGTCCCTGAGTTGCAAAAAAAGACCTCTTTGCCGTTAGACAGTCGAGACAGGGCCTCCGCCAATGAAACCGCAGACCGATTCCAATACCAATTGGAGGTGTGCAAGAGCGGAATAGCCTGGCAAATGGCAGCGCGAACCCGCGGATGGTTGTGCCCCAGGGAAGACACGCCAATGCCTGCCAGAAAATCCCAATAGCCTCGATCCTGCTCGTCAAACACCTTCATCCCCTCGCCGCGGGCTAAGACCAACGGATAGCGACGACTAAACTTCATTAAGGCCTTGGTCTCGATCACGATCACGCTCACTCCTCCTAGTGCAGCCCGGGTTCACCCGCTATTGACTGAAATCCAGCCCAATCCGCTTTCGATGGACCATCGCCTAGAGCCTAGCGTCGAAGCTCTGTCCCCGCCCCCGACCGATACGCTCCAATCGCCACCCGCGAAACCCCTTGGTCAAGGGCGAAAAGCCCAGAGCGCAACTTAGGGATCATCCCTGCCGAAACGGTTCCGTCCTCGATCCATCGCTCGGCCTCTTCTTGATGAAGAACCAGACGAATGCTGGTCGGATCGCTGGCCACCGCTCTAACCCCGCCACTGTCGGTATAGTAGATTAAGTAGTCGGCGCGAAGGGCACCGGCCAGGGCTCCTGCCGCCACGTCTCCGTTGACATTTAAGATGCCGCCCCTGCCATCGCCAGCCAAGGGCGCGACCACCGGCACCGCCGCGGCCTGCCACAGTGCCTCAATCAGCCTCAAATCCACCGCCTGGATCTTCCCCACTCGGCCCAATGGGGCGGATACTGGCAGCGCTTGCAACAGGTCAAGATCAATACCGGAAATCCCCACCGTCGAAATCCCCTGGTGCGCGAGATAGGCCACCAATTCTCCATTGACCTGACCTTTTAATACCGAGAGCACCACGGTCAAGGCCCGGTCTGAGGTCACTCGCTGACCTTGGACAAACTGAACCGGTTCCCCTCGGGCCTCTAGTTCCCGACTGATTAACGATCCGCCGCCGTGGACCACCACGATTTGATCGTGGGCCAAAATCCGTGCTTTTAGCTCATCTACCCAAATCGGCATGGGCGTCTTGTTGACAACGCTACCGCCTATCTTGAACACGCCGCGCACGATCTCAACTCCCTTTACGTGCGGTAATGGGCATTGATAGCCACATAGCCGTCGGTCAAGTCACATCCAAACGCCTCCGCAGATTCATGGCCTGCGGCCAAGTCTAAACTAAATTCGATTTCGGGGCGATCCATCGATTGCGACCAGAGGGCCTCCTGACCGAGAACCGGCTCTCCTTGAACATAAAGAGGCAATCCATTCATGGTTAATGTCACCTTATCTGGGTCAAACGCCAGCCCGGCACTACCCGCCGCCGCCAATACCCGGCCCCAATTGGGATCGCGCCCGTACACCGCGGTTTTCACCAAAGCCGAACGGGCCACGGCCCGCGCCTTCAGCGCAGCATCGGCCTCACTCGAGGCTCCGCTGACCCGAACGGTAATCAGATGGGTGGCACCTTCTCCGTCGGCAGCAATGAGCCGCGCTCCATGACGAGCGAGCTCCGTCAAAGCGTGCTCGAACACCGCCAAATCCTCATCGGTCTCAAGATTGACGCTAGAACGGCCATTGGCCCAAATCAGCACCATGTCGTTGGTCGACTGATCTCCATCCACCGAAATGCGATGAAAAGAACGCTCGACCGCCATGCGCAGCATACGATCTAAACGGCCCGGCAAAATTTCCGCATCAGTGGTAAAAAAGGCTAGCATGGTCGCCATGTGCGGATGAATCATCCCCGACCCTTTCACCATCATGCCGAGGTGCACGGGTCCTTTCGCATATTGAATGGTGACCGCCGCAGCCTTGGCCGCCGTGTCCGTGGTCAAAATGGCTTGCGCCGCTGCCCGGCCATCGGCTATCGCTGATCGGCGATAGCGCTCAGTCAACTGCTCCATGCCCGTTTTCACGTTCTCCATGGGCAAGGGCCAGCCAATCACTCCCGTGGAAGCCACGGCCATCGTCTCCGGCTCTACTCCTAACGCCAAAGCGACCGTCCTTTGCATCGTTTCGGCATCGCGCTTACCCATCGCCCCGGTCAAGGCGTTGGCATTTTTCGAATTGATAATGATCCCCGTGCAAACCCCGCGCTGATGCACCTTTTCGGTCAGGTCGACGGGGGCGGCGCGCACCGCATTGGTGGTGAACACCCCAGCGAAGGCGGCAGCAGGGTGCGAAACCAACAGTGCCATGTCTAGACTGTCATCGCGCAAGTGAGCGGTGAGCCCATCCGCCCAAAATCCCTGCGGGGTGGTGACATCGCCCGGATGAAATGCAATCTGGGGCAAAGAGGGGGGCAGCGAAACAGATAGCATCATGTCCTCCAGTTACAGTAAGCCAAGGCTCGGATCGAAGCCGAACCATCGATTGGCGTGTTGAATGGCTTGTCCACCGGCACCCTTAATCAAGTTGTCGATGGCGCTGTAAATCACCACCGTTCCGGTCTGGCTATCTTCATCGACGGCCAGGGCCGCTAGGTTGGTGTCGCGCACTGATTGCGTTCTCGGTTTTTTGTGATCCGAGCCCAACTGCACGAAAGGGTTTTGCGAATACCCATCGTCCCATATTTGCCGAATCTCTTGAGCCGACGCCGGAGGCTCTGGGATATAAATGGTCAGCAAAATGCCTTGCCGCATGGGCATTAAATGCGGCTGAAAGACCACGTTTCCCCCGCTTGTCACTGCCATTTCTGCACTGTGACGATGCTGTCCCGGGCGGTTATAAGCTTCGACATTTTCGGCCATTTCTCCCATCAAAAGATGCTCTTTCGGCACACGGCCAGCCCCGGACACCCCTGACTTGCCGTCCACCAGGAGGTAGGCGATGGGCCCCAATGCCTTGACCAAAGGTCCGATCGCCACCGCAAAGGCGGTGGGATAACAGCCTGGGTTCCCCAAAATCTCCCGGTCGTCCGGATATTGCAAATCCGGGTCATCGGCGTAGCCCGTAAAACTCCGCGAATGCAGTTGAGGATCGGGATGGGGCCCATAAAAGCGTTCATAGATCGCCAGATCTTGAAAGCGAAAACTGGCCCCTAGATCCACAATCCGGCACCCACGCTCCACCAATCGCCGCATCCGATCCATCCCCTGACCGGCACCCAGGGCAGAAAATACCACATCCGGGACTGGGTTCTGGTCGAATTCCTGCGGCGAGATGAATCGCCGGGGAAGCCGAGGATGGGGCGGCATAAAATCTTGAAGGCTGTCACCCGCTGCATGTTCCGAAACCATACTGACGACGGCCAATTCAGGATGCCTGACCAATAAGCGCCCCACCATAAGACCGGCGTAGCCAGTGGCTCCCAAGACCGCCGCTCGCATTCAAATCACCTCCGCAACAATATACCAAATCGTGCATGTTTATTCAATAAAAGTTTAATAAACGCTCAAATATTGTTCGATTTCCCAGTCATGGACTTGTTGGCGATAGACATCCCACTCAATCCGTTTGGCTTCAATGTAGCGCTCAGCAATATGCTCTCCCAGCGCTTCCATCATGACCGGATCCTCTTCTAATCGGTCGAGGGCTGCTCCGAGATCGCTAGGCAGGTTTTTGACTCCCAGGGCTAATCGCTCGTCGGCACTCATGCGATAGATATTGCGCGTGACCGGCGTGGGCGCTTCCATCTTCTTTTGGATCCCATCCAGTCCTGCTTTAATCGTCAAAGCCAGCGCCAAGTAGGGATTGCACGAAGGATCGGGCGACCGCAGTTCAATACGCGTGGCCGCGCCTCTTTGCGAAGGCACTCGGACCATCGGGCTGCGAATGCCCGCCGACCAAGCAACGTAAACCGGCGCTTCATAACCCGGCACTAAACGCTTATAGCTATTGACCAAAGGGTTCGTGACTGCGGTATAGGCCTCGGCATGATTCATTAACCCGGCAATATAGCGCAAAGCGGTCTTGCTGAGGCCGTTTATGCCTTTGACATCGTCAAACACATTCACGCCATCCTGATACAGGCTCTGATGCAAGTGGAGTCCGGACCCATTCACTCCATACAGAGGTTTGGGCATAAAGGTTGCGTGAAAGTTATGCATGCGTGCGACCGTTCGCACCACAAAACGAAAGGTGGCAATGTTGTCGGCAGTCTTTAAGGCGTCGTCGTGATGGAGATCGATTTCATGTTGTCCGGGGGCGACCTCGTGGTGAGTGGCTTCGATTTGAAATCCCATGCGTTCCAACTCCACCACCATCTCGCGTCGGGCGTCTTCGCCTAAATCCACAGGCGACAAATCAAAATACCCTGCCTGGTCCGTGGTCCGCGTCGTCGCCATCCCGTTCTGGTCGCGATCAAACAAAAAGAACTCCGACTCCGGACCGACCATGACTTGGTACCCCAGGGTCTCGGCATCCGCCAAAATACGTTTGAGGGCACTCCGCGGACAGCCAGGATATGGTGAACCGTCCGGATTGGCGATGTCACACATTAGCCGGGCTGTCGTTCCATCGGCATGCGCTTGCCAAGGGAAGATCTGAAACGTGTCGGGGTCGGGAATCAGATAGACATCGGCTTCTTCTACGCGCACAAATCCCTCGATCGAAGACCCATCAAACATGATTTGACCGTCCATGGCCCGTTCTAAAGCTTCGACAGGAATAGCAACATTTTTTACCACACCTAAAATATCCGTAAACTGCAGGCGTACAAATTTCACATTGAGTGCCCGTGCCTCTTGCATAACGTCTAAGGTGTTGCGTCCCATACCGATCCCCTTCGCGGTCGTTTAGATTATCATACCACGAGCCAGTCTCTGCCTCGTATAGGGTTTGTCCGATCAGGACACCTTACGGATAGCGATAGGGAGGGGTTTATTTGGCAGAGTTGCTCACTTTGATGTACCGAACGGCAATCCTTTATTTAGTCGCCTTAATGGTCTTTCGCCTCATGGGTAAACGCACCTTGGCCAAAATGGGCCCTTTTGACTTTGCCGTGGTCATCATGATCGGCGAAGCGGTCGCGTTGGGGATGGAAGACACCAAGACGCCTCTCATTAATGCCATCGGCATCACCGTGGCGCTAGGGGTGTTGCAATACATCCTGACCTGGTTTAATGTGCGCTGGCGTCCCCTGGAAAAGTTAACCCAAGGCACACCAACCCGAATCATCTATCGAGGTCAGCCCGACCACAAGCGCCTTTTTAGCGAACGGATTAGCCATCCCGATCTGATGATGGAACTTCGTCAGAATAGCGTGGATAACCTCAACCAGGTCGAGGAAGCCTATCTCGAGCCTACCGGAAAAATTTCGATCAAAAAAACTTCATCGACCGCGACCCCGGAAAATGGCAGTGACTCTGCCTCCAAAAAGACTAGCCCAAGCCCCAAGTCCGTTCCCACTTTCAAAGTTAACGCCAAACGTTCTGCAAAGTCTCCCAAAAAGCTTTCTTAAACGGGCGCAGAACCCGTCGCTAGGCGGCGAATGGCTTGGACTTCACTATCGGCAATCGCTCGTTCAAAGCGGCGGAGGCCGGCCAAACGAAACCCATGGCGCGCCCCGAGCCGATGGATCTCGCCCACCTTATCCGGTGATATTTCCGGTCCCAAGGTGAAGGGCTCGAGTCGCCCTTCGAGCGCTAAAATCATAGTCTCCGCCATGCAGGCTTCCACCATTTTCGGAGGAAACCCAAAATCTAGTCCCATGTCGGCGTCAGCTCCGGGCACCTGAATCACCCCGCCGTCGATGACCAAGACATCTGGGCGTTCTTTCTGCACCACGCCGGATAGCGTCCGCGGCCTAGCCACATCGCAAAATACCGACCCCGGGCGAAGGTGTTTCGGCTCTACGATCGCCTCCTGGGCCGATGCCACCGCAATCACCACGCCTGCCTCACCGACCGCTGCCGGCAACGACTCGCCGATTTCGACCTGATCTTGGCCCATCTGCCGGAGCCAGTCCGCCAATTGCCGTAGCGGCTCGGGGCGCCTCGCGGTAATAATGAGTCTACCCACCTGGCCAGCCAAGCGCATCGAGGCCGCTCGGCCAATCGAACCCGTCGCCCCGATGACCGTCACCGTCGCCCGGGCGGGGTCGATGCCAATCCGTTCAGCCGCGCTCATCGCGCCTTCGATGGCCGTCGCGGTGGTGTAGGAATTTCCGGTGGTGACAGGAATGTTGAGCCGGTTGGCCAAGCTCAGTCCACGATCGCCGGCAATCTTGGTAAACGCCCCCAAGCCTAAAATTTCTGCGCCTAAGGACTCGGCTAGGTGCCCTGCTTTTTCCAGCTTCTTTAGCACAAAGGGATAGGGCGACTCCATAATCACCCGCGGGGTCATCGGCAGACCAATCAACCAGCCCTCCAATTCTTCGCCGGTGGCCTCGGATCGAACGCCGGTCACATGACCGGTCACCAACGGATTGACAAACTTAAACGCGTTTTCTACCAAATGCTCCGGTAGATAGCGAGTAAACTTGAACTTTCTGGCAAAATCATCAAATCTCAATGGGTGAAGCACAAACGCGAACCGACGCATCAAGACACCTCCGTGCACAAAATTGTGCACAGTGTACCACAACCCGTAGGACCACGACTATCGAATCCTTTTTTACCCATGAGCGCGCCAAATAAAAGTTCGGCTGGGCTGGGGACCCGGACGATGCCATGAATCCCGCACCGGCCTGGGTGATTTCCGAAACCGCGGGCTTGATCGCTAGTGAGACGGGGTTAGGGACGTGCAAGAAAGGCTTGTGGCAAGCGGCGGGCATTTCTTACGGACCACTGAAAGCGTCTCATTTCCGAAGTTTGGTTGGTGGACGGTTCCACAGTTACCCGCCAAGCGGTCTTGAATCGGACGGTCTAAACTTGGCCGGGGTCGTGCGAGGGCTAAGTTTAGTCGCCAGCGGTCGGCCGAAGTCCTTCCGGCAAGCTTACCCATGCCGAACAGCAAAGAACCTTTTCTGTGATATTCTAAACAAAATGGAAAGGAGCGCGGCTATGGCTTTAACCGGTGCGCGGATCAGCGATATTATGCCGACCGCATTGAGCCTTTTTTCCGATCAGTATTCACCCCGACTTTCCACCCGAGCCACACCCGGCACCGTCGACCAGGTGGTGGTATGGTTAATCGACGGCCTGGGGTATGACCAACTGACCAGGGCTTTGGCCCGTGGTCTCATGCCCCGGTTGCAAGACCGCCTACTTAGCCAAGAGAGTCATTTAGAATCTCTGACGACAGTCAATCCCTCCATGACGCCTGTGGCCTTGGCTAGTTTGTTGACGGGGTCCGATCCTGCTCAGCATGGCCTGATAGGCCAATCTCTTTATTGCGACCACCAGGTGATCGATGTGTTCAAAAGCTCCATCCCCCAGTCCCTCGCACTAGCCCAGGACCTCGTCGCCGAATCCGCTGAGGCCCTGGGCATTCACTATCAAGCCATCCTAGAACACCGAATTCTCAAAGGACCGTTAACCCAACTGTTGCACAGAAATACCCGCCATCTCTCGACTTACATCCGGGACTCGGGACTATCGGTAGTCTTAAACCAGGCCCTGGCCGAAAACCGCACGGGAATCTTTTATCTCTATTCCTCCGGCATTGACGCCGTGAATCACCGCCGAGGGGTCGAAAGCGACGAATGGGTCGCGGAAATCGAAGCCGTCGATCGTCAACTGGACCAGTTCACCGCGCCTTCGGGACAAACGACCTGGCTTTGGATCACTGCCGATCACGGTCATATTCCGATTCGCGGCGAACTATCCTATCCGCTCTTGGTCGACCAGCTACCTAGTCTGCCGCCGATACCCGCCGAAATCGGTTCGGCGGTTTCGGTGGACGTCGAAGACATGAGTGCTCTTAAACGCGCTTTGGCCAACTTCAGCGATCTGCCGATCGACGTCGTAGCCGTAGCTGACTTGGTCGACCAACACTATTTCGGCCAAGGCGACGTATCCCCTTTTTTGAGTCGCCTCGGCGACTACCTATTAGTTCCCCCCTCCGGCTTCATCTGGCACACCACCTCCTCCGAGCCCCTGGCTTGGAGTCACGGAGGATCTCACCCCGGAGAAATGACCATCCCTTGGTTCGAGTGCCGGCTTTAGCTCCTGCCAGATGGAAATCGGGCCCGAATGAACCAGTCAAGAGACTCTGGATACTGCGTATCCAGAGTCTCTTGAGGTCTCTTCTGAAGGCGGTGCCGTGATGCCCTCGGAGGACCACGAACCTATGTAGCCTGACCCTGGTTCCAAATCCTTGGTTTAGGGTAAAACGTTACCGGCCGCGCGATAAATCTCATACCATTCTTCACGGCTCAAATCGACGCCGCTAGCCCGGCAGGAATCCTTCAAGCGGGTGAGATTCATGGTCCCGATGATCGGTTGCATCCGAGCTGGATGGCGAAGCAGCCAGGCAATGGCGATGGTGGTGTCGCTCACCCCATGGGACTTCGCAATCTGATCAATTTTCTGATTCAGCTGAGGAAACTGGTCATTGCCAAGAAAGGCCCCTTCAAAGAACCCGAATTGGAAGGGAGACCACGGTTGCACCGTAATTTCTTTCAGTCGGCAATAATCCAGCACACTACCGTCGCGGTCCACTGCCGCCTCATTTCCCATATTGACGTTGATCCCGTTGGAGATCATGGTCGCATTGGTAATGCTGAGTTGGAGTTGATTGGCTACCAATGGCTGGGTGACATACTTCTTCAACAACTCAATTTGCATCGGTTTTTGATTGGATACGCCAAAGTGGCGCACCTTGCCGGAGTTCTCCAATTGGCTAAAGGCCTCGGCCACCTCTTCTGGTTCCACCAACGCATCTGGCCGATGGAGCAGCAAGACATCTAGATACTCGGTTTTCAAGCGTTTTAAGCTGCCTTCCACCGCCGTCAGAATGTGGTCCTTAGAAAAATCAAAGGAGCCGCTGCGAATACCGCACTTGGTTTGCAAAATGAGCTGTTCCCGGGTGCTTGCCGTCATATGGACCGCGTCGGAAAAAATTTCCTCGCATTTCCCCCCACCATACACATCGGCATGGTCAAAAAAGTTGGCTCCGGCTTCGAGCGCCGTCTGAACGAAACGCTCAGCTTGGGCCTTGTCTAGGCTACTCATGCGCATGCAACCTACGGCAACCTCTGGCACCTCTAAGCGACTGGTTCCTAGTCTAATCGTTCTCATCATCGAAATCCTCCTCATCGGAGACACGGGGGTGGCTTGGCTGGTTCATGGCAACTAAAAAATCCAATCCTGCCAAGATTTGACCCAACATTGCGGCCCATCTCAGGTGCTTGACTCCGGGTTGATTGTGCCACAAAACACGTCTTGGGCTCAAGGACCTAGCGTTGAGCCGCCCATTTCGATCTGGGCGCGTCAGCTATTGTTGCCAGATTTGTCCGCGAATGGCGGCATCCCGTCGGCGCACACTACGATCGGAGGTGAAACGCGATGAGTAAACGGGCCATGGGCGCCTTGGCATGCTTATCATCCTTAACTATCGTCGGCTGTGGCACGGTCGGCCACGCTTCCCTACACCGCAATTCCCATCATGCTCAAACCAAGCGAGCGAGCAGCAAAAGGCCAGCGGACACCGCATCCTCAAATACCGCCAGTCCATTTAGGGTCTTGGGGTTCTGGGATCATCACTTAGCTGGCCCAGCGAGTGCGCTTGCCCAAAGTGGACACACGCTCTCAGCCATCTCTCCACTCTGGTACTCGGTCACCGCGAGCGGGGCCGTCACATCCAATGTTGATGCCGCCCTGTTGGCTGAAGCCCACAAACAGCATCTGGCCATTACGCCGCTCATCAACGATGCGACCGGCAAGCAAACGTTTCTTACCAGCAAGTCTACTCGTACCGTCGCCGTGCTGGCAATCGAGCACGTGTTGGCCACGATGAAATATCAAGGTGTCAACATCGACTTCGAGCCGCCGCAAGCCGCGCTCCAATCCGACTTAACCGCTTTCATGGTGCAACTTCGAGATACCCTGCCCAAAACCGACCGCATTACCCTCGATGTTGTTCCTCATTCTGGCGGGGCGTACGACTATGCCAAGCTGGCGCCTGAAGTGAATCAGTTTGTTTTGATGAGCTACGATGAACACTCCGACGGCACGGAGGCGGGACCGGTGGCCGCTCTGAATTGGGTTAAAAGCATTACCACCAGGCTGACAGGGCAGATCTCCCCGAGCAAACTGGATCTTGGCATCGCCTTATATGGGTACTCTTGGGCGGCTGGCAGCACCCATGCACTAACGATTCCCTACAATCAGATTACCGCTGCAGAAAAAACTCACGCGACCTGGAATTCTCGCTACGACGAAACCACGGCCACCGTGAATGGTCATACTCTATGGTGGGAGAACCGCAAGTCGATCGCAGAAAAGATCGCCTTGGCCAAATCCGATCACTTAGCTGGGATCGCGCTCTGGCAAGTAGGTTACGCAAATCCCGCCATTTATCAGACGTTGACCAAGGCCATCGGCACCTAAACTCCACCTAAGGGATCCCCTCGCTTAGGATGACTCATGAATCACCTGCGGTCGACCGGCCACCATTTGCGGTCGACCGCAGCGCGCGAAAGTCCGGCGAACGGGAGAGCGGTGAGGCGCTTATCGTAAGCTTGGCTCGCATCTTGGACCCATGCTCCTTTTTAGGCCAGAAGATTCGGGCCCCTGTTTATCTCGCTTCACGGGTTGCCCGCTCGGACCTGTTGAATCCAATCCTCAACCGCCATTTGCACGGCGTCCCAGGGGCTGCCAAGCGGCGGTGTATAGCTCAGATCCACGTTCAACACTTCTGCCATCGACATCTGTTGATAAAGCGCCATCGCGAATATATCGATTCTTTTAGCCACCGCGGCTTGCCAGTGCCCCATCAACTGCGCTCCCAATAGTTGGCCCGTATGGAGGTCTCCGGTGAGACGAAAAACGAGTTCCCGGGCGCCAGGATAATACGCTTTATGATCCCATACGCGAAATTCCGAGGTAAAGGGATGATACCCTGCGGCTTGGGCTTCTTGGTCCTTAAAACCGGTGCGGGCAATGGCCCAGTCAAACACTTTGACTACCTGGGTGCCCAGCGAGCCCGCATATTCCCTGTGGCCTCCGGCCGCATTTTCTCCCGCCACTCGTCCTTGTTTATGCGCGGTCGTGCCCAACGGAAGATAGGTGGTCCGGTTTAGCAGACGATGATACGTTTCCACACAATCTCCTGCGGCATAAATATCGGGTTGATTGGTCGCCATGGTGCGGTCGACTTGGATGGCTCCTCTGACGCCCAAGCGGATGCCGGCCGATTGAGCCAGAGCGTTCACCGGTTTGACGCCAACGACGACCAGGACCATATCCACCTCTTTTTCGAAATGGTGGTCTCCGATGACACGAAGCCCGCGATCGTCAGCTTGACTATTTCGAATCTTTTCAATCCGCACCCCGGTATGGACTATCACCCCGTGATTTTGCAGGTAGGTCTCCAATGGCAGACCCAACGCCGGATCGACCGTGGGCAGGACGGCGGGCATCTGCTCCACCACGGTAACCTCCAACTGACGATGCGAGAGTGCGTCGGCCATCTCTAAGCCAATATAACCTGCTCCAATAATCAAGACGCGTTGAGGCCGCGAATTTTCCAGATATCGAGCGATCGCGAAGCTGTCCTCCATCGTGTGTAGGGTGAAGACTCCGTTTTGTTCCAGTCCTTGAATCGGAGGCCGGACGGGTTCGGCTCCGGTTCCGATCATGAGCCGATCGTACGCCAAGATCTCCGTCGCTCCGCTGGCGGTTTCAGCCCTGAGGGTGTGCTCACGCGGGTCAATATCGCGCACCCGAGTGCTCAACCGCACCTGAATCCCCTGGCCTTCGATGTCGGCCAACGATCGATGGGCAAGCTGATGCCAATCCCCAACCTCTCCACTCAGATAGAAGGGCAGTCCGCAGATGCTGTAGTTAGGAAAGGCATCGGCGAGCACCATGGTCACGGTCAGTGTGGGATCTATTTGCCGGGCGCGAAGGCCGGCACTTACTCCGGCGTCGCTGCCGCCGATGATGAGTAGCGATGACATAAAAAACCTCCCTTAGCAATCGTCACCATCTCTTGAAAACATCTACACCCAATGCGGATCCTGGGGCGCTTAACTTTCGGGCGGGGTCCCGACACTCGCTGTCCCAGAGATGCTGACCGCCTCCGTCAAGGTTGGAAAGACGGTGCTATTGCCTTCAGCCATCATCACCAGTCGGTTCAGCCGTTCGTCTGAGACCTCGGTGTGTGCCCAGAGCTGGTAGCGAATGCTGACTAACTTGGGCGGGCGATCCTGCCGCGTCGCTTCGAGATGGATCGCGACTGCGTCTATGGGGATCTGAGACAAATCGGCAACCAGAGCCAACCCGGTCAATAGACAAGAGCCTAAAGCCGACAACAAGGTTTCCCCCGGATTGAAACCGACGGTTTCATCCGCCCGCTTGGCTTCCAAGGTCAAGTCGAAGGATCGGATCACGGCTCTGACGTGCTGCGGATCGACTCGTGTGACCTGCACCTGATAGGTTTGCATGATCAGTCTCTCCTTACCTGGGTAAAATCGTGCCTCTACACTAGATATCTCCGATTAGGGCTCCCCCATGAGCCTGAAAAAGTCCTTGGTGGGAGCCCCGGTGATTTACGTGATCACCGCGGACCACCCCCATAGCGCCGCTAGAGTGACCAGGAGGACGGGAATGGTCAACATCAGCCCGACGCGAAAATAATATCCCCAGGTAATGCGAATCCCCCGCCGCTCCAGCACATGAAGCCAGAGCAACGTAGCCAGCGAGCCTATCGGGGTAAACTTGGGTCCCAAATCGCAGCCCACCACATTGGCGTAGGCCATCGCGGTGTGAAGGGCCGAGGATCCGACAACATCGTGGATGGCCAAGGCATTAATGAGGACCGAGGGCATATTGTTCATGATCGAAGAGAGTACGGCACCTACCACTCCCGTGCCGACCACACCGATCAAACTGCCGCGATCGGTCAATGTCGTCAACACCGTGCTTAACAGATGGGTCAAACCCACGTTGCGCAACCCATAGACGACCACATACATGCCGATCGAAAAGACCACCACCTTCCACGGTGCCTCCCGGACCAGCCTCGGCACCGAAATCACCGGGCTGGAATGGGCAATGACTAGGAGGCCAATGGCAGCCGCTCCGGCAAAAATAGCCACGGGCCAATGGAGCCACTGACTGGCAAAATAGCCGAGCACCAAGAGCCCGAGCACTATCCAGGCGGCCTTAAATATCGCCATGTCCCGGATGGCCGACCGTGGCTCGCGGAGGACCGTAGTGGGCATGGTCTGGGGCAAGACCCGGCGATAAAAGATAAAGAGAACCAATAAGCTCATCGCCAGAGAGACCATATCCACCGGAACCATGCGAACCGCATAGGAAGCAAACCCCAGATGAAAATAGCCCGCAGAGACAATATTCACCAAGTTGGAAACTACCAGGGGCAGTGAGGTGGTATCCGCGACAAAACCACTGGCCATAATCAACGCCAATGTAGCCTTGGGGTCAAGTTTTAATGCCTTCGTCTGCTCATAGACGATCGGCGTCAAGATGAGGGCAGCCCCGTCATTAGCAAAAAACATCGCGACCAGAGCACCCAAGATGCCCAGCAGGAGAAAAAGCCGAGTTCCTTGGCCACGGGAAAGGCGCACCATATGCAGCGCCGCCCATTCGAAGAATCCAATCGAATCAAGAATGAGAGAAATCAAGATCACGGCGACAAAGGTCAGGGTCGCATCCCAGACAATCCCCACCACCGTGCCGACATTGGCCAATGACACAATTCCTAATACTAGCGCTAAGATGGCCCCACCGGCTGCGGTCCAGCCAATCGACAGTCCGCGCGGCTGCGTAATAATCAACACCAGAACCACAACAAACAACCCCAGTGCCAAGGCTAAGGCCATCGGATTCCCCTCTTTATGATCAAGTGATAACGTCTTGCCTATTAAAAAGGGGGCGGGTCCCCGCCCCCTTCGCTAATGATCTATTGTTCGCGGCACCTGTTTAAACAACACGTCGGTTCGCGGTTCTCGATGCGCGTAGGGCACGTCCCCCCCGAGTCTTCGGACAGTCTGCGAACAGTATAAAGTGTCTCTCTAGGGGTGTTCAATAACACCCTCTTAACCCCAGCTCTGAAGCATCCCTGGCCGCACACGAGACGGCCACTTCATGTGTGCTCAGCCACGAGACATCGCTCTCCGCTACGGGAAGGTCGCGCAAAAACGCCGCTATCACCGGAGGCAGATCCGTTCGAAGGGCATAGAATACCCACGACTTTTGTCGATACTCTCGAACAAATCCTGCCTGTTTCAATTTCCGTAAGTGCTGGGACACGGCCGGCTGACTGACCGGCAGCAACTCCACCAGTTCACAGACGCAGGCATCGCGTACAGAAAGAATGCCTAAAATGTGCAAACGGGTACCGTCACCCAGGGCTCGAAATCGTTCACTCCATTCCTGATACACGACTCACCTCCATCAGGATATTATTATATACTTATTTTCTTAAGAGGTTCCCCACTTTTTTGTGATTAGCCCTGAGACCAAGGCAAGCCGTTCCCCTGTCATCTACGGAGAGCGGCCAGATATTACCCCCACCCACGAAAATATTGGGTCGACCTGAATTTTTCACCGTTTGCAGTCTCATGCTTATCGCGCAAAGTTTGACTCGTGCGGATAATATGAACATCCGTCATTGGGGATTATTTCAGCCGCGATAAGCCCCGTCATCATGTTTTTTTCTCATCGGAAGATCTGTAAAAAATTCGGGTTCAAACCCGTTGGGTAAGACTTTACACTGGCTCGAATCCTTCGCCCACCAACGATGCGTTCATCGAACGGCAACCGACGAAATCTTTACCAGGGCACCGCGAAGCTCCTGCTTCGCATCCACATGCACTTAAAGCTATCGCCTACGCCCACTCTTGGCAGGTATTTTTCCATCGCTCGTGGCCGCCTCTCGGTATCGACGGCCACGATTCCAATACGCGTCAAAAATCGCCCCCCACAATCCCGCCCAATTTACGGCTAAGATGAGTTGCCACCACCAAACCGGGGCTGCGGCCACCAGCCACCATCCCCAACTCAGGCCAGCCAAGGTAATTGCCACTGCAATCACGTCCCACTGCCGTGAAATTTTTCGACCCTGGCGGAGTGCGGGGAATGGGATGATACCGGACGCATCACGACTGGGCTTGGTTCTTTCGTTCCGCATGGGCACCACGCCTCTTTCTTCTCTTCGCTCCTCAACAAGGGTTCTTCTGGCTGTCACGGCCGCATGAAGTGTGCAGGGTAGCCTCTTTGCTCTCCATACTTAGGGGCTGTCACTCGCTTCAATCACCTTCACCCACGGCTACTCTTCGGATCCGTGGGAACTTCTAGCAGCGCTTCCTGTGACGCTTCTCTCAAGGTCAACCCCTTGGACTCTCTAAGGGCTAACAGCGTCAACAGCACTCCCAACAACGAAATGCCGGCTAACAGTCCCATCGTGCCCGACAACTTGAGTTGAATCAGGAGCACGGGAAACAAAAAGGCGGCAATCGCTGCTCCGAATTTACCGGCCGAAGCCGAGATGCCAAACCCCAACCCTCTGACCGTCACTGGGAACACTTCAGAGGGAAAGACAAACGTGGTGCTATTGGGACCGAACTCAATGAAAAAGTAGCTGATGGCATACACCAGGAGAAACTCGGTAGTCTCATGAGCAATTCCGGGCACCAGCCAAAGCACCCCGTAAGCCACCGCCATCACCGAAAATCCCATCACCTGAATGAATTTGCGCCCGAGCCGATCGATGGTCAATGCGGACACCCAATACCCAGGCACTGCAGCCACCAAAAAGATGAGCATCGAGGTTACGGTGTGGTTCAGCAAGGTCCCATGAGGGGACAAAGACTTCATCACCAACGACGACGATACGCTGTTGCCGTAAAAAGCCATGTCCAAAAACATCCAAGAAAAGGCCGTGCCGATCAGGGTCAGCAAAAAACGCCGATTGGTAAAAAGAATGCGTCCAGATTTGGACAACGGCTTGACCTCGCCCTCGGATGCCATCGAGGTGTGGGTCAACCCTCCCACCACTTTGGCCGCGCCGGCCGCGTCGCCTTGAGCGCCGAGCATAAAGTGCGGGGTCTCGGCGATCCCTCGGCGCAGCCAAATCACCACCCCGGCTGGAATCGCTCCCAATCCCAACATCAGCCGCCACGCGATCGCATCAGGCATCCCGCCTGCAAGAAGCACGGCAGCCACCGCCGGTCCTACTAATAAGCCGAAGCCTTGCATGGCAAAGACCGCGTTGACCATAAATCCTCGGCGCTTGCGGTTGGAGAACTCACTCATAATGATCCCGCTCATGGGGTAGTCGCCACCAACCCCGACGCCGACAATAAAACGGAAGACTAGAAGCAGCCATAGATTCGGTGCGAAGGCGGAGAGAATGGCACCGCCGGTTAAGAGCATGGCTTCAATGCCGTACACCGTCTTCCGGCCCAAGCGATCCATCAAACGGCCAAATATCAGCGCCCCCAATACGGCAGCAAACAGGGCGGTACTATTCAAGATCATAAGGTCCAAGGTGGTCAGATGCCATATCGGCGTTAACAAGGTGGTGACGACCCCAATAATAAAGAGATCGTAGGCGTCGGTAAAAAATCCCATGCCAGCGGTGAACCACGTACGCCAGTGAAAACCCGACAAACCGGCATCCTCCAAGGGCTTGAGAATTTGATCACGAGTACTAGATGACGACGGCGGTGGCTTATCCATAACCGTACAATACCTCCTAATAGGACTAAGTGTGATGGAATCGAAGATGATCATCGCGAGCCTCGCCTGCCGCGATTACGTTTCTCATCTTAGGCGAGGTCTATGATCCTTTGATGATCTCTCCGTTAAGATTGTGTTAATTATTCCCTGAATCCGTGACGAACACACGTCTGAAAATCTCGCCCCGGGGCGAGGGAGAAAAAACGCGCTGACCCCTATCAAAACAAACACCCATTCGCATAAAATCTGCCGTTTCCGTGGGCCAGGCCTACAACGCAAATTTTGGCGGCCCTTTGCCACCATTTTCAGTGTTTCAACGGAGAATCCGTCTAAAAGGCTCCATAGGACCGGAGATTTTATCCGCGATCGACCATTCCAATCGCACATTGCAAAAAGCTCGGATGAACGACTCTACTTTGTGAACATCACCCATTGGGTGAAAGCCCTAAACCAGGGAAAACAGCGTCAATACACGATAGGACCCTCCTTTAGAGGGTCCGTGTCACGGATTCAGGGTATTCGTTAAGCCACGAGGGGTTGGTCCGTCTTGCAAGCCGCCAAAGTAGACGCTCATCACGGACCAAAACCAACTGTCCTCAATGCAGGATGGCGCCTTTTCCCCAAATCCGACGACGCCTCCTGGACCCGCGCGACCATCGAGTTAACGCTTGGTTAATGTCCTAACCAAAGGTTCTCCAAATCTTAATCTCGATTACGTCTAGAATTCATGACCGGCCAGTACCATGAAGCTCGGAACGAGGACGCGACTTCAAGGCCCTCTCTCGTTCGTGCTCATAGCCCGAAATCGTAGACCGACCCGGTGATGGACCCGCTACCCACCAAAACCTAACAGATCGAGACAAGAAAGGGGCTCTTCTCATGCCAATATCCGATTGGATCACGCAAAAGCCCGTCTACCGTGTATTATCTTTCGCTGCCTTAGCCGCCCTGATATCCGGAAGCACCGTCGGGTTCAACGCCCCGAGCCACCGTTCGCCCACTGCCAATAAGGTAGTCCACATTGTTTATTGGGCTGGCCATGCTTCAGGTGCCCTGCATGCTGCCGTCGTCGACGAGGTCAAAATGTTCAACCACAGTCACCCCGACATTCAGGTGACCTTTCACGACGAAGGCGCATCGACCCATGGACTCGCTGCCTTTGAGGCTGGGCAAGCCCCCAATGTGGGCATGCTCTCGGGTTACATCGTTCCCCAGTTGACACAAGCTGGCGCTATTTTAAACCTGAAGCCGTATGTGGATGGTCCCTCCGGTTTAACACCGCAAGAAATTCACAAGCGCTACTACCCCGTGGTCTGGCGTGACATGCAATCGAATGCTGGCAAGCAATACCTGATGCCACTAGAAAAAAAGTCCCTCCTGGTCATCTACTATAACGAATCGCTTTTCAAGCGAGCAGGGATCACGACGGCTCCGACCACCTGGTCAGCGGTAGGGAACGACGCCAGCCGGATCGCTCAACTAGGCAAGGGCTACTATGGCATTGCCTGGACGCCTGCGTTGCGGCAGTTTTTTGACATCACCCTGTCGGACGGGGGTAAGATATTTCCCACCGCGACCCATCGCACCGAGTTTTCGCTCGACAACCCGGGAGCCAACCGCGCCTTAACCATGCTGCGTTCCTGGATTGCTCACAAGAGCATGATCATGACCACCGGATACCAATATCAACTCGATTTCGGAACGGGCAAGGTGGGCATGGTGATTGACGCCTCGGCGGGTTATACCTACGACAAGGGGTCGGTCGGAGGCAAGTTTGTGATGGGGGGCATCTCGGCACCCAAGGGCACCTCCGGCCAATCCTCCCAATACATCAACGGAGCCTCGCTGGCCATGTTCAATGTCGGCACCCAGGCCCAAAAGCAAGCCAGTTGGACCTTCATGAAGTGGCTCTCCTCTCCTGCCGTCAACGTCTATTGGAATGAGCACACCAACTATCTCCCCTTGGGTCCTGCCGGCTACGCCCTAATGAAGCCATTTTATACTCAGCATCCAGCGGAGGCAGCGAGTTTCAGCAATCCTCAAACCTGGTGGTTTAAGCCCCGAAGCGCCAATTATCAAGCCGCGGAGAATGCCGTCCAAGTGGTGCTGGAAAAGGCCCTCCGCGGTCAATTGTCGGTAGCCTCAGCGCTCAAGCAAATGACCACGGTAGGCACCAACTATCTCTCAGGCAAGGTCAAAGGCTAACCATTCGTTAATCTCGGTCTTAACATTCTTAGGTTTCACAAGGAGGAAAGCCCATGGCATGGACTTCGGAAGAACAATGGGTGGCGCGCAAAAGTGCCCTATCAACAACGCAGCCACGCCATCGGCGCTGGCAAGGCTTCATTGCGATCGGCTTTCTCCTGCCAGCGGCCGTCTTCTTGTTAGCCTTTGTCTACATTCCCGCACTGATTTCACTAGGCCTCGGCTTTTTCCATTATCATATGCTGGGGGTGGGGACCACCTGGGGTGGGCTGTCCGACTTCAAGGAAGCCCTCACCTACCCCATCTTTTGGCTGGCATTTAAGAACACTCTGGTGTACAGTCTGATCATGATCCCTTTAACCATCCTTGGGTCGCTGGGCATTGCCACGCTCATTGCCCAGCCCAGCGGCTGGTTCCATGCGATCCGAACCATGGTGTTGTTGCCCTACGTCACGCCGGTCATTGCCACCTCGATTGGCTGGTTATGGATGTTTAATCCCCAATACGGCGTGCTCAACGCGGTCCTGCAATGGTTGGGATTGCCGATCTCGCAATGGATGCTGAGTCCCTATATGGCGTTGCCATCGGTGGCTTTTTATAGTCTTTGGCACGGTCTAGGATTTGACGTGGTCATCATGCTCTCAGCATTATCGAATGTGCCCAAGACCGTGTTGGAGGCGGCTGCCATCGATGGCGCCTCGTCTTGGCAACGCTTCCGCAAAGTCACCCTGCCCTTGTTATCACCGACACTTTTCTTTCTGGTGATTATCACCACCATAGGAAGCTTGCAGGCGTTTTCCCAAATCTTTGCCCTATCGGGAGGTCAAGGCGGACCGGAATATGCAACGACCACCTTACTCTTGCTAATCTATCAAACCGCCTTCCAGTATTATCATTTCTCTTACGCGGCAGCCATGGCCATCTTGCTGGTTTTGCTCATTCTCCTGTTTACCCTGATCCAAAATTGGCTCGCAAAAAGGTGGGTGTTTTACCAGTGAGGGCTCAGTGGTTGTGGAAGCGTCTACCCATGGTCGTTCGTGGGGTCGTAGCTCTAGTGGTGGGATTGGCCTTCTTATTTCCGCTTTATATTGCGTTCGTCACCTCATTCGATACCGCCGCCCACGTCTTTACCGTCCCACCCCATCTCATTCCCGATTTTGACTGGCACAACTATGTCCGCATGTGGCACATGGCCGATTGGTTGACCTACTTTGGCAATACTCTCTTCATCACAGTGATTACGGTGGCTCTCGCCTTAACCACCAGCATTCTCGCCGCCTATGGGTTAAGCTTTATCGAATTTAAGGGCAGGAACCTGGTCTTTTTGATGATTTTGATGGTCTTGATGATTCCCGCAGAGGGTCTGCTGATCCCCAACTACGTTATCCTACATGCAATGCATTTGCTCAACACGCGCTGGGCCCAAATTCTTCCCTACGGTGGATCAGTGTTTGGAATCTTTCTGCTGCGACAGTTCTTTCTTTCGCTGCCGAAGTCTTACCAAGAAGCCGCGACCATGGATGGTGCCAGTCATCTTCGGTTTTTATGGTCGATTGCCTTGCCGCAGGCCCGGCCAGTGGTATTCACCATCGGTCTGTTCATTTTTATTGGCTCCTGGAACGCCTTTCAGTGGCCTTTGATTGTCACTGTCTCGCCCGCGGTCCAACCGATTGAGGTGGCCGTTTCGACTTTGATGGGCGCTCACTCGGTGGATTGGCGCCGTCTTTCTGCCGCGGGCATTATGGCCACCACCCCGCTGATGTTGCTGTTTTTTCTCCTGCAAAAGCACATTATCCGAGGGATCCGCCGCGATGAAACGATGCAGCCATAGCCGTATGATGCCACTCAACTGGTTGTGCCACCAAGACGGATGAAATCCAATCAACGTTGTCATTTTCGATGGAATTTGATCAGCCGACGACGGCGACTGGCGAGGCCGAACGCGACTCATTCCCTGACACAATCCACAATCATTGGTGGAAACTTAGACTTAACCAGAAAAGCGCAGGGTAGGGTGTAGATGATCCTGCCGATTGCCTCGTCTTGCTCCCTTCGGTCTGCGGCGAGCTTCGTGCAACTTTTCCCGCCTAGATGCCGTTATTGAGTGCACCCCAATGTTGTCAGGTTCGTGAGCAAGAGAATTTTTACTTGCCAACGAATATTATATATTTTCCAGTAATTGTTCGGTATCCTACGTTAATCGGGCGTTGGTATTGTTGCGGTCACGGATTTGATCGGCAATCGGATGCATCACACAAACCCGGCTGCTCCATCGGAGCAGCACGTAGTGGCCCTCTACGGGTGGAACATTTTTTCGCGGAAGAGGGCTTGGCAAGTGGGATAGAAATTCGGAACGATGCGGCAACGCCGCTACAAACACCGACGTAATGTGATCACAAATTTGTTCGTTCGGCCGCGCTTTTTGTTCCGGGGCGTGATGATGCCCGGAATCACCGGGATGATATAGCGCATCACGTCCGGGTAAAAGGCCGGACGGACGCCATTCTGAGGGACCCACCGCCCTCGATTCCCGAGTATTTAGACCTCGTGGGCCTGACTTGTAACTATTTAGGCATACCAATCGCAATGGTTGGGCTCCTGTAGGTGGTACGAAATTTTCGGTACGTCCAGCGTTGCGTCTCCACCGGGGGCACCGCGCTCAAGTCGCGATAGCAGTGGTCGACCGCAGGCTGAACCACGACATCGGGATGGTCCACCGGCCGTCATGTGGTGCCCACATGGCCGCGTTGGCCTCCGGGTTTCCTCCCACTCCGCTGCCGTCGCGGTTTCGCCTTCCGCTTGCGAATGCCATCACAGGGGCGGCTTCGAACGGTTGTGGCTATCCTGGTGGAGTGGGTGTTCCAATGCGTCGACGCGCTGGCGAAGCACGACATGGTCGTGCTGTCATCCTCGCACCAACGCCACGATGGCCAGAATGATGGCCGGGACGCTTCGACGCCCCGCGCGCATAGAGCCCTTGAACCTGAGCCTCATCCACCTGAGCGAGATCCCAGTCAAATCCCGGTCCATGAAGGATGGGGAGTTCAGCCGGAATGATGTCCGATTTCGCACTCTTGGATGCCATGACCCCTTTCCCCTCCGTTTCGCAACTTGGGGCAGGATCACACAAACTCTCGATATGGTCCAGGGAAGCGCCTCGTTTTTTCAATGTATTTGGCTGCCGTTTGACTTTAGTTTGGACGAACCAAATTGGTATACCTAAATAGTTACTCACCAACTCGGCAGAACCCATGTTCATCTAGCAAAGGCTGCCGATCCCCCAGAAGCGTTGAGTCATGGTTTTAGAATTTCAAGTACGTCATCGGTTGTCATATCAAAGTGTCGACCCACTTCCGCGAGAATATAATGGAGCGTGCCGACTTTAAGGTCAGCATGGTTAGGAATAGTCAGATGATGTTCTCCCAAACGCTTCGTTGTACAACGTACGTGGCTGCCGGTCTGCCGTGTAATCACGTAACCTAAACGTTCGAGTCGCCTCGCCAGGTCTTGGCCGCTCCAGTCCCGAGGAGTTTTCATAGGGAAAGGACTTCATCCCGCACATAGTGCAATCGCAGTAATCGCGGCCGATCTGCGTCATCAAAATGGCACATGACTGCGTCGTGCACGGCCTGACGCAGATCGGAAAAGGTTTCGGCTTGGGTGACGATGGAAGGACCTAAGGCTCGTGCGACAAACCCCCCTTCGACGTCGTCTTCCACCAAAAAAATGAGCTCAGTCACCGATTGATTCCTCCCGCAGAATTTTGGCGAGCGTTTTGCTTAGTATATCAAAAAGGTCGGTGATGGACGGGAGACGCCATACGCCATCTGATAGAGAAAAATTCGACCTGAACAGTTGGGGTCGGCTTGACCGTGCTATTTGACATCGAATGGCTTCCGTCAGTGATCAGTTCGACTACGCTCCCCAATTGAGGCTTAGGTGTTGGCGCTAATAAACTTAATCACCACGCATTGGCCACGTCGTTTGACCAACATGAAGCCACCCTTCGAAAATTGCACATTTTTTCGAGGGCTGGCGCCTCAGAACTCGGATTGGGGTTTGGGACTGCTTGGCTACGCCGGTATACGGAGCGGCGCAAAGCGGTCACAAATTTGTTCGCTCGGCTGCGCTTTTTGTTACGGGGCGTCATGATCCTCGGGATTATTGGCGCGATATCCCGCATCAGATGGGTAACGACGCGCTGAAATCGCCGTTGTGGACGCTCAAGGTCCTTCGCCGTTTTGGTCTAAAGCCATGGAGCCCTCCGAATTTCAGGGTCTCTACCAACCACCGATCATGGATCCGATACCGGTCATGTTGGCGATGATAGGGGTCGCGGTGCTTGTCCCATGGCTTTTGGGCTTCTTAGGACTCCCGGAAAATTAAAGTGATGGATTACCGACGGCGGTTTGTTGGTTTCCGATAAGATGTGATCGAGGATCAGAGGCCATAAGGCAGTCGACCGTACCTATAGAGCGCAATATTACGAATACACACTGGACGGAATAAAGGATTTTGCGGTGCCGATGCGGAACTTGTCTCCATCCAAATCTTGGGGGAGGCGGGAATGATGGGAATCACTCAAGCGATCCGTCGGTTCTTGAAGGACCAATATGTCACGATGATGCCCGTGCTGAATGAGAAAGCCAAACGGATCTGGGCCGGGTCCACGGCGCGGGGTTTGGGTTACGGGGGGATTACCGCCGTGAGCCAAATTACCGGCTTGGCCCCGAATACGGTACGAGCTGGCGTTCGGGACGTGGAAGATCCAGACGTTCGCCTCTCATCGCGAATTCGTCGTCCCGGGGC